>CAYUYM010000270.1:0-3810 GCA_964449305.1 uncultured Chromatiales bacterium | reverse complement strand
GATGGATCACCATGATGATAGGCAGATTCAAGTTCCTAACGCAACGAGAGGCGGTGATTGAAAGGAATACAACAGGTCCCCAAACACAGCAGCGGGCGTCTTCCAATCGAGTGTTTTCCTCGGCCGTTCATTCAGCAGGCGCTGCACATGCTTGAGTTCCTTCTTCGACACGGTGGCGAAATCGGTTCTCTTCGGAAAGAAATCCAGCACGAGCCGGTTGGTGTTTTCGTTCGTGCCGCGTTGCCAGGGACTGTACGGATGCGCGAAGTACACCTTCATCTTCGTGTCCTTGGTGAACAGGGCATTCTGCGTGTTTTCCCGGCCACGGTCCACCGTCAGCGACTGACGCAACTGCTCTGGCAGGGTCTTGACTTCACGGGTGTACGCCTTGCGCACCGTCGCGGCATCGTAGGAGGGCAACGGTACGAGGATGACAAACCGTATCGTCCGTTCGACCAGCGTCGCAATGGCGCTCTTGTGGTCCTTCCCCATGATCAGGTCTCCTTCCCAATGGCCCGGAATCGTCCGTCCCTCAACCTCGGGCGGACGCTCGTCAATCGAGATCATCTCGGGAATCGTCCCACGGCGGTCTCGTGCCGCTCCACGCTTGAGCCTGCGTTTTCGGTGCAATCGCAGGTGCAACAACAGTTCCTGGCGCAGTGTCTTCTTGGCCTTCACGTAGATGTAGGTGTAGATGGTCTCGTGCGAAACATGCATGGCGGGGGTGTCCGGGTGGGTGGATCGGAGGCTGCGCGCAATTTGCTCAGGCGACCACCGCAGTTGCAACAGGCGTATGACTTCGGCCTCGAGCTCTGGTGTGGAAGGGATTTTGCACCGCCGATGACGGGATGCGGCATTCACCCTGGCTTGCGTTTCGGCAGCGAATGCAGAAGCCGGTCCGCAGGGTCGTGCATTTCGCGCATTCTCCCGAGTGACGGTACTCACAGCCCATCCCTGAAGACGGGCAATAGATGCTGTCGAGGCGTTGTTTGCCAGCATCTGGTTGATGGTCTCGCGTTCGATACAAGTCAGTCGGCGATAGGGCATAAGGCAACTCCAGCAGGCGTCGTTCTCGGCGCAAAGTATTGTGCTGGAAATTTGAACTCAAGATTCTCCATTCCCTATGCCCTCCCCTTCAGCACCATCTGCATCACCCTGATCGTGATCGGCTTCCCTTCATCCATGAAGCTGAGATAGGCGAGCGGGATGCCGCCGTGATACATCACCACCATGCCGACATGCAGCGGAATGCCCTGCATCCGACGGACTGACACCTCAAGGGGATACCAGTCCTCGGCGAATGCGTTGGGATATTGCATGAAGTACTCGTGTATGCCGATCAGCTCTTCTTCGGTCTTCATCTGCACAGCGTCGCCGGTGTTGAACGGCAGCTCGTACGGCTTCCAGGGCATCGGGACGTCCTTTGGCGGATCGATCGTGTGATAGCGCTGCTCGAACCGCGAGACCACATCAGCCAGGTGTTTCGACAAACGGACACAACTGCTGAATACCATCGTTGCATCCAGGTTGCCGTAGAATGCATGTGCGATCCCGCCGGCGATGCAGGCCTGGGTGTCGGCATCGCCGCCAAGCGACACGGCGAGACGGATGGCATGCTCCACACTGGTGGATTCGAGAAAGGCGATGATGGACTCAGGCACGCTGCCCTGACAGGAGACATCGAACCGATATCCCGGTCTTATCCCGCGGATGCTGCGAGTCAGATCATACGCAAAACGCCCGCTGATCTCCCGGCGGATTGTTTCCTTGTCCGCCCCCTGCCTCGCCAGCAGGATCGCCAACGCCACGGCCTGCGCGCCTTTGATGCCCTCGGGATGATTGTGCGTGCATTCGGCGGATCGTTTCGCTTCGGCCAGCACCAGCGCTTCATCATCAAAGGCAAAGCCGACGGGCGCCACACGCATGGCGGACCCGTTCCCGAAGCTCCGATATGGCGCAGCATCGGGATCGGCCATCCACTTCTTGAAGCCTCCTCCATAGCCGGCATCGGGATAGTGGTTCGCAAATCTGCGCAGCGCCCCGGCATAATCGCCGTCCGTCATGATGGCCTCCGCCACCGCCAGCGTCAGCACGGTGTCGTCGGTGAACCGGCATGGGAACGTGAACAATGTGAATTCGGTGCGCTTGATGCTGTGCCGTTCAAAACGCGATCCGATGATGTCGCCAGCAATGGAACCGAGCATGGGAACTCCGTATTCAGTTGACAGTTGACAGTTGACAGTTGACAGTTGACAGTTGATAGTTGACAGTTGATAGTTGACAGTTGACAGTTGACAGTTGCTGGATTCGGAATTGGCGATCACTATCACCTGAACCCGCTCACGGTGTCTTTTCCTCATTCCTCATTCCTCATTCTTCATTCCCTCTTCACCCTCCGCCCCACCAATCACTCGACCAGGGTCTTTCCCCACGCCAGTCCGTCCGGTCCGTCAATGACGACAATATACAATCCCTTTGGGAGATGGTGCATTGGCGCGGTCGTGCTCCGGAAGCCGGGCATGGGGATGGACATCTGCGTCCGGTGAACTTCGCTTCCCATCAGGTCGGTGATCACCAGCGTGTACGCTCCCGCCCTGCGGGCATCGAACCGCACGGTGAGATCGCCGTTCGTCGGCACAGGCGATAGCTCCAGCCGGAAGGGCTGCGGCACCGGTCTGCGGTCCTCCGGCTCAACACCGGTCGCCTGCGGACAGGCGGGGCAGACATAGCTGACAACCTTGGTCAGGATGACGGTGTCCGACGGGGCGTAGATGATGCGCAGGAACTTCTGCGTGCCGGGGGTGCAGTCCGAGGTCCGGAAGTAGATGGCACAGCAGTCCTCGTTGATGAGCGATGCGGAGATCACACGGTACATCGAGTCGAGCATCGAGGCCTGATGGATCTCGTACAGCCGCCCGCCCGAGGCGGTGGCGATGGCCTCCATGCGCTGCCTGCCGATCTTGTCTGCATCGTCGCTGCGCAGCCCCAGGCCGAGGATGTAGATCGGGATGTTGCGTGCACGCACCACGTCGAGGATGGCATCCGACCAGTCCGTGCCGTCGGTGTTGTATCCGTCACTCAGCACGATGAGCGCCCGCTTCTGCGCCGATGACGCCGCGGCCTTCTCGAGCCCCTCCAGCACCGCCTTGTAGAACGCCGTCTTCGTTTCGGGCTGCAGTGCCCCCACGGCCGCCTTCAGTTGCTGATGATCCGCCGTCCAGTTCAGGTCGAGCCGGGTGTCGCTGGCAAAGGACAGTACGAAGGCCGAATCACCCGCGCGCATGTTGTCGATGAAGTGCGTCAGTGCCTGCTTCGCGGCGGTCATGCGGATGGTCTGATCCTGGAGGGAGATGGGTGCGCCCATGCTTTCGGAGCGGTCGATCACGAGGCCGACGGCCACCTGCCCCGCGGGCGCCGTGCACGAGATGGAATCGATGTCACACATGACATACCCGTTGTCGACGATCGCGATCTGCCGCGGCGCGATGTTCTTGAGCGAGTTGCGCCGCCCGCCCGGCTGCGTGGAATCCTCTTCGAAGATGCCCGCCCACAGGCGCAGACCGACCACCCGGCCATCCTTGCAGACGGCCTCGATGTCGCAGATGTTGATCTCCGGTTTCGTGGGGAGCTTCTCCACCGTGATCTTCAGCGATCCGCAGTTGTCCTCGTAGCGCGGGATCACCTTCTCCTCCAGGATGTTGTAGTTGGAATCGAGCACCTGGAAGGCGAAGGGCGCGCCCGTCCCCATCTTCTCAATCTGATACCGGTGCGATGCCGGATTGCAGCCGGTGTTCGGCAGGGGCTCGTTGT
>CAYUYM010000269.1:0-3823 GCA_964449305.1 uncultured Chromatiales bacterium | reverse complement strand
GGGGGCCTGCATTGAGCAGCTCGTCACGCAGAACGATGTCGACATCCAGGGCGCCGAGGGGGGTGCCATAGGCATCTCCGTCGAAGACGGACACGCCGGTGAAGGAGGCGCGATGCGAGGGGGCGACGATGAAGGCGGTGTCGCAGGCGGCGAGATCGGGCAGGGCGAAGGCTGCGGCCGCGGTGCTGCCGGAGTACATGTGTCCGGCGTGTGGGACGACGATGCCGAGGACGGGGTCGGTGAGCGTGGTGTGAAAGGGACCGGCGAGCATGCGCTCCACATCCTGCCTCAGGCGGAGCGCATCGTCGTCATAGAAGAGACCGGCGACGTGGGCGCGGCGGGTGATGGTCATTGCGTGTCCCTCCAGTCGGCGAAGCGATGATGAGCAACATCGGCGGTGAAGCGGTGGATGCGGGCGTCCTGATCCTTCCATGTGTGCGCCGGCACCCCCGCCTTGCGGCAGAGGGCGCGGAGAAACTCGAGGGCATCCCAGCCCTGCTCGGGAGCGACCTGGGGCAGGAGCAGACCTCGTGCGTAGCCATGTTCCAGAACAATGCCGTGTATCCCGATCTCGATCTGCTTGGCGTGGTGGATGCGCTCAAAGGGCCCGAGCAGGCTGATCTCGAGCGTCAGATCGTCGAGCTCATCGGCTGTGACCGCCGGGAAACGGTGGTCGTGGGCCGCGGCGCCGTCGGCCGCCATGCGGACGGCCTCGTCGAGGGGCATCTCCGGATCAAGGTAGCCGATGCAGCCGCGCAGGTGGCCGCCGACGAGAATGGTGACAAAAACCCCGTGATGGGGGGCGTGATGCAGGGCGGGATCCACGGCATGCCGTTGTGACGCGACGCCGAGCCGGCGTTCGATGGTGTGGAAGGCCAGGTCTGCCAGCCGTCGATCGGTGGCGGCGATGCTCGGCAATGGGGTGGTGGATGCCATGGGGGATCTCCGGGGAACGTGATATGCGAATTTCCGTTGAAGCGCGGCGAGATGCAAGCGCTGACCGTCGGGGATTCGGTGGGAATTTCCGATATTGCAGCACGCGCTCCCGTTGGGAGTGCCCGCACTCCGTACACCATGTGAGGATACCGCCCTGATGAAACACATCAACACGCTTCTGCGCCTCGTTCTTCTCGCCCTTCCGGTGCTCATTGTCACCACCACGACAGGCCTGTTTCTCGACTCCGAACTCGACCCCATCCGCCAGGCACGGGAGGCGGCGGAGATGAAGAAGGAGACGCGGGCACGCAACAGGAAGGCCTTCCCGGATGAACGGCATGACGCAGGCGCTGTTGCACATCCCAACCGCGACTACTACATCTTCCCCCGCACCTTCAACACCTCTGTCCCGATCTCGCAGGGTGTGCTCGCCGCCATGGCGCACCGTGATGGGCAGCTTCGCGCCCTGGCACTCCGCAAGGCGGCGATCGACAATGCATGGACCTGTGTCGGTCCCTTCAATTCCGCAGGTCGCATGCGCGTGGTCCGCTATCATCCGACCAACCCCGACATCCTCTATGCCGGAGCCGCATCGGGTGGCGTGTGGAAATCCACGAACAATGGCGCAAGCTGGGAGCCCCTCACCGACAATTTCCCGACACTTGCCATCGGCCACATCGCCATCGATCCACGCAATCCGGAGACGGTGTACGCCGGCACGGGTGAGGGGACGAACAACGCCGACGCAGTCTACGGCACCGGCCTGTACAAGACCACCGACGGAGGAGCGACATGGAAGAACTGCAACATCCCCGTCTCCACGCAGGACCAGTGTGTCAATTACGTTGAGCTCCATCCGGCAGGCGCCGACACGGTGTTCGCCGCAATGTCCTTCGGCAGCGCGAGCGGCGCGTTGTACAAATCCCTCAATGGCGGGGCGACATGGGCCAAGGTGATCGACGGACCCGCCCGCAGCGTCCTGGTCGATCGTGCGAAGCCGAACCGCGTCATCGTCGCGATGGGGTACTACAACGGCACGTCCACCAACGGCATCTACGTGTCCGATCGCAATGGTGACCGGTACTCCTTCACAAAGGTCAGCACCAATCTCCCTCCGGCCGATTCCATCGGGCGCATCGTGATGGATGCCTCCCCATCCAACCCGGGAGCCATCATGTGCATCATGGTGACCTCCAGCAAACGCGCCGCGTCCTCGGGAGGAGCATACCCCGGCGACCTCGACCTCCTTGGCATCTTCCGCTCCACCAACAGCGGGGACAGCTGGGAGCGCATGCCGGCGTCGAACAACGTCTCCGTCAAGGGGTTCATGCGTGCACAGGGCGATTACAACTGCTTCGTCCGCTTCCATCCGACCAACCACAACATCGTGTACATGGGCGGCATCGAGACCTGGCGCAGCACCGACTTCGGCGTGACATGGACCAAGGTGTCGAACCAGAACGACGCCATGTACTCCACATGGGTGGACATGCACTGGGGCGAGTTCAACCCGGTGAATCCCAACCAGATGATGGTGTGCGGTGATGGCGGCATCTACCGGACGAACAACTCCACCGACGGAAAACCCACCTGGCAGGAGATGGCCACCGGTCTCGCCACCTTCCAGTTCTATGGCATCTCTGTCGATGCCTCCACCCCGAAGCGCGTCCTGGGTGGCACGCAGGACCGTCGCAACAACATCGGCCAGGTGGGCAACAGCAACTGGACACGTCTCACATGGGGCGGTGACGGCGGCTACACCTGCTTCGATCACAAACTCCCGCAGACCTACTACGTGGAATCACAATACGGCAACATCGCCCGCACCGACAACAATGGCGGCTCCTTCAAAGGCATCACCACCGGCCTGGAGCGCGGCACCGACAACTCCTCGCTCATGTCCTTCGTCGCCCCCTTCCTCATGCATCCCACCGACAACAGGACGCTCTTCATCGCCGGGCACAAGGTGTATCGCACAGGCAACCAGGGCGGTCAGTGGCTGCCGATCTCCGAGGACCTCACCAAGGGCACGTACTGGACGCGGCAGTTCCAGGATCTCTCCATCTGCACTCAGAACCCGAACGTGCTCTGGGGCGTGACCGGCAGCACCGGCGTCGTGTTCCGTTCCGAAAACGTGATGGCCCTCGCCGACAATGTGACCTGGGCCAATGTCAACGGCACGGATGTGAGTCAGAAGATTCCGGCGCTTTTCCTCAATGCCATCGCCGCCCATCCCTCCGATCCGAAGACGGCCTATGTGGGGACCTCGGCCTTCGACCCGAAGAGTGGTGTGTACAAGACCACGGACGCCGGGGCGACCTGGAAATTCATGTCCGGCTCAACGCCCCAGACCTCGCTGCCGAAGGTTCCGGTCGGCGCCATCGCCGTCTGGGAGCGGAATCCCGAGGTCGTGTTCGTGGGCACCGATGTGGGCGTCTACGTCTCCACCGATGGCGGGGCCAACTGGCGTCCGTTTGGTGAGGGCCTGCCGACTGTGGTGATCGATGACCTCAAGATCACGCCCGACGACATCCTCTTCGCCGGCACCCACGGCCGCGGCGCGTGGATGGCCTCGGCCATCATCACTGTGGATGCAGAAGCCCAACCGACTGCACGGACGTTCACCCTCGGGCGCAATTATCCGAACCCTGTCGCATCGACCACAACGCTTCCCTTCACCATCATCGAGCGGACGCACGTGCGCCTCGCCGTCTACGACGCCAGCGGACGCTGCGTGCAGACCCTCGTCGACGACGTTCGCATGCCGGGCGACCACCTTGTCCAACTCGATGCAGCCCGACTCCAGCCCGGTGTGTACTTCTACCGCCTCGAGACCGGCACCGAACGCATGACCCGGAAGCTGGCCATCGTCCGCTGACACGGCATG
>CAYUYM010000268.1:0-3839 GCA_964449305.1 uncultured Chromatiales bacterium | reverse complement strand
ATCATGGAGGAAGGTACCGAGCTGCTTCTCCGCCTGAAAAAGGCCCTCGTGGACAAGGATGCATCGGTGAAGCTCCCACAGTTCACCTCGTGCTCCCCGGGTTGGGTGAAGTACATCGAGCACTTCTATCCGGAATACCTGGACTACATGTCGTCGTGCAAGTCCCCGCAGCAGATGTTCGGCTCCGTGATCAAGACCTTCTACGCCCAGGAACAGGGCGTGGATCCGGCCGACATCGTGACCGTGGCCGTCATGCCGTGCTCGGCGAAGAAGTTCGAGTGCAACCGCCCCGAGATGTACGACTCCGGGTTCAAGGATGTGGACTACGGCCTCACGACGCGTGAGCTGGCCCAGATGATCAAGGAAGCCGGCCTCAAGCTGCCGGAACTGCCGAAGTCCGACTTCGACGATCCGTTCGGCGAGGCCTCGGGTGCCGGTCTCATCTTTGGCGCCACCGGTGGCGTGATGGAAGCCGCACTGCGCACGGCCTACGAGCTGGTCACCGGTCGTGAAGTGCCCTTCTCCAACCTCGACATCCTTCCCTGCCGCGGCTTCGAGGGCGTGAAACAGGCATCGGTGAAGCTCGAGAACGTGCTCCCCGAGTGGAGCTTCCTCGAAGGCGTCGACCTCAAGTTCATGATCGCGCACGGCACCGCCAACGCCAAGAAGGTGATGGAAGCCCTCAAGCGCGGCGAACTCAGCGACGTGCACTTCATCGAGGTCATGGGATGCCCCGGCGGCTGCATCGGCGGCGGCGGACAGCCCATCCCCACATCTCCCGAGATCCGCCAGAAGCGTGCGGAAGCCATCTACAAGGAAGACGCGGAACTCCCCCTCCGGAAATCCCACGAAAACACGCACGTGAAGTACCTGTACGAGAAGTTCTTCACCGAGGGTCCCTGCGGGCACCTCTCACACAAGCTTCTCCATACGCACTACACCAAGCGCGGAAAGTACATCGCGTAGCACCTGCTGCAGGCGGTTCGGCAGCCCACCGGGCTGTCGGACCGCCTGTCGCGCATTTCCTCCCCTCCTGCATTTCCCCACGCACCTGCTGGAAGTTGACAGAAATTCCCCCTACATTGGGGTGAATCACCGTGCCGATTGCACCATGACATTTCCCGCCGCCCACCGATCGCTCTCGATTGAGGCCGTCACCGTCCACCATCACCAGACAGGCTGAACGAACGACACCATGAGGAAGCGCCCCATTCTGAGTCTGACCCCGCAGTGGATCATGTTCGAACAGTTCTGGGTCTCGTTGAAGACCCGGAACATGTGGCTCATCCATCTGCGCTACGGCGCATGCGTGATGATGATGGCCCTCGTCATCGCCGACATCCTGCTGCCGGACATCACGCTGCCGGCGATGCCACTCATGACCCTGACCGCGGTCATCGTGGCCTACAACATCGTCTTCCATTACAGCATCCGCTTCCTGCCGGCCACCTACGCTCCGTTTCACGGACTGCATTTCGCCCTCATCCAGATCACAACGGATTTCATCAGCCTCGCGGTCCTGATCTACTACACCGGCGGCATCGAAAGCCCGTTCTACCTGTTCTTCATCTTCCACGTCATTCTCGGAAGCCTCATCCTCCCCGGCCGCGTCATGGCCGTGATCATCACCATCACGCTGTCCATCACCATCACCGGCGCTCTGTTCGAACAGCAGGGGGTCATCGCCCACAACGCCGTGCAGGGCTTCCTCCCGTTCCCGCTCTTCAACAACCCGCATTACCTTGCCGCCCACTTCGCGGCCTTCACGGCCATGCTCTATGTGAGCTTCTATCTCGCCAACTCCATCTCCAAGGAGCTCTACCTGCGTGAACGCTCGCTCAACAGGGCCTACAAGCAGCTCGAGGAGGCGGAGGCCGCGAAATCCCGCTATGTGATGTCCGTGGTGCACGACCTCAAGACCCCCATCGCCGCGGCGATCACCTATCTCAACATGCTCCTCGAAAAGACCTTCGGCGAGCTCCCCCAGCAGTTCCTCCATCCCATTGAGCGCTCACACGCCAGGCTGACGGGAAGCCTCGTCATGATCAACGACGTGCTCCAGTTCTCGCACCTCAAGCTCACCAAGGACCTCGCCATCGAGCAGATCAACATCCATGCATTGTTCGAGGACATCTATGCGGAAATGAAGGTGATGTTCGAGGCAAAACGCCTCACCTTCTCCCAATGGTGGCCGGCGGATGCGGACAACGTGATCGAGGCCGAACCGAAGATGCTGAAACTCGCCCTCTCGAATCTCATTTCGAATGCGTACAAATACACGGCGGAGGATGGACGCGTCGAGATCCACGCCAAGCTGGTGGACGACGCACTTCGCATCACCATCGCCGACAATGGCATCGGCATCCCCGAAACCGAACAGAAAAAGATCTTTGACGATTTCTACCGCTCCTCCATCTCCAAGAAGAAGGGCATTGAGGGAACCGGACTTGGCATGTCCGTCGTGCTCTTCGTCATCCACCAGTTCAACGGAACCATCTCGGTGGAATCCCCTTCAGGCCTCGACAGCGCCCCCGACCGCCCCGGAACGGCCTTCACCATCACCCTCCCGAAACGCCACATCCCCACGGCACACGACATCGAGGAGTGACCCCGAATTCGCTGTTGCCTCGTTGCCCGATTTCCCTGAAATTGTGGCAGGAAATGCAACCATTCACCCCGATCATGGTGTTTGAATGGGTGTTGTTTTTTCACCATATCGGACACGCACATGAATTTCATTGATCAGGATCGCATCGGAGAACTCCTCGACAACCCCCTGTATTCCACCGAGGCCCGCCAGCGCGAGGCTCTGGATCATGCGCGCGGGCGCCAGCGGCTGTCCATCGAGGACGTCGCCGCGCTGGTCCGCGCCGAATCCCCGGAGATCCTCGAAGCCATCCACGCGCAGGCACGCGGCACCAAGCAGGAGATCTACGGCAATCGCCTTGTGTTCTTCGCACCCCTCTACCTCTCGAACCGCTGCGTCAACAACTGCCTCTACTGCTCCTTCCGCCGCGACAACACCGACCTCATCCGCAGCACGCTGACGCAGGAGGAGATCCGCCACGAGGTGGAGTTCCTCCTCACCCAGGGCCACAAGCGCCTGCTCCTGGTCGCCGGTGAACACCCGAAGGAATCGAGCCTCGATTACATCGGCGAGTCTGTCAGGACCGTCTACGATGTGAACGTCGATGGCAACAACATCCGCCGCGTCAACATCAACGCCGCTCCGCTGTCGGTGGACGAGTTCCGCACGATGAAGACCTTCGGCATCGGAACCTACCAGTGCTTCCAGGAAACCTACCACCGTGAAACCTACGCCCATGTCCATCCATCAGGGAGGAAAAGTGACTACGACTGGCGTGTGGAGGTGATGGATCGTGCTCTGGAGGCGGGTATCGACGACGTCGGTGTCGGCATCCTGTACGGCCTGTATGATCATCGCTTCGAGACGCTTGCACTCATGCAGCACATCATCCACCTCGAGGAGAACTTCAACGGCGTCGGCCCGCACACGATCTCCGTGCCCCGCCTCGAGCCGGCGCTCAACGCTCCGCTCGACAGTACAAATTCGCCGTGGACCGTCCCCGACGATGTGTTCCAGACACTCGTCGCCATCCTCCGCATCGCCGTGCCCTACACGGGCATCATCCTCTCCACGCGCGAGCAGCCCGAGGCCCGAAGCATCCTCTTCGATTACGGCGTGTCCCAGATCAGCGCGGGATCCAAGACCGATCCGGGCGGCTACCTCGCCGGGGCGCATGCCGATGCGGAACAGTTCCAGCTCGGCGATCACCGCCCCATGGACGAGGTGGTGAAGGACGTGCTCCGGCTGGGCT
>CAYUYM010000267.1:0-3849 GCA_964449305.1 uncultured Chromatiales bacterium | reverse complement strand
AGGTCGGAACACCGTCGGACGAAGTCGTCGCATCGTAGATCTTCGTGTCCGTTGCAGCCGTCACCGTCACGGCGTACTTCGTGATCTCGCCCGTGAAGTCCTGGACGTACGTGATGTCGTAGTTCGACGTCACATCGTTGTTCCCAACATCCTTTATCGTAAGGCCTGCTGCTGTCATGGTCTTCGATGTGCCGAAGTGCTTCGTGTCGTAGGTCTGTGTCGGGGCATTGTCCACCTGATCGTTGGTCGCCAGCGTGCCCACAGTCGGAACACCATCCGAAGAATTCGATGCATCGTACGTTTTGGAATCTGTGACCGCGGTGACAGTCAGGGCTTTCTGAACAATGGCGCCGGTGACATCCTTGACATAGGTGATCGCATAATTTCCTGTCATATCCTCACTCGCACCATCCTTGATGGTGAGGCCGAAGGCGGTCATGGTCTTGCTTGTACCCGCGTTCTTCGTGTCGAAGGTCTGTGTCGGAGACACGTTGACCACATCTCCAGCCACCAATGTCCCCACCGTTGGTGATCCCGTCGATGACGTCGATGCATCATAGGTCTTCGAATCAGAAACGGCAGACACCGTAAGAGCTGCCTGGTTGATTACACCGGCAGTGTTGGTGACGTAGGTGATGTCGTAGTTGTCCGTGACATCGTTGTTGCTTCCATCCTTGATCGTCAGGCCCGATGCGGTGAGTGTCTTTCCCGTGCCGGCCATCTTCGTGTCGAACGCCTGGGTCGGCTGGGCATTGATCACGTCACTCCCCTGCAGAGCACTGACACTCGGCGTCTTGATCGATGTCGTTGTCCCATTATATGTGATCGTGTCTGCAACCGCTGTCACTGTCACAGCTGCCTTCGTGATCGTCACCGTCACCAACGTCCTCGAGGTACTTGTGCAACCGCTCACATCATCCTGCGCCTGCGCCCATGCGGTGTACGATCCCATCGCCGTCCCCTGCGGGGCATCAGTCGGATCTCCACCCGTGGCCGTGGTCCACCAATGGACATGCGCTCCACCCTGAGGTGTTGCTGTCCCGGTGTGAAGATTGCCGTCGTACGGCACGGTGACGTCCCCTGCCGTCGGGGCGGCGGGGCGCGGGTTGACGGTCACCTCTATGGAGTAATCCGGCGACGTGCACCCGTTCGAATGATTCACCGCCACGGTCTTTGTGCCACTGCTGACATTCCACGCCACGGTCGCAGTGTTGTTGGTCGAGCCACCACCGGCGATGATCGTGCCGCCAGTCACCGTCCATGCATAGCTCGTCATGCCGCTCAGGGTGCTGTAGGTCGCCGTGTCGCCAAAGCAGACGGGTGTGTCACCGGTGACTGACGGGGCAACAACGATGCAGTTGCTTGTCCCTGTGCGCGTGCTGTCGTCCGTTGCCGTGATTGTGGTTGTCGTCCCGGCAACACTGTGCGCCGTGAAGTAGATCGTCGCCTTCCCCTGGGTGTCGGTCGTCGATGTGCCACCGTTGCTGAACGAGCCGTTGGCATCGGACTTGGTCCAGTTCACCGTGATGTTGGCGTTGGGCACGGGATTGTCATACTGATCGACAAGCTGGGCGTAAACGGTGTCGAGCCCCGACGTGGGAACGATGGTACTCGTTGGCGTGACAAGGAACTTGGTTCCCGGACCCGGCAGATACGAGATCACGGATTCGGCGGTGTCAGCACCTCCGCCATTGACCGGCTCGGAATTCATCGTCGAGACAAAGGTGCCCGAACCGATCTTCGTCGGCGCCTGCACGGATCGAGTGTACGTCCCGTCCCCGTTGTCTGTCACCGAACCGATCAGGGAGCCCGTCCCAAGGCTCTTCGAGAATTCCACCGTGGCGCCGCCATGGGGATAGGAGTTTCCGAACTCATCCCTGGAGGTGACGGTCAACACCTGGGTGTCTGTCCCGTTCGCCGTAAGCGTGGCAGTCGAAGGTGTCAACGTACACATCGGTGGGTAGAGCGGGCCATGGACCCATTCCATCTGACGTGTATCCTGAGACAAGGTCTGACTGTTGACCGTTGAGTCATTGAGCCAGGCACCGAATGTGTCCGTGCCAACGGTGTCCGACGAGTACACAAAGGCGGTGTATGTGCCATCGCCATTATCCGAGACCACATCGATGATTCCCTGCCCACCGGAATGACTCAGGCTTTGGAAGACAACATTGGCTCCTCCTCCGTCAACGAGGTTCCCGTATGTGTCATATGCCTGTACCGTGAGGATCTGGTATCTCCCGCCGGAGACTCCACCGACACCAAGCGTGTCGGGATCCTCAGGAACCTTCGAAAGAACCGAAAGTGCAGAGCTTTCCTCTGATTCACCAACAGCAAAGATGCTGAAGCTTGTGGCATCGATGCCGAGAGTGTTCGTGGCATCCACACCAGTATACCGAGCTCCCACACGTACCGGCTCCCAGATTCCTCCGGAGTACTTTCTCATGACGAAATTCGCCTCGTTTGCCCCGGGCTCGAGGTCCGATGGTGATGTTGTCGATGTCTGAACATCAATGGAATAGAAATCGAACGCCAGGTTCGGATCCGGCGTCACGGTCCAATACCTGTGCGCATCCTTGGTTGTGTCGATGCCGCTTCCCGCAATATTTGGATGCCTGTTCCCCTGGGTGGTGACGAGAACACTGCCATCCGCCAAAACCTCATTGAATGCAAGCGTGATGGGTGCGTATTTCAGGGAGTCTCCGACTGCAAGTTGTGCCGTCCAGTTGCTCGATGTGGTGAAGTCCTTCTGAAGATTTCCATGGATGTAGGCACCGGATCCGGCGTTTGTGATGTCGGCGCAGGATGCGGCAAGGATGAACTTGTTCCCACCAGTTCGCACGATTCCGGAATCGAGGAAGACGGAGCTTGCGACAGTCAAATCGGTGGCCAGCCGTACTCCGTTTACGTTGGTCATGCTGAATTGATCGACGAGTATGATGCTCGATGGGATGACGAAGCCGGTTGTTGTGCCTCCAATCTTCAGGATCGAGAAGGAATCCGTGAAAATGGAGTCTCTGTTTCCGATGATCTGACTCGCAGTGTACAATGTCCCATATTCCGCGCTCTGCCCCCATGAAACGTAAAATGGGCCCTGAACGATGTTCAGATTGGTGTACAACGAAACTGTTGAACCAGCGGCAATCCGCACACCAGCCATATTGTTGATGATCACTCCTCCACTCCCACCGAAGTCACCGACAAGTTCGTTCCCTGTTGACTGGAGTGCGTCACCCTCATACGCAATCCCCGCCGTTGAACTGTACGTGGGTTTTCTTCCGATGACGGCCGTGCCTCTCCGAGTCAACCTGCCGGCGACATAGATGGCATCTGAACCCGAACCTGTTGTCGCCTTCACGCCGGATCCAGACAGAATCAGATCGTTGTAATACGCCGAGTTCATTCCAGGTCCTGACAGCATGGTCTGTCCTCCACCGTAGTACTCCACCGTACCAGTACCACGGGTGAAGGTGCCAGATTTCCCGACCGTTGCCGAACCACCATGCCGAAGCGTCCCGCCGTTGGTGAAATCCAGCGTCCAATTGGCAACACCGGCGTTGATGCCGTAGTAGATGACACCGGAAACGGTCAGTTGTGAACCCGAGGCGAACGCCAGAGTACCATTGCCGTTTGCCGAAACGTTCGCAATCCGCAGCGTCCCACATGCCTGCGTTCCATCCACAATTATGGTGCAGCCTCCACCGATATACACGATGTCACCCGCAATTGGTGGGCCCGCCGGGGATGTCCCGGTATGAGAACTGGTGGCCCAAGAGCTCCCCAAGGACCAGTTGGACGTCCCACCGGTCTTTGAGTAGTACGTCGCAGCGTTGAGAACGCTTGCCAGCA
>CAYUYM010000266.1:0-3871 GCA_964449305.1 uncultured Chromatiales bacterium | reverse complement strand
GCTCCTTGCGCGGCATCGTCATGCCCGCCGGAGCACGCTCGCATCCGGTCTCCTCGTCATGTCCTTCGAGGTGGTCGAGATGCTCGTGATCGGATCGCCGCCAGGGCCCGCGCGCGTCATGCAGCTTCTGTTCCTGGCCGTCGGTCTGTGCCTCGCCGTCGGCGCGGGGCTTTTCCATCACCAGGACACCGGCCGCATCGGCACACGGTGACGCCGCCACACGTTTCTTCACACCACCAACGCCACGGAGCACCCATGACCACCATGCGTCTCATCCCCATCCTCACCCTGCTGACCTGTACGTCCATTGTCGCGCAGCCCGGACACACCACCGATGACCGCCCACGCATCACCGTCACGGGAGAGGCGGTGGTGACCGCCGTTCCCGACAGGATCGTCCTCACCCTCGGGCTCGAGACGCTCGATCCCGACATCGCCCGCGCCAGGAACGACAACACCGACCTGCTGAAACGCGTCCGCGCCGTGGCGCGGGAGACGGGCATCGGCGATCGCGATGTGCAGACGGATCAGCTCGCGATCGAGCCGCGGTACCGGGACGGGTACACCCGTGAGAACTTCATCGGCTACGTGGTGCGCAACACGGTGATCCTCACGCTCAGGGACGTGGCGCGTGCGGAGGATCTTGTGACGCGGCTGCTGCTGGCGGGTGTGACCACGATACACGGCATCGATTTCCAGACCTCGGACTACCGCATGCATCGCGACACCGCGCGGGTGCTGGCCCTGCGTGCCGCGCGGGAGAAGGCGGTGGCCATGGCCGCCGCACTTGATCGCCACATTGGCGCACCGCTGCTCATTTCGGAAAATGCCTCCGCCTCGTCATGGTGGTACTCCTCTGCGTGGTCGTGGTGGGGCGGACGGGGCGTGCCGGGCATGAACCAGAACGTGCTGCAGGCAGCGCCCGGCCCCGCGGCGGAGCCCGTGGAATCCATGGCACTCGGAAGGATCTCCATCCGCGCCTCGGTGGACGTGAGTTTCGAGCTCGTGCCCTGAGGTGGCGACTGGGCCGGCGGTGGCGCCACCAGCCCGTCCAAGCACGCCCGCTCCTGACACCGGCGATGGACCGGCACACCGCAGCGCCGTGCAGCGGGGGGACCGATGCTGTGCCCCGACACGCGCTTCAGCCGTCATTGAAACACCTGCGTTCATCAAGCGTATTCCTGCTTCATGACACCGCACCTCCTCCTCTCCGCCCTCGTCATTCTGTTGATCATCGCGCTCTTCCTCCTTCCGGGATGGACACCAGCAATCCCCTCGCGTCGCCGCCGGCCAGAAGCGCAACACTGCGCCTCTCTCGAACACGTGATGATCGGCGGAGTGAAGCAGTGGATCATGATCCGATCGGAGGACATTTCGAACCCCGTCCTTCTCCTTGTCCATGGCGGGCCCGGCACTTCGCAGCTTGGGTTGATGCGTCGCTCCACGCAGCAGCTTGAGCGGCATTTCACCGTGGTGAACTGGGATCAGCGAGGGGCGGGCAAATCCTTTGGCGCCCTGAAGAACGGCACCGACATGTCGATCGATCGCTTCGTCAGGGACATCCTCGAGTTGACGGAGCACCTTGCCGGGCGTTTCGGTCAACAGCGGGTGACGCTTGTGGGCCATTCATGGGGAAGTGTGATCTCGGCGATGGCTGTGGCCCGGAGGCCGGAGCTCTTCACCGCCTATGTTGGCATCGGGCAGATGTCGTCCATGCTGGAGAGTGAGCGACTGTCGTTTGCCTGGACGCTGGAGCAGTCGGCTGCCGCCGGCGACGCAGCTGCAGTGAAGACGCTTGTTCAGTGTGGCCCTCCACCGTATGCCGGCGACTGGCAGAAGAAGTTCATGACGCAGCGCCGCATCCTCGGGAAGCGTGGTGGGGAATATCACGGCAGCCGCAGCGGAGCCTTTCCCGTGGTCATCCGCGCGCTCCTGTGTTCCTCCGAATACACGATGATGGACAGGATCAACTTCTTCCGTGGGATCTTCGCCTCCGTGCGCCGCGTCTTCCCGGAGCTCATGACCGTCGACCTGTTCGCGCAGGTCCCTGCCCTCGAGGTCCCTGTATGGTTCATGCTTGGCCGCCACGACTGGGAGGTTCCGGCCGTGCTCTCCGAGCGGTACTGTGAGGCCCTCCGCGCACCGGCGAAACGGCTCATCTGGTTTGAGCACTCTGCGCACATGCCCAACACCGAGGAGCGGGACGAATTCAACCGTGTCATGATCGAACAGGTGCTCCCCACACTTCAGCCGGTCGCATGACCACACCACCATCGGGCACGGCAGAAGCAGCATGTGTCTGCGGCTTGGTGGCAGTGACAGAAACACTCAGGGCCCGCGATCCCGGTGCAGATGCGGGCCCTGTCCACAGGGTCTGTGCCGATGCGCGAGGCGGTGCGCGTGAACGCTGGACCTCCGCGGCGATCATGTTGCCACGGGGTCAGTGAAGGTGGGTGGCAGCCTCGGTCAGTGCCGCGAAGAGTTCTCCGGACGCCTCCTTGAACACCATGATGGAACTCTTGGTGAACTTCGAGGCATCCTCCTTCGACTTCTTCGACTCGGTGACGATGAGGTACGACGAGTTGTTCCGTGCGTCCTTCACGTCCACGAAGTAGGTCCGATCCTTGGCCTTGACCACCCTGCTGAAGCGCGTGTCCATGCCATCCTCCTGTGTTGATGAGTGGATGAATGGGTCGCGGCCCTGTTGCCGCGTGTCCCGTGAATATGTGGGTGACGAGGTTTGACGAAGGCAATATACACGGGGCTGTGCGCAGGGTCAAGAGTGTTTCAGCCCCATTTCACGGTGCAACGGTTAGCAAATGGGCACATCACGGTTACATGCAGGGTACACCACATCATGATGATGTTGCGGTCATTGTGTAGATTGCATCACCCAGCACAGCGGACGTTCCATCACCAGCCGCACTACTCCTTCGCTTCCCGCCCCCCTGACACCCGCCATCCGGTTCCCCCATGACACTCACAGATCTTGGCTTCCACCCCTGGTTTCACCAGTCCCTTGATGCAGTCAACACACCCCACCTCCTTCCCGCACGCGTGACGCGCGTGGACCGTGACCGCTGTCGCGTTCGAAACGAGCACGATGAGGTGCAGGCGGAGGTGACCGGGCGCCTCCTGTTCTCCACCGACGACGGACAGGACCTCCCCTGCGTGGGCGACTGGGTGCTGGTGGAATACCATGACGACGGCGCCCTCGCCATCATTCACGATGTGCTGCCGCGGCGCACCGTCCTCCGGCGCAAGGCTGCCGGCAGGACGGTCGATTTCCAGATGATCGCCGCAAACATCGATGTCGCACTCATCATGCAATCCTGCGATCACAACTTCAACCTGCGCCGCATGGAACGCTACATCGTCGTCGCCAGGGATGGAGGCATCGAACCCGTCGTGCTGCTCAGCAAGTGCGATGCGGTCAGCGCGCAGGAGCTGGACCACATGATCGGCCTCATCCAGAGCGCCCATGTCGATGCGCGCGTCGTCCCGTGCAGCAGCGTCCTGGAGGACGGGCTGCATGCCGTGCGTGCACTGCTGGAACACGGCCGCACCTACTGCCTGCTCGGCTCATCGGGCGTGGGCAAGACCACGCTCCTGAACCACCTGCTCGGCCGCGAGGAATTCGAGACGCAGTCCGTCCGCGAGGCCGACGGCCGGGGTCGCCACACCACCGTGCGCCGGCAGCTCAGCATCGTCGACGACTGCGGGGCGCTCGTCATCGACACTCCGGGCATGCGCGAGCTGGGCATGCTGGGCATGGATGCCGGACTCGACGAGAGCTTCGCCGACATCCTCGGGCTGTCCGGTGAGTGCCGCTTCAAGGATTGCACGCACACCCAGGAGGCCGGCTGCATCG
>CAYUYM010000265.1:0-3912 GCA_964449305.1 uncultured Chromatiales bacterium | reverse complement strand
GGCTCAGTTCGGCGGCCAGCGCTTCGGTGAAATGGAAGTGTGGGCGCTGGAAGCATACGGCGCCGCGCACGTGCTGCAGGAGATCCTCACCGTCAAGAGCGACGATGTGCAGGGTCGTGCCAAGGTCTACGAAGCCATTGTCAAGGGCGAGAACCTGCCGGACCCGAACGTTCCTGAGTCCTTCAACGTGCTTGTCCGCGAACTTCGCGGGCTGGGGCTTGAGATCAAGATCTCGTGATCGGGCCGATCGCGTGACTTCAGGAATGATGGTTCAATGAAAACGTAAACGAATCCGATTGGAGATACAGCATGGCCTTCAAATCACAAGATGTCGTCAAGAAGAATTTCACGAAGATCTCTGTCAGCCTTGCGTCATCGGACGCAATCCTGGTGCGTTCCAACGGCGAAGTGACCAAACCCGAGACCATCAACTACCGCTCGTTCCGGCCGGAGAAGGATGGTCTGTTCTGCGAGAAGATCTTTGGCCCGGTGCGTGACTGGGAATGCCATTGCGGCAAGTACAAGCGCATCCGGTACAAGGACATCATCTGCGACCGTTGCGGTGTGGAGGTGACGCAGAAGTCGGTGCGACGTGAGCGGATGGGGCACATCTCGCTCGCAGTGCCCATCGTGCACATCTGGTACTTCCGTTCGCTCCCGAGCAAGATCGCCAACATCCTCGGCCTCTCGTCCAAGGAGCTTGAGCGCATCATCTACTACGAAAACTACGTCGTGATCAACCCGGGGCCGACGAGCTTCCCGAAGCCCTTCTCATCGATCGACGACAAGGCGCTCAACCTCGAGGAACCGGAGAAGCGCGAAAAGGCGCTGTCGAAGAATGACCTCACCCTCCTGACCGAGGACGAGTATCTCGACATTCTCGGCCAGCTCGGCTCGGAGAATGCGCAGCTCGATGATGACGATCCCAACAAGTTCATCGCCCAGATCGGCGGTGAGGCGATCAAATCCCTCCTCCGCATGGTGGATGTGGACAGGCTTGCCGAGTGGCTTCGCTTCCAAGTCAGCATGGAGACCTCCCAGCAGAAGCGCCACGAGGCCATCAAGCGCCTCCGTGTCGTGACCTCCTTCCTCGTGGAGGAGGGCATGGAAGCGGTGAACAAGCCCGAATGGATGGTTCTCGACGTGATCCCTGTGATCCCCCCCGAGTTGCGTCCCCTCGTGCCCCTCGAAGGCGGTCGTTTCGCCACATCCGACCTCAACGATCTGTATCGACGGGTGATCATCCGCAACAACCGTCTGAAGCGCCTGATCGACATCAAGGCCCCAGAGGTGATCCTTCGCAACGAGAAGCGCATGCTTCAGGAGGCCGTGGATTCCCTGTTCGACAACAGCCGCCGCGTGAATTCCGTCCGCAGCGACAACAATCGCGCGCTGAAGTCCCTCTCCGACATGCTGAAGGGCAAGCAGGGCCGTTTCCGTCAGAACCTTCTCGGCAAGCGCGTCGACTACTCCGGTCGTTCGGTGATCGTGGTCGGCCCCGAGATGAAGCTCCACCAGTGCGGTCTGCCCAAGGACATGGCCGTGGAGCTGTTCAAGCCCTTCATCATCCGCAAGCTCATCGAGCGCGGCATCGTGAAAACCGTGAAGAGCGCGAAGAAGCTCGTGGACAAGAAGGGGAGCCAGGTCTGGGACATTCTCGAGAAGATCATCGATGGGCATCCAGTGCTGCTCAACCGCGCTCCGACGCTCCATCGGCTCGGCATCCAGGCCTTCCAGCCGCTGCTCGTCGAGGGCAAGGCCATCCGCCTTCATCCCCTCGTCTGCACGGCATTCAACGCCGACTTCGACGGTGACCAGATGGCAGTGCACGTGCCGTTGTCCTTCGATGCACAGCTCGAGGCATCGGTGCTCATCCTGTCCGCGCACAACATCCTCTCACCGCAGAATGGCAGTCCCATTGCGATCCCGAACCAGGAGATTGTTCTCGGGTGCTATTACCTGACAAAGGCCCTGGCGGGGGACAAGGGCGAGGGCATGGTGTTCTCGTCGAGTGACGAGGCGGTGATCGCCTACGATCAGGAGAAGGTGGGTCTCCACGCTCGCGTCAAGCTCCGCCGCGCCATTCCTGATGCACGGGACGAGCATGGTCGCCAGAAGTACCAGATGATCGAAACCACCATGGGGCGCATTCTTTTCAACCGCATCATTCCCTCGGGCATTGCCTACATCAACGAGGGCCTGACAAAGCGCCGCCTGGTGCAGATTGTGGCTCACATCTTCCACACGCTTGGCAACCTCGAAACCACACGCTTTCTGGACAACCTCAAGGATCTGGGCTTCGGCTTTGCAACCTCCGGCGGCCTGTCCATCAGCGTGCACGACGTGGAGATCCCTGCCGAGAAGGACGGCCTCATCGAGCGCGCCCAGTCCGACGTGGAAAAGATCATGCAGCAGTATCAGCGAGGTTTCATCACGAACGGCGAGCGCTACAACAAGGTGATCGACATCTGGACGCGCACCACGAACCGCGTGGCCGACAAGCTCTTCGACACGCTGCAGCGCAGCCAGAACGGTTTCAATTCACTGTACATGATGATGGACTCCGGTGCCCGTGGTTCCAAGGAGCAGGTGCGCCAGCTCGCCGGCATGCGTGGTCTCATGGCGAAGCCCCAGAAGAGCCTCACCGGACAGACGGGCGAGATCATCGAGAACCCGATCACCGCGAACTTCCGGGATGGACTGTCGATCCTCGAGTACTTCATCTCCACACACGGCGCCCGCAAGGGCCTTGCCGACACGGCACTCAAGACGGCCGATGCCGGCTATCTGACCCGCCGTCTTGTGGACGTGGCGCAGGACGTGGTGGTGACGGAGTTCGACTGCAACACCATCCGTGGTGTGGCCGTGGAGGCACTCAAGGAGGGTGAGGATATCAAGGAGCCGCTCCACGAGCGCATTCTTGGCCGCGTGTCGCTGTTCGACATCAAGGACAACCTCACCGGAGAGGTTCTGGTGAAGGCCGGTGAGATGATCGACGAGGACCGTGCGGGACGCATCGCCAAGACGTCGATCGAATCCGTGGTCATCCGTTCGGTGCTGACCTGTGAAGCCAAGCACGGTGTGTGCACCCGCTGCTACGGCCGGAATCTGACCTCGGGCCGCCTCGTGGACAGCGGCGAGGCGGTGGGCATCATCGCCGCGCAATCCATCGGTGAACCGGGCACGCAGCTCACCCTTCGCACCTTCCACATCGGTGGCACGGCGTCCCGCATCGCGGCCCAGTCACAGATCCCGAACCGGTTCGATGGCAAGGTCCACTTCGAGGGCGTCAAGTACGTCACGTACCAGGATGAGATGGATGAAAAGCTCATTGTTGTGAACCGCAACGGCGAGATCCACATCCTCGACAGCAACAACCGCATGATCTCGAAGCACGACGTCCCCTATGGTGCGACGCTGCTGGTCCGGCAGGATCAGCAGGTCACCAAAGGCGAAGTGCTGTATGAATGGGATCCCTACAATGCCACCATCATTTCCGAAGTTGATGGCATCGTCCAGTTCGTCGATCTCCACGAGGGGCGCACCTTCAAGGAGGAGCCCGACGAGCAGACCGGTCACATCCAGAAGGTCGTGATCGACTCGAAGGACAAGTCCCTGAACCCGACGATGCAGATCCGTGACGAGCAGGGCCTGCTGTTGGCGGCCTACCCGACGCCGGTCCGTGCCCACCTTGCGGTGGAGATCGGCCAGCGGATTGCCGCAGGCACGGTGCTCGTGAAGATCCCGCGCGAGATCGGCAAGACGCGAGACATCACGGGCGGTCTGCCCCGCGTGACGGAGCTCTTCGAAGCTCGCAGCCCGCAGAATCCGGCGATCGTGTCGGAAATCGACGGCGTGGTGACCTTCGGCGCGCAGAAGCGCGGCTCCCGTGAAATCATCATCACCTCACAT
>CAYUYM010000264.1:0-3917 GCA_964449305.1 uncultured Chromatiales bacterium | reverse complement strand
GTTCCGTGCGCAGTGTCTGGGCATAGCTCGCAACGCCCTCGGTCAGACCTCCGGCAGCGGCATGCGAAAAAGCGGAATGCGCGAGGTGTCCTGGATCTGCAGGATCCGCACGCGCAATGGCCCGGCAGGATCCTTGACACGCTGGATCTGGTAGTTCGGGTACCCCGGCTTGTACACCCATTCGTCGAAGAACCACGGCAGGTTGATGCTTGAGGCCTCCTCCATGGCAGCCTGGAAATCGGCGGTCGTCGCCGCACCGTATTCGTGCGCTGCACGGTAACGGCGCAGACCATCGAAGAAGGCCGAGTCACCCATCACCATGCGCAGCATCGCCAGCACGGACGAGCCCTTGTAGTAGATCGTCATCGGGTAGTTGGACGAGGGCGCGGCACGCGGGAAGTCGTACAACGCGAAGGTCCCCTCGTAGGGTTCGACCGTGTTCTTGTAGATGGTGTTGTTTGCGCGGGTCTGCGACAGATACGAAGCGCGGCTGATGCTCTTCTCCAGATACACCGTCTCGCTGTACTGGGCGAAGCCCTCCGACAACCAGGCATGCCGGAAATCGCGGGCGGTGACGCAGTCGCCCCACCACTGGTGCGCCAGCTCGTGTGCCACGGTCATCTCCGCCTTTGTCGCTCCATCGAACACCGACTGAGCGAGGCTGACCATTGTCTGATGCTCCATCGAGCCGATGGGCGTCAGGCAGTACCCCACCTTGTCGAAGGGATACGGACCGAACATCCTCGAGTACGCGTCCAGCATGCCGGTGAGCGGCTGGAACCACGTGACCGCCTTCGCAGAATCCGCCTTCGGCACGAAGAACATCATCGGGATGCCATTCCATGAGGACTCCACGAGAGCATAGTGGCCGACGGCCCAGGTGACGAGATACGTGGCAGTGGGATGCGTCTCGACCCAACGCCATGCCGTGCCGGCTCCCTCGTCACGCACTCCGGCCAGCACGCCCGTGCCGGCGGCAGAGTACCCCTGCGGGACGATGTAGGTGAGGTCGAAGGCGGCCTTGTCGTCGGGCTCGTCGTGCGAGGGAAGCCAGTGACGCGTCATCGACACATACGGCGCCGTGAAGCCGACTCCCATCGCAAAACTCGGATCCCCCCAGAAGCATCCACCCCATGACGGCGATCCACTCTCGGACGTGGGTGTTCCGCCATACTCGACCTCCACCGTCACGGAATCGTTCGACTCCACCGGTGCGGCCAGTGTCACCGTCAGGATGTTGTCCTCATGTGCAAAGGTCAGGGCGTTCCCCCCCTGGCGCACCTGGCGCACGGTCAGATCGCGCAGATCGAGAGCGACGGTGCGCATCGGTGATCTCGACGCGTTGCGTATGTCGAGCTCCGCACGGCCGTCGATGGTGCGTGCGGTGGGTTCGAAGGTGATGACGGCGCGGTACCGCAGCACGTCGATCTGCTGTGCCGCGAGATGCGATCCACCCACGGCGAAAAGGAACAGCGCGGCAGCGCTGATGAGCATGCGTTTCATCGCTTCTCCTTGAAGATGGCGTCGGACAGGCCCTTGTTCACGACGTAGTTCGAGAATGTGACGCGCACCGTCCCCGGCGTCCCACCCTGCTGCCCGGAGTTCTGCGTCGAGTGCCGACGCGTCGCCATCGGGGCGTTCATGGAGAAGGAGATCGTTGACGGCAGAAGCCAGGTGTTGTCGATGGTCGCATATTCCAGCGTCGCCTCCACCGGGGAGCCCGCCCGGGGATCGAGGGACATCTGCAGGACCACCCAGCGCTGTGCATCCACCAGAAGCATCGCACGCTGGATGCGCAGTGTATCGGATTTCGCCAGAAGCTTCACCTTGTGACAGCGGTTGCCTGCGATGGTCTCCTCGCCCTGCAGCACGGCGTCGAATTTCTCCTCGTCGAAGAAGGTCATGTTGAAGCTCAGCACATCTTTCGGCAGCATGGCGAAGCCCTTCGATTCAATGTGCATTTTGTCGGGTTTCTTGAAGTACACCTTCGCATTCATCGTCGGGACCTTGATCCCGGGGACGTTGGCCACCACGTTCACATCGGTGGTGTAGTCGTTCACGCGTTCATGCTGCGTCCGCACCTTGCGCAGGATCTGTCCCGCGGTCGGTGCGCCCTTTTGTGCCACGGTGGGCCACGCGGGCAGTGCCAGTGCGGCTGCGAGCATCAGGCAGGTGAGCCTCCACAATCCGGTCGTCATTCCTGTTCTCCATGGTTGATGATTCTGCATTCCCGCTCCGATGTCACAGCCGTTGAATCCACACCCCGTTCGCCCTGCGAGGCGTCGGGCCGCCCCAGGCGAGCCTTCACGACAGCACATCCCTCCGCACAAAGATCCACCAGGTGACGCTGATGAAGGCGAACAGATACGCGCCCAGGATGGCGGCATGCGTGCCGATTTCCGACCAGTCCACCACATCGGCAAAGGGTTTCTGCCAGAGGGTGAAGTAGGTGGTGAAGAGCCAGGGCTGGATGGTCTCGAAAAACGCGAAGGGCAGATTGCCCAGGATGAGCAGAAGGATGATGATGGCCATGCTGCCCACAATGGGCCCGATGGCATTCTCCACAAGTGTCGAGAGGAGCAATGCCAGCCCCGCCACGACGCACATGGTGTATCCGGCGAGGAGGTAGGACACGACGAAGCGCCAGAACACATCGCCCGACTCGAGTATCACGAGCGATCCCTCGCGGAACACCAGCAGATCGCCGGTGCCGAAGAGGAGCACACCGAGACCGATGCTGAAGACGCCGAGAAAGATCACGAGCACGAAGGTGTAGATGGCGGAGGCGGCAAGCTTGATCCCGAAGATGCGCGTCCGTGACGGTGGGCGTGTGAGAAGAATGCGGAAGGTTCCACCCGTCCCTTCTCCGGCGAACATGTCGCCTGCAACGAGCACGATGAGAAAGGGCACGTGAACGAACATGGCGTTCATGACCAGGTTGGCCACGAACCAGCCATTGAAGAGCGAGCCGGAGAAGAAGAAGTTCTGGGACAGGCCGCGCATCATGTCCTGCGCCATGTCCTCCCCACCGAAGGAGACCCCCCAGTAGGCCAGCGGCACCAGCAGGGTGATGAGACCGAACCCGATGTAGGTCCGCATCTTCCGGAAGGTTTTCAGAAGCTCGTAACGGAGAATGAGAAGCATGGCATGTCGATGGGCGATGGTGGAACGATCGGGACGTGACCGAAATTACGAAGGCCTCGTGACTCCTGCATCGATGCGGCCTCCGAAATCCGCCCGGGTCTACGCAGGCCGCCGACCTTCGTTGCAGCCGGGGCCATGGAGCATCGTCAGCGTTTGTGGCGGATGCGGTTGCGGGGCTTCCTGCCGGGCTCCTTCGACACCGCACCGCGCAGCCGCTTCACCTCGTTCTCGGAGAGGTACCGCCAGCCGCCACGCTTGAGGCCCTGGGTGGTGAACCCGGCATACTCCACGCGTTCGAGCTTGGAGACCTCGTTCCCCACCGCTTCAAACATTCGGCGCACCTCGTGATTCCGGCCCTCCATGAGGATGACACCGACCACGGTGTTCTCGGGCGCATTGAGGATGTCGACCTGACAGGGCGAGGACGTCTCACCCCGCCCGATGTCGATCCCCTCACGGAGACGGTTGATGTCGGCCGGACGGATCTTCGACTTCAGCGTGGCGACGTAGATGCGTTGCACACCGAATTTCGGGTGCATGAGCTTGTAGGCGAGATCGCCGTCGTTGGTCAGCAGCAGAGCGCCCGTGGTGTTGCGGTCGAGCCGTCCCACCGGGTAGACGCGCGGGAAGGTGGGGATGAGATCAAGCACCGTGGAGCGGTTCTTGTCGTCCGATGTGGTGGTGATGCAGTCCTTCGGTTTGTTGAGAAGGATGTAGACGAGGCGCGTCTCGATGTGCACTGGAGTGCCCTCCACCGACACCTCGTCGCGGGA
>CAYUYM010000263.1:0-3928 GCA_964449305.1 uncultured Chromatiales bacterium | reverse complement strand
CACCGCCGCCGCGCTGCGGTGACGCGCGGCGACGCCCTCCAACGCAGAAGGTCTCCACATCATGGAGACCTTCTGCGTTCATGAGGGTGCGCATGCGCCCGCCCCTGCGCCTCTGCCGGCGTCAGCCGCACATCACGCCTTCTTCTTCAGCGGAGCCTCGGAGGCCTCCGTGTGCGCCACCGGCGCCAGGATGCCCAGATGCGTCTTCACGTCCACCTCCAGCTTGGCGAAAAGTTCGGGATTCTCCGTGAGCGTCTTCTTCGCGCCTTCGCGACCCTGCCCCAGGCGCTCGGAGCCGTAGGAGAACCATGAGCCGCTCTTCTGCACGATGCCGGTTTCCACACCCATGTCGATGAGATCGAACATGTGCGAGATGCCCTCGTTGTAATAGATGTCGAACTCGGTTTCCTTGAAGGGCGGGGCCAGCTTGTTCTTCACCACCTTCACCTTCACGCGGTTGCCGATCACATTCGTGCCGTCCTTGATCACATCCTTGCGACGGATGTCGAGCCGCACGGAGGCGTAGAACTTCAGAGCATTGCCGCCGGTGGTGGTCTCGGGATTGCCGAACATGATGCCGATCTTCTGCCGGAGCTGGTTCGTGAACATCACCGTGGTCTTGCTCTTGCTGATGGATCCCGTGAGCTTGCGCAGCGCCTGCGACATGAGCCGCGCCTGCACGCCCATCGTGGGATCACCCATCTCGCCCTCGATCTCTGACTTGGGCACAAGCGCCGCCACAGAATCGACGATGATCACATCAAGCGCGTTGGAGCGCACAAGCGTCTCCACGATCTCGAGGGCCTGCTCGCCGTATTCCGGCTGGCTCACGAGCAGGTTGGACACATCCACACCGATCTTGCGCGCATAGCCGATGTCGAGCGCGTGCTCCACGTCCACAAACGCGGCGATGCCGCCCTGGCGCTGCGCTTCCGCAACGATGTGGAGACACAGCGTCGTCTTGCCCGACGACTCCGGACCGTAGATTTCCACGATGCGCCCGCGGGGCACGCCGCCGATGCCGATGGCCGCGTCGAGCGCGAGCGAGCCGGTGGAGATGGCGTCGATCTTCGTGATCACCCCATCACCGAGGCGCATGATGCTGCCCTTGCCGTGGCTCTTCTCGATCTGCTCCACGGCAATGCTCAATGCCTTGAGTTTTCCTTCCTTGTCTTCCGCCATGTCAGCGCTCCTTGTATGGTGTAATTTTCACATCTCAGTCATGTCTTCAGGTCGATCCGTGCTCGCAGCGTATGAGTGGCGCCGGCAGGCGCAAGTACGCTCTCCATGATGCAGAGGGATCTGAACGTCACCGGGATCGGATCAAAATTACAGGCCTCGAGGTCGTTTTCCAACTTCCGCGTATCGGAGCGCTCCTTGATGCGACCGATCGTGAGATGCGGGATCCACGGTCTGCGATCCCGCGCAAAGCCCTGGGCCGTGCAGACATCCTCCAGAGCATCATGCAGCAGGAGCAGTCGGCCCTGCGGCGGCGCCAGGCCGACCCACACAATGGAGGGCCGTCGCATATCCGGGAACACGCCCGTTGCATCAATGCGTGTGCGGATCACGGGCATCTCCGCGATGGCGGCTCGGAGCGCCTGTTCCAGCGGGGCGAGAGCCGACTCCGGCATGTCGCCGATGAACCTGGCGGTGATGTGCACCTGCGAGAGACGCTCCCATCGGATCGTGGGATTGGCGCGATGGCAGGCATCGATCACATCGGCAAGGGCGCTGCGTGCAGCATCATCGGGATACAGGGCGAGAAAGATGCGTATGGAGCGGGTGGAAGCGGGGTTGGGTGTGTGGCTCATGGTGTTCGATGTCCGCGAAATGGGCATGATGAGGCATGGAAGTGAATCCGTGTTCCAGGACAAAATACTGATTCCCTGAGAACCATGAAGTCGGAATTGCGGAAGCAGGCGCTGGTCCATGCACGGTGCTTTACCAGCTCCTGTGGGAAGCGGGAGGAAGCACAATGGAATTTCCCGGGATCCCTCTGATCATCCTGGCAGGAAGCATTGCCGTCCAAAACCTTTTGGCTGCCATGCGGATTGCCGCGATCCCGGCCCGCATTGTGCAGACGCGTGTGCCTTCTCAGAAGCACTCCCCGCCGATTTCCATACAGACGCTGTCACCGGTTCATGGCGCTGAGGCCTTCCCGGTGGTGAGGGATGTCACGATTCGAGCGAACAACAGGCTGGGAGTGTTTGGTGTCACGGGACGCTCCGGGGCGGTGGTGTGGAATCGGGTTGCGATCGGACATCACCACGTGCTGGAGATGGGGTGGAGAGAGGTGGCCTCATACACCATGGTTATTCATGAGTCGAAGTGTCCACCGGCTATTCCCTTGTTTCCCGCTTCGTATGGCAGTATTTTTCCACCTGAACTGCCTTTCGTTTCATTCGCACCACGATGCCCGCGAAGCAATTCGGTCCTTCATTCCATCGGCCAACAAGAAACAGGCGCCGGGATCTCACACGCAGCATGATCACGCGGAAACGTCGACTTCCTCAGCCCTGAATTCTCACCTTCATGCAACGACGGTGGCAGAACGTCACCTTTCATACCTGAACCATTCTCAGCACGAATTTTCATGACTTTGAAAACCATGACAACTCTGATACCTCTGACAACTTCCCCCCCATGCCCACCGTCACCATAGAAAACCCCATCATCAATTCGCCGTTCAAGGAGCCGGATCGCCATTTCCGCTTCACCGAGGATGGCATCACGGACGAGATTGTCCACGGGCGGCGCATCAGTTCCTATTTCGTGCCCATCGCGCGGCCCCGTCAATCGGGATCGAAACAGCAGTCGTTCGATACGCAGTGGACGCAGGACCGGTTGAAGGAGAACACGCTGATCAACGAAATCCGCGCTCGGGTGGCGCTGTGGCGCAGGGGCGGCTATGTGGGAGTGACGCAGACCACCCGGCAGCTCATCGAGTATTGGACTGATCCGGACCGCGAAAAGAAGCTGTTCTTCTGCCAGAACGAGGCACTCGAAACGGTGATCTATATCACCGAGGTGGCGCGACAGTACAACGATGCATGGATCGAAAACCGGGTGCGGGAAGCCAATGTCTCCGCCAATCCGGGACTCCCGCGCACTGCCTTCAAGATGGCGACAGGGTCGGGCAAGACGGTGGTCATGGCGATGCTCATCGCGTGGCATGTGCTCAACAAACGGGCCAATCCCAAGGATACACGCTTCTCCGACACCTTCCTCATCGTGGCGCCGGGCATCACCATTCGCGACCGCCTCCGTGTGCTTCTCCCCAATGATCCGGACAACTATTATCGCAAACGCGATGTTGTCCCGCCGCAGCTCATGGATGAGCTCGGCCAGGCGAAGATCCTCATCACCAATTTCCATGCGTTTTCGCTGCGCGAAACAATCGCGGCGGGAAAGCTCACGAAGGCAATCCTCGACGAGGGGCAGACCTCGCCATTCACGGAAACCCCCGATCAGATGGTGCGCCGCGTGTGCCGCTCCCTCGGCAACAAGCGCAACATCGTGGTGATCAATGATGAGGCGCATCACTGCTATCGCCGCAAGCCCGATGCCGTCGAGGACAAGCTCAAGGGCGATGACCGCGTCGAGGCGAGGAAGCGCGAGGAGGAGGCCCGTGTGTGGATCAACGGTCTTGAAGCGGTGAAGAACAAGCTCGGCATCAGGGCGATCTATGACCTCTCCGCGACGCCCTTCTTCCTCCGCGGTTCGGGCTACAACGAGGGCGACCTGTTCCCCTGGGTCGTGTCGGACTTCTCGCTCATCGATGCCATCGAGGCGGGCATCGTGAAGGTGCCGCGCGTGCCGGTGGAGGATGATTCCATGACGGGCCAACAGCCGACCTATCGCGATCTCTGGCTGCGCATCCGCGATGATCTTCCGCGCAAGGGACGCAAGACCGAGGATGTCACCA
>CAYUYM010000262.1:0-3995 GCA_964449305.1 uncultured Chromatiales bacterium | reverse complement strand
GCTGGACACCGAGGTCTACTCCAACACCGGCGGGCAGATGTCGAAGGCGACGCCGCTCGGCGCGGTCGCGAAGTTCGCCGCAGGCGGCAAGCCGACCTACAAGAAGGACCTCGGTCTCATGGCCATGTCCTACGGCAACGTGTATGTGGCCCACATCGCCATGGGCGCCAACGATGTCCAGACGCTCCGCGCCATCCTTGAAGCGGAAGCGTACGATGGGCCGTCGCTCATCATCGCCTACAGTCACTGCATCGCTCATGGCATCGACATGTCGCAGGGCATGAACCACCAGAAGATGCTCGTCGACAGCGGCCTGTGGCCCCTCTATCGTTTCAACCCGGACCATGCAGCCCAGGGCAGGAATCCCTTCAAGCTCGACTCGAAGGCCCCCACAGCCCAGGTACGCGACTTCATCAACATGGAGACCCGCTTCAACATGCTGTTCAAGAGCAAACCAGCCGATGCGGAGATGCTCGCCAAAGGCGCGCAGGAATTCGTCGACAGGCAGTGGAAGCACTACTCCCAGCTCGAGCAGATGTACCACACCACATACGTGAACGCCGAGGGAGCGCAGGCCTGACGCCCCGGCGCCAGGTCCGCCTCCTCATCATCGATACCCAAGCACCACGAATACAAGGAACCTGACATGGATCTCACAACAACCTACATGGGATTGAAGCTGAAGAATCCGCTCGTCCCCTCGGCGTCACCGCTTTCCAAGGACATCGGCGGCATCAAGGCGCTTGAGGATGCAGGCGCATCGGCCATCGTGATGTACTCGCTCTTCGAGGAGCAGATCATCCATGACCAGCGCGCCCTGGATCACTTCCTCGCGCGCACGTCCGAAACGCATGCAGAAGCACTCTCCTACTTCCCCGACCAGGGAGAGTACAACCTTGGACCCGACGACTACCTCGAGCACATCCACATCGCGAAATCCGCGACCGACATTCCCATCATCGGCAGCCTCAACGGCGTGTCCGCTGGCGGGTGGATCGACTACGCGAAGAAGATCGAGCAGGCCGGCGCCGACGGGCTCGAGCTCAACGTGTACTACATCCCGACGGATCCGCGGCATTCCGCAGCCGACATCGAGAACATCTACATCGAGGATCTGAAGCTCATCAAGAGCTCCGTGTCCATCCCCGTCGCCATGAAGCTCTCCCCGTTCTTCAGCAGCATGGCGAACATGGCGCAGCGGCTCGACGAGGCCGGCGCCGATGCGCTCGTGATGTTCAACCGCTTCTATCAGCCGGACCTCGATCTCGAGGCCCTCGAGGTCGTTCCCGAGGTGTACCTGAGTCAGCCGAACGAGGGCCGCGTGCCCCTGCGCTGGATCGCCATCCTCTACGGCCGCATCAAGGCGAGCATGGCCGCCACCACCGGCATCCACGGCGCACAGGATGCGCTCAAGATGCTCATGGCAGGCGCCGACGTGGCGATGATGTGCTCCGCGCTCCTGCGCCATGGCATCCCGCAGCTCACGACGGTGCTCAACGACATGACCCGCTGGCTCGAGGACCACGAGTACGAGTCCATCACCCAGCTCAGGGGCAGCATGAGCCAGCGCAACGTGGCCGAGCCGGCAGCCTTTGAACGGGCGAACTACATGAAGGCCCTCAACAACTGGAAGGTGCAGATCTGATCCCTCGGATCACATCCCGAACAAAGGCCGCTCACCGAGCGGCCTTTGTGTTTCATGGCTGCCCTGGCGCGATCACAACGCGACGATGGCCACCGTCATGAGGCTGGCGGACGACTCGGCGGGGATCATCCGCCAGGCGCCGCCGTCCGTGGTTCGCACCTTGATGCCATGTCAGCCTCGTCCATCGAGTTCCCGACAACCATGCACGGATATCGGCTGAAGTTGCACCATCGTGCTGGCGCCATGCCCCCTGCCCACACGGCGCGCATGCATCCACCTTGCTTCTTCCCGCGATCCGACGCATCTTGAAGCGATGCTCTGCATCGATTCACCCGCCATCCACATACGGAGCACAGGTGCCAGGCACAACAGAACACCGATCATCCCATCGCACGGCCATGACACTCATCGCGCTCATGCTGTTCGTGCTGGTCACCGGCTTCTCCGGAGGCGACGACACCTGGCTCGCACGCATCGGTGCGGCGATCGACCTGTACAACGACGCCTTCACCGAGATCACCACGCACTATGTCGACCCCCTCGATCCCCTGCGCCTCACCAAGGAGGCCATCGCGGGCATGGTGGCAGCGCTGGATCCCTACACCGTGTTCATCGATGAGCGCAACAGGACGGACATGGAGACCATGACGACAGGGCGCTACGCCGGGCTCGGCGTCAACATCTCCTACCGCGGCAACAAGGCCATCCTCAACGACTTCCTCATCCCGCCGGACTCCTTCGGCGGCCACCTCCACATCGGTGACGAGCTGGTGGCCATCGATGGCACGGACATCCGTGGCATGCAGGAGGACGCCATCCGCCGCATGCTGCGCGGCGAGCTGGGATCCACGCTCGCGCTGCGCATCGCCCGCCCAGGCCGACCCGAGACCGAGGCCGTGCTGCCCCGGCGCGAGATCGTCCTCCCCACCATCTCGCACTCCGGCATCATCCGCGATTCCATCGCCTACATCAAGCTCGACCGCTTCAGCGCCTATGCCACCGACCGCTTCCGCACAACACTCTCCGAGCTGCTCACACACCGCGCCGTGAAGGGCGTCATCGTCGATCTGCGGGACAATCCCGGCGGGCTCCTCAACGCCTCGGTCGACATCGCCGGTTTCTTCCTCCCGCAGTTCAGCCGCATCGTGTCCACACTCGGCACCAATCCCAACTACACGCGGGACTACACCTGCCACAGCGAGTCCCTGTGCCCATCACTGCCTCTTGCGGTGCTCATCGACGATGGCTCCGCATCGGCATCGGAGATCATGGCGGGCGCGATCCAGGATCATGATCGCGGTGTGATCGTCGGTGAGAAATCCTTCGGCAAGGGGCTGGTCCAGAACTTCGTGACGCTCAATGACGGCTACTCCATGAAGATCACCACCTCCCGATACATGACACCCTCAGGGCGCTGCATCCAGAAGGCCGGCTTTGCGGACCGGGTGAAGGACACCACGGATGCGCGGGCCAGGCGCGACACGACGCACGTCTTCCGCACGCTTGTCGCGGCGAGGCCGGTCCATGACCGCGGTGGCATCACACCCGACATCGAGCTGTCGCGTGACAGCGTGCCCCCGTATTTCGCCTCCAGCCCGTTCCGCACGCTTCTCTTCGATTTCATCACCATCATCCGCAGTGAATCCGCGGGCCGGACGCGGCCGGTGTTTGATCATGCCATGATGCTGCGCCTCTGCGACCACGTGGATTCCACCATGAAGGGAGCGGAAGAATCCCTCGCCGCACTGGAACAGCTCGACGCACGCGCCCGCAGGGATGGCTGGCCCGAGCCCCTGCTCACGCGCATCCGCGACCTCCGCGCCGAGGCCTCCGGTGTCCGCCGGCATCTGATCGCGCAGGCCTGGCCGCGGCTCATCCCCCTGCTCGAACGGCAGTACGCCTGGCATTCCGGCATCGCAGCGACGCGCTTCGCGGCGGATCTCCAGCATGACCGCCAGTTGCTGGCCGCCATCCGCGTGCTCTCCAACCCCGCGGAGTACCGCGCCATCCTGTCACCACGGTGATGCTGCAGGTGACACACGCCGCGACTGCCCGGCTCATGTCGCTGCCGCACATGGTCATCGAACCGCCATCACATCCATCAGCATCGGATCCGGAGCATGTGGAATGGCATCGCTACACCACGTGGTGATCCCCTTCCTCGATTTCTGTCCCCCCAGACGAAAAGCGGAACGCCGTGGCGTTCCGCAGATTCATGACAGCGAGCTGGATGAGGGTCAGTCGCAGGAGCTTCCGCATCCGCAGGTGCGGACGGCATTGGGATTGTTGAAGACGTATCCCCGTCCCTGACTGCCCGAGGTGTAGTCGATCTCTGCGCCGGTGAGGTAGA
>CAYUYM010000261.1:0-4039 GCA_964449305.1 uncultured Chromatiales bacterium | reverse complement strand
ATCGTAGGCCTCGTCGGAAATGCGGGGATCGGCGAGGACGTAGTACCGATGGTCATGCTCACGGATCTCGCTCACAAGCGCATCGTAGTCGGAACGGACGGAGTCGGGGACGGACATGCGACGATGGGATGTGATGACCGCGTGTCAGGTGGTGGTTTCCGCCGGAGCGTCCGATGCCGCTGCAGCATGGAACTCCGCAGGTGCATATTTCTTCATCACGAAGAGGGCGTTGCCACGGCGGCGGTTCATCGCGAAATCAATGCGGTCAAAAAGGCGCACCGTGGGCCGGAGTAGGGCACGGTAGAGTGAGCGTTCGTAGATCGATTTCCCGTCGATCTTCCGGAATGGAAGGTTGAACGCTTTGAGAACAAACTTCAGGCGATTCCACACAAGGTTGTAGAAAGCATGGACATAAGAGAAGTAGACGCAGGGAAATTCCGGCAGTTCCAACAGTGCGACACGCTCACGGGTGTATCGCCTGATGTGGCCGTTTTCCACCACCTCCCTCTGCGTGCAGATGCCATCGCGCCCGCCAGGGGAAAGCACCACGAGGTGCCCGTTGGGCCGGAGAATGCGGTGGCACTCACGGATCGCGAGGAAGTCGGATTCCACATGCTCCAGCACATGGCTCATCACGATCGTATCGAAGGACGCATCGTTGATGGGGGCATGCTCAATGGATCCGAGGTAGTCCGGGGTGTTGGCCACATCCATGGACGTGGAATGCTCGAAAATCTTGTTCATGCCGGAACCAACCTCGAGGATGTCCCCATGGCAGAACGGAATGATGCGCAGTCGCGTGGAGAAGGCCCCAAGATCGTAGAAGTAGTCGATCGGGCTGTCCTTGGAGAAGTATCCTTCGTAGGAGAACGTGGGCATGGTGGTCTTTCGTCAGTTGTTGCGGAGAAGGCGACGGGAAATGGGCACGTTCTTGACCACGGCGTTTTCGTCACCGAGTGTCCCCAGAGGCTGGCCGTTGAGGTAGAAGGTGACGGAGCCGGCGTCGCCGAGCGTCACAGTGAACTGGTCTTTCGCCTTCCAGATGAAGTGGTTGTTGGACGACATGGTGCCACGCTCGCTGCGGGTGGTGTCCATGCGGATGTAGAACCAGACGGGCGAGGTGCTGAAGGCCTCCAGCACGAGGCTGTCCTCGCTGGAATACACCTTTGACGTCGGTTCCATGGCGAGTTCCTCCGGCGGTTCGTCTGAGGAGATCGTGTCTCCCAGGCCGAAGGTGGATGGTGCCCCCTGGAGCGAGTCGGCCAGCCTGCCGGCGTCGATGCTTGATTGCAGCCCGGCGGAATCGAGAAGGCCGGTTTCCTGTGTCGGCGAGGCGGTGAAGAGCAGGGAGGCGATGATGCCGATGGCGATGATTGCCAGGATCACCACGGCCATGAGGATGTAGCGCCTCGGGCTGTCCGCCTGCGCGGGCTGTGGCGCCGGCCGCGACGCCTGCATCGCCGGCCGTGTTGCCTGCCGAGGCGGTGACGCCGGGCGGACTTCGGGCGCAGCCGGCTTCGGTGCTGCTGCCGTCGGCGTTGCCGTGCCACGGGCCTTTCCGGCTGCGGGGGCGGATGCCGGGGCTGCGGGGGTGTCCACCACGGGTGGTGTCCCCGCCTCCTGCTGCGAAGCCGCCACGGCGGCAGGGGGGGCGCCCTCCTGCACTGCGTCGGGGAATTCGAGCGGAAGCTGGTCTCTGTCCACCGGGGGGGCTTCGTCTGCATCCATTCCGCGCGGCCCGGCGGGGGCGACGCGGATGTCGATCGTCTCTGTGAGATCGTCGGTGATGCTCGTGGAGCGGCGCACCTGCTGCACAAACGGATCCTTTTCCACCTCCGGCCTGCCCTGCACCTCCACGTGGCGTGGAACGACGGAGCCGGCCACGATGATCTCCACCGAGTCATCCATCTGCGGGAGGATGTTCGAGTTGTCGATCGCCTCCGGCGGTTTCGGGATGCCGTGGAGCTCCTCTGCAAGTGCGTTGTACGTCGCAAGGGCGCCGTCTTCGTCCAGACCGCAGACACGTGCGAATTCGCGGATGAAGGCCCGGACGTAGGTCAACGGCACGGAGGGGAAGTCCCCCTCCTCGATGGCACGGATGTGCCGGAGGTTGATCCTGGTCTGCGCAAAGAGATCCTCGCGCGACAGTCCCCGGGCTTCGCGAGCCTGCCGCAGTGAGTCGCCGAATTCGTGGAAGGAGGTCAATGCAACGCGGTGGATCGTGGGTGAAACGGTGGATTGATCGGCATGTCAAATTAGCGAAAAAGGGGAGGGAAAAACAATGGGGAAACGGCGTCCGTCGTCGCGGAAGGCCCGTGCCACACGGGTTTCATGCGGTCCACGGCGTGGATGCGCCACGTGGGGCACCTTCGGACGCGGGGTCGGCACCGGCGGCACGGATGCGGAGCCTCCTCCGACCCCGTGCGGCATCCTCATCGTTCGAGGAAGTGTGCGGAGAAGCGTTCCGGGAGAAGCGCGTCGAGCGTGGTGATGCGATGCGCGCCGTCAAGCGATGCAAGGATGACGGGCAGCTCGGGCGCGAAATCAGCCAGCGCCTGCCTGCATACGCCGCAGGGGGGTGTCATGTCCAGGTTGGACACCACGGCGATCGCGTGGAATTCCCTGCATCCTGCCGCGACGGCGGTGAACAGCGCGACTCGCTCGGCACAGCAGGTGACAGAGTACGAGCTGTTCTCCACATTGCAGCCCTGGTAGATGCGTCCATCCGCACCGAGCAGCGCGGCTCCGACGAGGAAGGCGGAATAGGGGGCGTACGCCCGGGTGCGGGCGTCAATTGCGGACGCGATGAGTGTCTCAATCTCCTGCGGGGTGGGCATGGGCAGTCCTCCAAAAAAAAGAAAGGTCTGAAAGTTTCAGACCTTTGTGGACCCAGACGGGATCGAACCGACGACCTCTACAATGCCATTGTAGCGCTCTCCCAACTGAGCTATGGGCCCGAGAGACAGACAAATATACAGCCTCGTTCCGCGATATGCAACTTTCAGTCCGACAACGGGTCACGCAGGAGGGTGAAAACCTCGGTGATGCCATTCGTGTGGATGGCGAGGATGCCCGCGCGTACAAGCCGGATGAGGAGGCGGGAGGCACGGCGGCTGGAGATGTTCGTCAGATGCGCGAAGCCTTGGACAGTGATCTGCTCGTGGGTTTCGAGGTGCTGGAGCAGCCGGCGCTCCGCCTCGCCGATGATGAGCCGCACCGGTTCCCCGGCTGCCTGATGTTGGAGCACCTTGATCATCTCGCGCGACGCCTGCATGGACTTCTCCCCGACGCGGATGTAGCACCGGGGGCCGTCCTCCCCCGCTTCGACGTGAAAATGGGGTTTCGCCGCGCTTTCCGGCACCTCCACGCACACCACATCGAGCTTCCCCACCGACACGAAGGAGATGTGGTACGTGAGCGGAGGCCGGCTCAGGGCCGCAGCCTGTTCGATGATCTCCAGTTCCTCCTTCTCGGATTTCACGCCGACCACCGTGCCGTCGTCGTCCACACCCACAAGAATGACGCCGCCGGAGGTGTTGGCAAACGCGATCATCTCATGCGCGAAACGTGTCGGGGCCGTCACCTGACGCTTGAATTCGACGTGCAAGCCCTCACCGGCCTCGACCAACCCGGTGAATTTCTGGAAGCGCATGTCGTGTGGGTGTGTGGATGAAGGAGGTCGGGAGGAGGGGGGGGCGATCAGAGGCCGGTCTTCCGCCGGATGGTGTTCTTGCGGATGGCCATGAAACGGGAGTTCTCGAATGGCGTGTGTTTGAGAGGCGAGGCGATGATGGCGGCGAGGTTGACAGCCTCCTCGCGTGTGAGCTGGCTGGCGGATTTTTTAAAGTAGTGCTTCGCCGCGGCCTCGACACCGAAGATCCTGTCGCCGAGCTCGATGATGTTGAGGTAGATCTCGAAGATGCGCTTCTTGGTGAGGTAGCGCTCGAGCCGAAAAGTGATGATTGCCTCCTTCACCTTCCGCAGATAGGAGCGGTCGTTGGACAGCCAGAGGTTCTTCGCGAGCTGCATGGTGATGGTG
>CAYUYM010000260.1:0-4128 GCA_964449305.1 uncultured Chromatiales bacterium | reverse complement strand
CCTGTGACCTCACGCGTGTGAAGCGTGCGCTCTGGACCAGCTGAGCTAAGCGTCCGAACAGAACCAAATATAGCTCTGTTCACCGGGATTTCCAAATCCTGTTCAGGACCATCGCGGGAGTCACTCAGAAGGGAAGGTCGTTCGGTGGATCAGCATCGTTGTCCGGGACCTCCTGCAGGTCGTCCCGCCGATGCTGGCCACTCGCCGCTCCCTTCGTGTCGAGGAACACGAATCCTCCGACAATCACCTCCGTGATGTAGCGTCGGCGTCCCTCCTTGTCCTCCCAGCTCCGTGTCTGCAGCTTGCCGGAGACGTAGAGCTTGCTGCCCTTCTTCACGTACTCACCGAACAGCTCCGCCAGCCGCCGATAGGCCACCAGCCGGTGCCATTCGGTGCGCTCCACAAGCTGCCCGCTCTGATCCTTGTAGCTCTCGTTCGTCGCCAGCGACATCGTGAGCATGGCGACGCCCGATGAGGTGTACCGTATCTCGGGATCCTGCCCGATGTGGCCGATGAGCTGCACTGCGTTCAATCCGTACATGGGTTCCTCCATGAAAATGGTGATGGTTGACCCGCACGGGCGCTTCGCGAGGACTCGCGTTGCGCGGGAATATGTGCGCCGCACCGGTGGCGCTGTCGTTGTGAATATCGACACCACAATGTACGAGCTTGCACGCGTGTTGGCAAATGCTGTCCCCCACGGACTCCTGTCGTGGGACCACGCTGGTCCGTGGGCAGACGAATATGGCTGAACATGACTGCGCCAACACACCCTGCACGTGTCATATTCGGATTCGTTGCCTGCCCCCCGCCATCAGCAATGTTCCATCCACCATTTATCACCCGCCCAACGAAAGTGCCCTCGTTGATCAGACACGTTCGCAACGCGGCGCCTTCACCATCCCGTCATTCGAGGGCTGAAGACACCTGCTCGAACCATCATCCCCTGGTCCTTGGTCACTGGCCCCGTTGTTCGCGGACGCAGTGACGAGGCGTTCACATCATCAGAACGGCAGGTCCGCGCCGGGGTCGCCGCCAGTCGGCTCGGCAGGCATGGCCGACGGACGGTCCTCCTGCATGCGCTGGCCACCACCGCCCTGACCCTTCGAATCCAGGAACATGAAGTTGTCCACGATGATCTCGGTCGTGTACCGCTTGTTGCCCTCCTTGTCGTCCCAGCTCCTCGTCTGCAGCTTGCCTTCGATGTAGAGCTTGCTGCCCTTCTTCACGTATTCGCCAAACACCTCCGCTGTCCTGCGGTAGGCCACCAAGCGGTGCCATTCCGTGCGCTCCACAAGCTGTCCGTTCTGATCCTTGTAGCTTTCATTGGTCGCAAGCGTCATTGTCACGACGGCCGCCCCTGCCTGGGTGTATTTCATCTCCGGATCCTGTCCCACATGTCCGATCAACTGGACGCGATTCAAACCATACATGTCGATCTCCTCTGAATTGTGTATTGATGCTGTCTGTTGTTGTCGTTGTTTCGGCAATCGCCGCACAGGCTTCAATCATACGAAACGTGTCGGCCGTGCGCAATCCCGCGTCAGGGTTTTTCCAGCACCACCACGCAGGTCTCCGTCAGGAGCAGTGTTCTGCCGTTGAGCACCACCATGTCGCGGAACTCTCCGGGCTGTTCGGCGAAGGTGATCATGGCACGCGACACGGCGTGGTGAAACGCGCCTGTGAGATCGAAATATGCCACCATGTCCGGCATCACCACGTGAACACCGCCGGCATCCACAAACACGCCCCGTGCCAGACGTACTTCATCCATGCCGAAGGCGCGGTGGAAATTCCCGAAGGCGTCATACTCCACCACACGGTTCTGCTCCAACACGTAGAGCCTGTCGTCGGCTCCGGCGGCGATGGCCAGCGGGGCCTCGAGCCTGCCCGCTCCCGCATCGTTGCCACCGAACACCGACGCGATGCGCGTGAAGCTCACACCGAGGGCGATGCGATGGTTCTCCCCGTCCACGATGGCGAAGGTGCCGGAGCGGCTGTTGGTCACGTCCATCGGCAGGCCGAAGGTGAGGGACTGGTCCGGATCGCTGCGTGTGGAAAAGGTGGCGACGGTGTTGAGATCGCGGTCGAAGTGCACGATGCGGTGGTTCCACGTGTCGGCCATGTAGATGCTGACACCGAGGCGCGCGTCGATGCCGCCGGGGTGATCGAACTGATCCGCCCCCCAACCCTGGCCGCCCACGGTCCGCAGGGGACGCCCGGTGGAATCGAATTTCGAGACGGTGTGCGCACCGGCGTCTGTCACGTAGACGTTTCCGAAGGGATCGGTGCTGATGGCCGCCGCCGAGACGAAATGCCCGAAGCGATGGTCCTCCACCGGGGCCCATGGACGCTCATCCTGTGCCACGCCTGCCGCGCGCGTGAGGAGCATCAGCGCCGCGGCCCACGCCAGCACGGCCCTGCGGCTCATTGGGTTTTTTGGACGATGATCGTATTGGAGAGGATGCGGAGCACCTCGCCGCGCGCCGGCATGAGTGTCACCTCGGCGCGCACCTTCGGGTGCCGGGTTTCATCGAAGGCCGCGGCCGGCGTCAGTGTGCGGAACAGCAGTTCCACCTCCCGGCCGGGCGGCATGAACACGGAGCCGGGCTGGTTCTCCCCCTCGGACATGGCCACCGGGAATTTCCGCAGCTTGGACCGCGTGGAATCCGACAGGATGAGGCACTCGGCGTTGACGTATTCGATGGTGTCCCTGGTGGTGTTGCGCACCACGACGCGCATGGTCATGTGTGTGCTCGGTTTCTTCCCCGGCATGGCGTCGTTCCACACCAGCACCTCGCGGATTGTGTGATCGGGGTATTCGGGAACGGCCCGCGGGGGATCCGCCTGGCTCGCGGCCTGCGGCCCCGACTGCGAACAGCCGGCAACAAGCAGGACGAGCAGCAGAAGGCTACTTTTTGACAATCGCGAATTCAGAGCTCATCACCTCTGTCCGGAAGCCGTCGGACGTTGTCACGTTGTACTTGATGCGCACAGTGGGGTACTTCTCCACGTCGAAGGGCTCCATGTCGGGCGGGGTCACGATGGTGACATCGCGTTCCTGCATTGGAAGCAGGCCCACGGTGGCGAAGGAGCCGTAGGATTCCGGCACGATGGGACGGAAGCGAAGGAGCGACTTCTTCCCGCTCGCATCGTAGAACGTGCCCTCCTCGATGGCGATGTTCTTCGCCTTTTCGGTTCTGTTGCTGAAATGCACCACGGTGGTCGCGGTCAGCACCGTGGCGTTGTCGGCCTTGGTGGCCTGCACATCCACGGTTTTGAAATCGATGGTCAGGGACTGATCGAACTGCGGTGTCGAACAACTGTTGACCGCGATGGCGAGAATGACACAGAGAATGGCGGAGAGCGTGCGTTTCATGGTATTCTGCGTGGTTGTGGAGCGGAAATGTTCGGTGGAAAGAGATGAGGCCGACAGGCAATCAAGCCTGAATATATCAAACCCGTGGGCCTTTTCAAAGGTGTTTGGCCTCGTTCCAATAGCGGTCCATTTCATCGAGCGTGGAGGAGCGGATGTCGCCGCCGGTCTCGCGCAGGCGCTTCTCGATGTGGCGGAAACGCGTCTCGAATTTCGCGATCGTCCGGCGCAGTGCGTCCTCCGGGTTGATGCGGTACCAGCGCGCGTAGTTCACGAGGGAGAAGAGCACGTCGCCGAATTCATCCTCCAGTGCATCTCGATCGCCGGATTCCACCGCATGCCGCAGCTCGCCGATCTCCTCCTCGAGCTTCGCGAGGACGTCGTCCGGGCGGGGCCAGTCGAAGCCGACCTTGGAGGCCTTGTCCTGCATGCGATGCGCCCGCAGAAGCGCCGGAAGATGCCGGGGGACGCCGTCGATCACGGACTCGCGGCCCTCGTCCATCTTGATCTGCTCCCAGTTGCGCTTCACCTCGTCGGCGGTCGATGCCTCCACGGTGCCGAAGATGTGCGGGTGGCGACGGATGAGTTTGTCGGTGATGCCGTCGATCACATCGTCGATGGTGAAATGACCATTGCCGGCCGCGATCTCCGAGTGAAAGACGACGTGGAGGAGGAGGTCGCCCAGCTCAATGCGGAGCTCGGCCATGTCGCCATCGTCGATGGCCTCCACCACCTCGTACGCCTCCTCGATG
>CAYUYM010000259.1:0-4136 GCA_964449305.1 uncultured Chromatiales bacterium | reverse complement strand
GGGAACGGGAACAACGGCGGGAACGGGAACAACGGCGGGAACGGGAACAACGGCGGGAACGGGAACAACGGTGGGAACGGGAACAACGGTGGGAACGGGAACAACGGCGGGAACGGGAGAAACGAGTTCAACTTCGATGTCAGTCTGAAGTCCGTGGATCAGATGCGCCTGCGCGACAGCCGGGGAAACCTGGTGGAGCAGCGCATCAACAACATCTTCTTCGATTTCAACAGGCATGAGCTGCGGCCGGAGTCCCATCTGGAGCTCGACCGCCTTGTCCGCTTCCTGCTGACGAATCCCTCCTTGCGCATCGAGATCGGCGCGCACACAGACGACATCGGTTCGGATCAATACAACACAGAGCTTTCCAACCGCCGTGCCACCTCGGTGGTGGAGTATCTGATCGCGAACGGGATTGAGCGCACCCGTCTGATTCCGAAGGGATATGGCGAATCGCAGCCCGAGGTTGCGAACGACAGCGAGGAGCACCGCGCGCTCAACCGGCGCGTTGCGTTCCGACTGCAGGAATAAATGCTCGAGTCAACCGCTTGCAGGTTTTTTGCACAGATCGGGATTATCACCCGATCTGTGCTATTTTAGCCGTTGTGTCCATGTACGGAAAATCCCGACCACCATCCCGCACCCCCCGAGTGTTTCGCGCCACCATTCTTTCCTTTCTTCTTCTCATCTGCATGGGCAGCGCCGCAGCGCAGCAGGCGCATGTGCCGCTGCGTGTCATGACCTACAACATCCGCTACGACAATCCGGGTGATGGCGTGAACCGCTGGAGCGCGAGGCGCGAGGCGGTCGCCGGGCTCGTCATGTTTCATGCGCCCGACATCCTGTGCACGCAGGAGGGACTGCGCCCCCAGCTCGAGCAGCTCGGGCGCATGATCGACGGGTACGCCTTCTGCGGCCGTGGCCGCGACGACGGCAGGGAGGAGGGGGAGCACTGCGCCATTTTCTACCGCACGGACAGGCTTGATCGCATCGCCGACAGCACCTTCTGGCTGTCGCCCACACCCTGGATTCCCGGCGTTGCCTGGGATGCCGCCCTCGCCCGCATCGCCACCTGGGCGCGTCTGCGGGACAAGGCGACGGGTGACACGATCGTCGTGTTCAACACACATTTTGACCACATGGGCAGGCAGGCACGCAGCGAAAGCGCACGACTTCTGTCACGGGAGATTCCGCGCATCGCAGCCGGCGCGCCGGTGATCCTTGCGGGTGATTTCAACTCCACACCACTCGACGAACCGTACCGGATCCTGACATCCGGCAGTGTGGTGAGTGATTTCAACCTCACCGACACGAAGTCCCAGCCCAGGGTACGGCATCATGGCCCGCTGTCCACATGTTGTGGGTTCGAGCTGCCGGGACCGATCGAGGGCACGACGATCGATTTCATCTTCGCCTCCTATGGCTGGAAAACCCTGAAGCATGCCACGCTGTCGGACCTTGTCAACGGCCGCTTTCCCTCCGATCATCTGCCTGTGCTGGCCGAGCTCGTGTTTGAGTGACACGATCATCGGGGCGGCTCCACACGGGGGCACCGGGCGAAGTGCGCGTCGAATGGCGTTCCTGTCGATTTCTCAGTATTTTTGCCACATACCAAACATTTCGCGGAGCGAGCCATGATCATTGCCGGAGCCATCTGTATTGTCATCGGTGTCGTGCTGTTCTTCGTCAGTCAGAATTCGAAGAAGAAGCTCGAGGAGATGAAGTTGACGAAGACGTCCACCGCGGCGGAGATCCACGAGTTGCAGCAGTCCATCGCGGGGGAGATCGGCCCGGGCGGCGTGCGGCAGCAGACGGAACTCAAGGGCAATGCCCGCTGCACCTCCCCGTTGAAGGCCGAGCTTTCGGGGATGGAATGCATCCATTACTCCATGACGGTGGAGGAGCGCTACGAGGAGGACTACGAGGAGCGGGATTCCCAGGGGCACGTGCAGCGCAGGACGCGCACCGGCAGCAACGTGGTTGCCAGCAACACACAGTCCGCCCGCTTCGCCCTCGATGATGGCACGGGAAGCATCGACATCGACCCGGCCGGGGCATCGATCGATGCGCGGCAGGTGGTGGACAAATACGAGCCGGCAACGGGCCCCCTGTCCTCACTGCGCTTCGGCGGCTTCTCCCTGCAGCTCGGTGCGATGCTCACGGGTGGACGGCGGGTGCTCGGATATCACTACCGGGAGAGCGTGATCGCGGTTGGCGACAGGATCTACGCACTCGGCGAGATCAGCGATGCCGACGGGACTCCCGTGATGCGTCGCCCCGCGGAGAAGGGGCACCCCTACATCATCAGCACGAAATCCGAGGAGGAGCTGCAGAAAGGCGCGGAAAGCACCTCGGCATTCACGCTCTACGGCGCCATCGCCCTCCTCATCGTCGGTGTCGTCCTCCTGGTGCTGGGCGCCGCCAGATGACATCCACGGCACACTGAATCCGGATTGCGGATATCCGATACGGATCGTACCTTTCCCCCTCGTATCGGGAGCATCATTCATTCACCGCAACACTTGGAGTGCTGAACCATGAAGATCAAGGACATCCTGAAAGACAAGGGCCCGATGGTGTTTTCCATCTCTCCCGGACTCACCGTCGGTGCGGCGGTGGAGATGCTGGCACAGTACAACGTCGGGTCGGTGTTGGTCATCGACGGGGGGCTCCCTGTCGGCATCCTCACCGAGCGCGATGTGCTCCGCGCCTGCCACCGCGACCCGGCGGGTTTTCAAGGCATGATCGTCGGCGATGTGATGACGAGGGATCTCATCATCGGCAGTCCGGACGACAACATCGAGGATGTCATGACCATCATGACCGAGAAGCACATCCGCCACTTCCCCATCCTGGCCGACGGGCGCGTGGCGGGGCTCATCTCCATCGGAGACATCCTGAAATCCCTCATGCAGGCCCATGCCGTGGAGATCCGCTACCTGCGGGACTACATCGGCGGCGCCACCCGCTGACACGGACGCGCAGACCCGCCCCACATCGCTGCCACAGGGCGGATCGCGGGCGGCATCGATCCGGTTGGACACGGGCCCAAAAAACGCTAGATTTCTCCGGCATCAGCCCGAAGCGTTCCTCCCTCCCGTCCCCTCCGGAGTCGATCCATGAGTGACACGACGCAACCCCGTTCCCTGTTTTTCACTGACGCACCCGATCTGGAACCCTACTCGCTCAGGGAGCAGTTCGCGGAGCACCTCGAATATGTCCTGGTCAAGGACCGGCTGACGGCGACCCCGGCGGACATCTACCAGGCGCTCGCAAAGGCCATACGCGACCGCCTCATCCACAACTGGCTGCGCACGCAGCGCACCCATGAGCGCAGCGATGCCAAACGCGTCTATTACCTCTCGCTCGAGTTCCTCATGGGCCGGCTGCTCGGGAACGCCCTCGTCAACCTTGATTTCCACGATCAATGCCGCGACATCATGCACGGGATGGGATACGACCTCGACGAGATCCGCGACCAGGAGCAGGACATGGGTCTGGGCAACGGCGGCCTGGGCCGCCTCGCCGCCTGCTTTCTGGATTCCATGGCGGCGTTGGAACTGCCGGCGTTCGGGTATGGCATCCGCTATGAGTTCGGCATCTTTGACCAGGAAATCCGCAACGGGTATCAGATCGAGATCCCGGACGACTGGCTTGGCTGGGGCAACCCTTGGGAGGTGATGCGGCCCGAGTTCACCTGCACCGTGCGCTTCGGCGGCGAGGTCCGCATCCGGCGCGACGAGAGCGGCTGGGAGCACCACGAGTGGGTGTCCACCGACGATGTGCTGGCGGTGCCGTGGGACGTCCCCATCCCCGGGTACCGGAATGCGACGGTCAACAACCTCCGTCTCTGGCAGGCGCGGGCAAGGCACGACTTCGACCTCCCGCAGTTCTCGATGGGGGATTACTACGGAGCCGTGGAGTCCAAGTTCGCGTCCGAGACCATCTCCAAGGTGCTCTATCCGAACGACAGCGTGCAGGAGGGGCGCCTGCTGCGGCTCAAGCAGCAGTACTTCTTTGTGTCCGCCTCGCTGCAGGACATCATCCGCCAGTATCGGATGAAGCACAGCACCTTCGCCACCTTCGCCGACAAGGTGGCGATCCAGCTCAACGACACGCATCCGGCCATCGCCATC
>CAYUYM010000258.1:0-4161 GCA_964449305.1 uncultured Chromatiales bacterium | reverse complement strand
GTCGCAGGCCGGGTGCGCCTCCTCGTCAGTGTGGACGACTACGGCTACGCCTGGATCAACGGAGAGAGCCGCGGCTTCTTCCCGTGGGACGGCGACTTTGTCCTGACCGAGGATGCCCGCCCGGGGCAGCGTTGGACGGTGGCCATCAAGGCCGTCAACACGGGCGGCCCGCTCCGCCTGCTGCGCGCCGAGCTGGTGCTGGAACGCACCTCCGTCATGCGCCAGCGCATCCTCGACCTCGCATTGAGCCTCCGCACCGGGCAGAAGCTGCTGAGCTTTGACACGTACCAGACCAACTCGCAACTGCGCGAGGATCCGGGCATCGACAAGTCCTCCATTGCACGGAAGGATCGCGTGCGTCTCAATGAGGCGCTGCAAAAGGCCGCCTCCGAGTTCGACATCGCGGTGCTGGGAGCGCCGACCGCCGACGCCATCTCCCGGGAGATCGAGGCGCTGCGCGCAAAGCTCCGGCCCGTGGGCGCCTTTGCCCGCCGCTTCACGCTGACACTGGTGGCCAACGCCCACATTGATGCGGCCTGGCTGTGGCGCAGGCGGGAAACGATGGAGGTGTGCAGGAACACCTTCGCCTCGGTGCTGAACATCATGGACAAGCGCCCCGGCTTCATCTACTCCCAGAGCTCGGCGCAATACTACGACTGGACGCGGCAGCACTGGCCCGACATCTTCGATGGCATCCGCCGCCGCATCGCGGACAAACGCTGGGAGATCACCGGCGGCATGTGGATCGAACCGGACTGCAACCTCATCTCGGGCGAATCGTGGAACCGCCAGCTCCTCCATGGAAAGCGCTGGTTCCGGGACATCCTGGGCGTGGACGTCACCGTGGGCTGGAACCCGGACTCCTTCGGGTACACCGAGAACATGCCGATGTTCTACGCCAACGCCGGCATCGATGCCTTCATCACGCAGAAGCTTGGATGGAACGACAGGACGGTGTTTCCGCATCGCATGTTCTGGTGGGAGGCGCCCGACGGATCGCGCATTCTCACCTGCTTCCCCTTCGACTATGTCAACACCATCGAGGATCCCTTCCGCCTCATCGACTGGACGCGGCAGTTCGAGGCCAACACCGGCTTCCGCAACATGCTCGTGCTCTACGGCGTGGGCGACCATGGCGGTGGGCCCTCGATGGAGATGATCGACCGCATCGACCGCCTGCGCTCGCTCGATGTCTACCCGACGATCGAGTACCGGACCGCGCGCGAGTATCTGGACTGGGTGAAGCGGCAGGATCTCGACGAGCTGCCCGTGTGGCGTGACGAACTGTATCTCGAGTACCACCAGGGCACATTCACCACGCAGGCCCGCATGAAGGAACGCAACCGCCGTGGCGAGACGCTTCTGACGGACACGGAAAAGCTGTCGTGCTTCGCATCACGGTCCGGCCTGCCGTTTGACAGCGACGGGCTGCGGCAGGCATGGCGCACCGTGCTCTTCAACCAGTTCCACGACATCCTGCCCGGCTCGAGCATTCGCGAGGTGTACATTGATGCGAACCGGGAATTCGACCTGATGGAGAAGAACGCCGGCCGCATGCAGTCGGCCGCGACAACGCACATTGCCGATCAGGTGGCCACCGCCGGCATGCAGGGCGACCAGGCCCTCGTCGTGTTCAACACCCTCGGCTGGATGCGCAACGACCTGGTGACGCTGCACCTCGATCCGTCGCAGCGCGGCACGACCGTTGTCGACGCAGCCGGGAACAGCGTCCCATCGCAGACGCGCATCACCGACATGGAGGATGTGGAGCTGGTGTTCGTTGCGCACGACGTCCCGGCCTTCGGGTATCGCACGTACGCGCTGCGCCATGCGGGCGGCAGCACGGACACGCACGCAACGCCGACCACCACCACCGGCATCACGAGCACGCACTTCCGCGTGGAGGTGGACACGGTCAGCGGTGCCATCTCGCGCATCGTGGATCTGCGGAATGCCCGTGACGTCCTTGCCGGAGGAGGGCACACACTGCAGTTGCTGGAGGATGTGCCAAAGGCCTGGTCTGCCTGGAACATCGGCTGGACGGGGACGGTGCATCCCTCCACGTTCCGCTCGGCACGCGTGGTGGAGGACGGTCCCGTGTTCACCGTGCTGCGCCTGGAGCGCGACTACCTGAAACCCGGCACCGTGAAGGATTTCCCGACCGAGAATTTTCCGAACAGTTTCTTCACCCAGGACGTGATCCTGTACCGTGACATCGCGCGCATCGACTTCAGGACCACGGCGGACTGGTGGGAGAAGAACACCATGCTGAAGGCCGCATTCCCTCTGGCCGTCACCGACACAATGGCCACGTTCGAGGTGCCGTACGGCACGATCCAGCGGGCGGCGATTCCGCGCACGCGGCGCGAGGAGGCGAAGACCGAAGTGCCGGCATCCCGCTGGGCCGATGTGACGCACGATGGATACGGGGTGGCACTTCTGAACCGGGCCAAGTACGGATACGACATCCGGGGGAACATGCTGCGGCTCTCGCTGCTGCGCGCGCCCGAATGGCCCGATCCCACGGCCGACCGTGGTCTGCACGTGATGGAGTATGCGCTGCTGCCGCATGCGGGCGGCTGGCGCGAGGCCGGCGTGGTGCAGCGCGGCCACGAATACACCACACCGCTCATTGCGGCGACCACCGGCATCCACGGAGGGACGCTGCCGCAGGCGAATTCCTTTGCCGGCATCGATGCCGCGAACGTGGTGGTCACGACCGTGAAGAAGGCGGAGGACGATGATTCGTGGATCGTGCAGATGGTGGAGATGACCGGTGCCGGAGTGAAGGCCCGTCTGACGCTGCCGGCCGCCATCACGCGCGCCGTGCGGTCGAACGTGCTGGAAGATGCGGGCGAAGCGCTGACGGTGGATGGCGCCACGCTGGCGATCACCGTCAAGCCCCACGAGATGGTGACCGTGCGCGTGTGGCTGGCGAGGTAGCCAAGCGAGGTGGGGGGCGCCCCGGACCGACCTCCGACTCCAATGGGGTGACACCTCGGAATCCGTGAGTGTCAACAGAGTCGTGCAGGCATGAGGCGGGGCTGATCGCATCTTGACATTGTGGTCGGAACGTGCCAAGTTGGGTGATCGTTCTTGCGCGGATGCGCATTGTTCATTAGCAAGGATTCATCATGAGTGCTTTACATCGCAGTGGTCGATGCGCAGGCATCGTGGGCCTCGTCATGTCGTTTCTCCTGGTCCCGTCTCCTGGGCGCAGCCAGGACTGGCCACACACGGCTGCAGGATTTGTGGAGAACAGGGGACAGATCACGGATCAATCCGGCCGGCCACGAACCGACCTGCTGTACCTGTTTCAGCGGGATGGGTACAAGCTCCATCTGAACCGTTGCTCGTTCAGCCATGAACTGTACACCCTGTCGCGGACAACCGGAGCGCAGCGTGAAGATCACGGGCACCTGGACGATGCCTTCGGATTGTCGGAAAGTCTGGTGGTCCGATCACATCGGATCGACATCGAATGTATCGGCGGCAACCCGGCGCCGGTGGTTGTCCCCGGACCACGAATGGAGGGAACATTCAACGTCTATTCCGCCTCCACACCACAAGACGGCATCACCAACATCGCCCGATACTCTTCGATCACCTACAAGGACATGTACCCCGGAATTGACCTGGTCTTCACGCTCGACGATGCAACAGGCAACGGCGTGAAGTACGACTTCATCCTGCGTCCCGGAGCTGACATCTCCTCCATCGCCATGCGAATCCGTGGAGCGAACGACATCAGGTTGGTCGACGGCCGGTTGGTTCACGGCACGACACTCGGCAGCATCACCGATGATGCCCCCATCTGCTTCTCCCTTGATCCATCGGGCATGCGATCCCCTGTGCAGGGGGCGTATGTGCTTGATGGGGACATCGTCCGATTCCGCACCGGGCCTGTCGATCCACGCTCGACGCTGGTGATTGATCCGTCGATTCTATGGGGGACCTACTTCGGCGGAGACGGCGAGGAATTCGGGCACCGCGTGCTTGCGACTGCATCAGGGGTGTACGCCAGCGGGAGGACTTCAAGCACGACCACCATCGCAACCACGGGAGCTCATCAGGTGGTGTTTGGTGGGAGCTGGGACGGCTATCTGGTGAAGCTCACACTGAACGGAACGATGATGTGGGCGACCTATTACGGCGGCAGTG
>CAYUYM010000257.1:0-4197 GCA_964449305.1 uncultured Chromatiales bacterium | reverse complement strand
GATGGGGTTGACAATCGAGGGATTGAGTCGTTCGTATTTCGGTGCCGATCCGTGTGTCGGTTCGAACACCGCCACCTCGCGACCGATGTTGGCGGAGCAGGCGAATCCCAGCCCGCCGATGAGGCCGGCGAAGCCGTCGGACACGATGTCGCCGAACATGTTGCCGGCCACGATCACGCCGTAGTCCTCGGGGTTCTTCGTGAGCCACATCATCTGGGCATCAATGTTGGTGCTCCAGAGCGCGATCCCGGGATACTCCCTGGCGATGATCTTCGCCTCGTTCTCCATCATGCCCGAGGTCTCGCGGATCACGTTGGGCTTCTCACACACGGTCACCGATTTGTAGCCGTGCTTCGTCGCGTACTCGAATGCGGCGCGCACGATGCGGCGGCAGGCATTGCGGGAGAAGATGCGGCAGGAGATGGCGAGGTCCTCCCCCGGCACATCCTTGTAGTTGAGCATCTTCTTGTGCGTCTCGAGGGCGGTGCGCACGTTTGCCGGTGGGTTTGTCCATTCCACACCGGAGTACAACCCCTCGGTGTTCTGACGGAAGATGACGGTGTCGACCACCGGTTCCTCGATGCTGCCGTTCGGCCCCTTTCGGACGAAGTTCAGCGGGTTGTTCGGGAAGCTGATGCAGGGGCGGATGCAGATGTCGAGATCGAAATGCTGGCGCATGGACACGATCGGGCTGAAGTACTGGAACCCCTTTCCCTGGAGTTCCGGCGCCAGTTCCGCCGCGGCCTTGTCCTTCGGCTTGGAGGTGATCGCGCCAAAGAGACCGATCTTGTGCTTCTCCAGGAGATCCACTGTGCGTTGCGGGAGGGGGTTGCCTTCCGAGCACCAGAAATCCCAGCCGATGTCACCGTTCACATACTCCGCCTCGAATCCGACGGCATCGAGCACGCGGATGGCTTCCGGGAGAACAACCTTTCCAATTCCATCGCCGGGCATGGCAACGATCGTACGCTTCATACAGTTTACCTTTTGTTGTGTTGGGTGGTGACCGGGCGTGGAAACCCGGTCTGCAAAGATAGGGAACCCGTCACGGAGAATCTACCCGCCCCACCCCGCATCGTGGAGCAGCGCCAGGAGATCCCGGATGATGAAGGCCGTTGCACCCCACACAGTGGCCTCGGGGTGATCATAGAACCACACGCGACGGGGCGTTCCGTCGTGCTCGAACCATTCGGAGCGGGCGTTGCGGGGATCGTCGAAGAAGGCCAGCGGCAGCGTGAGGATGCGCGCCACCTCCGCGGGGTTGGGGGCGAGCCCGTCGACAGAGGCGACGACGCCCACCACGGGGGTGATGTTGTACCCGCTCGGCGTCCAGATGTCGTCCAGCAACCCGAGCGTGTCGACCCGGTCCTCGCGCAGACCGATCTCCTCGCGGGCCTCGCGGAGCGCCGTCGCAACCAGCGTTTCGCCGGGTTCACAGGCGCCGCCGGGGAAGGACACCTGGCCCTTGTGGTGCTCCAGGGTGTCGGTGCGCTGCGTCATGAGCAGATGCCAGCCGTCATCCATGCGTGTCATCCCGGCGAGCACGGCGGAGCAGCGCAGGCCACGGTGCGTCTCGGTCCGGCGCGTGCGCGCGGCGAGTCGGTCGGCGATTCGGGAGGGATGATCGAGCGTTGCGGAGAGCGGCATCGGTCAGGCGTTGTTCCGGAGTTCGATGTCGAAGGAGATGTCGAGTGCCCGCACCGAGTGGGTGAACGCCCCCACCGAGATCATGTCCACCCCCGTTTCCGCGATGTCGCGCACGGTGTGTTCGTTGACATTGCCGGAGGCCTCGATGCGCATCTCCGGCCGCTTCATGCGGATGAGGCGTACGGCCTGGGCCATGTCGTCGAGCGTGTAGTTGTCGAGCATGATGATGTCGATGCCGTCACAGCGCAGGGCCTCCATCACCTGGGCGATGGTGTCCGTCTCCACTTCCACCTTGAGCGGCCTGTCCTTCGGCATGCGGGCCCGCACCATGGCCACCGCATCGGTGATGCTCCCGGCGGCGGCGATGTGGTTGTCCTTGATGAGCACCATGTCGTCGAGGCCGAAGCGGTGGTTCGTGCCATGCCCGTCACGCACGGCCTGCTTGTCGAAGGCGCGGAGGCAGGGGGCCGTCTTGCGCGTGTCGAGAAGCTGCACGTCGATCCCGTCCACGAGCTTCCGGAAGGCGGAGGTGGCCGTGGCGATGCCCGACATGCGCTGGAGGAAGTTGAGCGCGGTGCGTTCGGCGGTGAGCATCGAGGCGAAGGATCCGCGCACCACGGCGATCACCGCACCGCGGAGCACGGGCATCCCGTTGTCGAGATGACGCTCCAGCACCAGCGTGTCGTCCACACAGCGAAACACCGCCTCCGCCACATCGATGCCCGACAACACGCCGTTGGCCTTGGCGATGAGCGTGCCGACACCGGGGACGTCCGGTGGCACGATCGATTCCGTCGTGACATCCCCCAACCCGATGTCCTCCCGCAGGGCCTGGAGGATGACCTCGGTCATGCTCCCCTGAAGCAGCTCGTCGTTCACAGCCGTCCCTCCCGTTTCATGGCGAAATACGTTTCCACACTCATCCCATGCTCCAGATCGCGGTGCTTGCGGAACTCGCTCACGTAGTGCAGATAGTGCCGGGCGGATTCCACGATGGCCTCACGCTCCTTCTCGCTCAGCATGCGGACCACCTTTCCCGGCACCCCGGCCACAAGGCTCCCCTGCGGCACCACGAAGCCCTGCCGCACCAGCGTCCCCGCCGCCACAAGGCTGTCGGATTCCACCACGGCGCCGTCGAGCACCACGGCGCCCATGCCGATCAGGCAGCGGTCGTGGATGGTGCATCCATGGAGCACGGCGCTGTGCCCGATGGTGACGTCGGCGCCGATGTCGAGGTTCCACCTGTTCCACATCACGTGGAGCATGCTGTTGTCCTGCACATTGGTGCGCGCCCCGATGCGGATCGAGTTCACATCGCCACGGATCACGGTGCCGAACCAGATGCTGGCGTTCTCCTCGATGGTCACGTCACCGACAATGGTGACGGCATCGGTGATGAAGGCGGAGGGGTGGATCTCCGGGAACCGGGATCGATAGGGAAAGATCATGGTCGATGGGGATGAGGTGAAACAACGGTGGCGGCAGCGGGCGGCATACCGAGGTGTGCCGTCATTGAAACGTCCGTGGGGGTGTCCAGCCGTCGCGCTTCCACTCCTTGAGCTCGAGGCGGATGCTGCCGATGATGACGTGCATCTTCGCCTTGAGCGGCACGGCCGCCTTGTCGCGGCTGAACCAGCCCTCAAAGCCGCCGGTCAGGCCGTAGACGCCGGTGAACCCCGTCTCGCCGTCGAGCTTGTATGCTGGCACCGGCCAGGTGACTGCATCGATCTCCACGGCCTCCTCGGCCGCGCCGAAGCGGATGGTGGTGGTGGCCTGCGAATGGTAGATGAGCACCGGGACGCGGTCCGTGTAGCGCTCGTGGGCGTGGGCGCGGGCGTAGAACAACAACGAGAGACCGTCCTGCCACTTCCTTCCCCCGAGCTGCACGGTGTCGGCATGGTCGGCCCACAGGTCGTTTCCGACACGCTCGGAGATGTACATCACATTGCGGCCGGGCGGGAAGGTGTAGTTGATGTACTTGTGGACCGTGTCCTCCACCTGCTCGCGCGAGGCGAAGGAACACGAGGCCAGCTTCTCGTTGATGGTGCTCTGGAAGATGGTGTTGAGCGTGACGAGAGGCACCCCCTTGTAGGTCTTCATCAGGCACTCGGTGCGGACACGTACCTGCGAACCCTGCCGGTCGATGCCCAGGACGCGTGTCACGATCTTCCCGAGCTTCATGGTCATGTAGCTCACCTCATAGGTCAGGACCTCGCCCTTCTGGAAGACGGCGACGTTCGCACCTCCCGGGCGGGGCGCCTGCGGCAGCGCGACGACGGGCGACCGCGGGATGAGCAGCGCCGCGGCCGCCGCAATGATGCAGACGGCGGCGACGGTGGTGGAGCGCAGGAGCGTGGAGCGGTGTGTAAAGGCAACCATGGCGGTGCCGCCGGATCACTTCAACCGGGCGATCTTCCGCGCCTCGTCAAAGAGCTGTGTCGCCTTCCGATACACCGGGTCGATCTCCAGGACGGTGCGGAAGTAGCCTTCGTATCCGTAGAGCGACCGCGCGATCTGGGACTTCAACCACATGCGCATCCACTGGGCATC
>CAYUYM010000256.1:1350-4213 GCA_964449305.1 uncultured Chromatiales bacterium | reverse complement strand
CCCGGTCAGAAGACCTCCGGCAAGTCGTTTCTCATTGTGACAGAAGGCGAGCAAACAGAGCCCAATTATTTTCGTGCACTTGGGAAGGTTTTACAACTCACGGCTGCAAAGGTCGAAGTAGTCCACCCAGAAGGGACTGATCCAAAGACACTTGTTACCAAGGCAATCGAATTACGTGATGCCCAGAAGCAGAAGTCTCGGAAAGGTCTTGGTGTCGAATATGACGAAGTGTGGGTTGTGTATGATCTCGAAAAGCCTCAGGATCAACGTCGACAAATCGCCAAAGAAGCCAGACAAATCCGAGGTTCAGGTGATATCCATTTTGCTGAATCGGATCCCTGTTTCGAAATCTGGCTTCTGTTTCATTTTCATTATTCCACCGCTCAGCACGAAAACTGTGCCAGTGTTGTGAAAGTTCTGAAAGAGCACCTGGCACACTATTCGAAGAGTTTCGTGTTCGATGAGGATTTCATCAGGAAGCTTCCCACGGCAATCACCAATTCCGAGAAGATTCGGAAACACCACAACGACACTCGAGGTGATGGGAACCCGGGAACAAGCATCGATATACTCGCTTCCTCCATGAACCAGGCAACACGGAAGCATTTTCGAATTCCCCTCGAGTAATTCCCCGGGCACTTCGGGGGAGTCCGGGGGAGGGGAAAGGGAGGCGCACCAGCTCCACCGCGCTGTCCCGGTCGACGAATTTTCGCGTACCGCACCTGGTTGCGCACGCAGTTTCCGGAGGGCGATCCTCTCACCCGGATGCATGCCTGCGATCGGTCATCACCGCAGCGTTGATGCAACATCCGCCGATTTCACCACACGGTTCAACGAACAATCCCGTCCTTGAGAACCGCGTCCATGCAATGTTGTGGTACCATGGGCATTTCTGCTGCCACACAGGTGTGTGGTCTGGCACAAGCATCACCCGTTGCACAACGCCCGAGGTTGGGCGGCCATGCGAGCCTCCGCAGGTACATGCACACGCCCATCCCCATCAGGCACTGAGCGGGGCAGGGCTGAAGTCATCCGGCGGTTGAACGGGGACGGAATGGGGTGGCTTTCACTGCCCGGGATGTCGCGCGCGCACCATCATCCGTGTCAGTGACTGCTGTCCTGCATCGAGGCGGTACAGCCAGATCCCGTTTGCACGTCCCGCTCCCGCTGCATCGAAGTGCGCGGCATGGACGCCCGCCGGCAACCATGCATCGACAAGCACGGCCACCTCGCGCCCAAGCAGGTCGGTCACGGTGAGGCGCACATGCGCCGCCGCGGGGATGGCGTAGCTGATGGTGGTGGAGCTTGTCACGGGGTTCGGCCAGTTCTGTGCAAGCTCCAGCTCCGGATGCCGTTGGCGCGCGTCCAACGCCCCTGTCGCTCCTGCGGCGTCGCGCACGAGCCGCACGCGGTTGAGGATCCGGATCGCGTCGCCCTGCGGCCCGCGGCCCTGGGGGAACTGCGCGGGATCGCCCGCCTTCGGATCGCTGCGCTGGCAGCCGGCTCCGTGCACATCGATCCACGCTCCATTCATGAAGCCCATGCCGCGGCCGAAGGCCACATAGGCGGCCGCGGCTCCCTGCCCGTTCTGCGAGGCATGCGTGGTGGACGACCAGTAACACCCCCAGTCCTCCTGCCCCGCCTCGTTGGTCATCGCCGTGCAACCGAACACGGGATCGATGGCGGCTGTGCCGCTGAACGCGGGGGAGCGGGTGTAATCAACGATGCTCTGCAGCTCCTTGACATGGGGCAGGCGCCAGTCGTCGTATCCCAGCCAGTGCCGGGCGTTCATGGCTGCCGCATGGGCCAGCGCGTCCTGCCAGTTGAGCGTCACCCCCTGGTCCTCCTTCGCCCACATCAGGCCCGTCGCCCTGTCGGTCACGGTGCTGTCGCCATTGTCGATGTACGCGTGACTGTCGTACGCGGAGGTGCCGCGCACGCAGAGCACGAAGGAGCGGAACGGCTGCCCACCAGGGGAGGTGCCCTTCGGGTAGCCCTTGATGCGGCCGTCGGCGAAGTTCACTCCGAAGGCCGTCTCATTGTTGCCCATGGTCCGCGCAGTGTAGGTGGTGGCCGAGGCATACTGCGCGTCGATGATGCGCTCGCCCGCTGCGGGATCGCCATACGCGAAGGCGAACACGGTGGTGTCGATGAAGGGGACGAGTCCCACGGTGCTGGACCCATTGGGATTCGGGTCGGTGCCGACGAAGGTGATGAGGGAATAGAGTTCGCGGATCGTCGGCAGGCGCCAGTCGTCGAAGCCGCCGAAGCGCATCGCGTTCAGTGCGGCCGGCCGCAGGAGCGCCTGGGCGTGGGTCAGCTTGTCGGCCGGGGTGACGCGGCCGTCGCCATTGGTGTCGGCTCCGCGCTGCCAGGTCAGGTGGGTGACCTTGTCCAGCACCGTCAGGCTGTCGCCGCTGATGGTGTACCCCATTGTGTGTCGCGACGCCTGCTGCGCATCCTGGCCGGAGAAGGGTTGTCCTGCAGCCGGGGGTGTGATGACGGATGTGGCGTTGTAGCAGCGCGTCTGTCCGGTTGAGGGCACGGGCGCGGGCTGGGCGGCGGCGGATGCGATCACGAGAAGGAAGGCGGGGATGCATGCCGGGAGTTTCATCGGGGTTCCGCGGTGGTGAATGACGCGCAATATCGGATCATTTTCGCTTCAGGAAAAATGCGTGGAGTGACGCGATACGCCCTGCCGCAGCACGCCGCCAGGGCATTGGAGGTCAGCGGGAAAAACCGTAATGTGGAGCGGTCGGGCGTCGATGCGACGCCCTGCGCCTCACCATCACATGTTCACTGCACATGGCACCATGACCCTTCGCACCATCACCGCCACACGCTATGTCACCCCCCTGCGGGA
>CAYUYM010000256.1:0-1250 GCA_964449305.1 uncultured Chromatiales bacterium | reverse complement strand
GCACCATGACCCTTCGCACCATCACCGCCACACGCTATGTCACCCCCCTGCGGGAGGGGGGCTCGCTGCCTGCGATCGTCGAGGCCGACGACGACGGTCTGTACGTCCTGAAATTCCGGGGGGCCGGGCAGGGGCGTCGCGCCCTTGTGGCGGAGCTCGTGGTGGGTGAGCTGGCACGCGTCGCCGGACTCGCCGTGCCGGAGATCGTCTTCGCGGATGTGGATCCCATGCTTGCCGCGTCGGAGCCGGACCCGGAGATCAAGGAGCTCATCCTCGCGTCGGCCGGGTTGAACCTGGCGATGGACTTTCTCCCCGGTTCGGTGACCTTTGATCCCGCGGTGGACACACCGGACGCGCGCACCGCGTCGGAGGTCGTGTGGTTCGATGCATTCACCACCAACGTGGACCGCACGGCGCGCAATGCGAACATGCTGATGTGGCACAGGAAGCTGTACCTCATCGATCATGGCGCCGCGCTGTATCATCACCATGCCGGGCCGGGGTTCGCCACCCGGGCGCAGGACCGCTTCGGGCTCATCCGCGAGCACGTCCTGTTGCGTCATGCCGCACTGCTCGCGGAGATCGACGCGGAGATGTCGGCCCGCATCACACCGGAGCTGATGCGTGATGTGCTCCGGTTGATCCCCGACGACTGGCTGCGGGATGTCTCGGGCGACCTGTCGCGCGACGAATACGAGGCGTGGTGTGTGACGCGCAGGGAATCCCCCCATGCATTTCTTGAGGAGGCGCTCCATGCCCGCGAAACACTCCTTTGATTACGCCATCATCCGTGTGGTGCCGCATGTGGAGCGCGGGGAGTACCTCAATGCCGGCGTGATCCTCTCCTGCGGCGCGCACCGCCACCTCGATGCCCTCGTGCACCTCGATGCCACCCGGCTTCTGGCCCTGGCGCCCGACGCCGACGCTGAGCTCATCGCCGGGCATCTCGCCACCATCCCGCGTATCTGCCGCGGCGAGAGCGACGCCGGCCCCATCGCGCACCTGCCCCGCGCCGAGCGCTTCGACTGGCTCACCGCGCCCCGCAGCACCATCATCCAGACCTCACCCATCCACACCGGCCTCTGCGCCGACCCGGCCGCGATGCTGGAATGGCTGATGATGAGGATGGTGGTGGTGGGCGGTAAGCGAGTTGAAGAGTTGAAGAGTTGAAGAGTTATCAGGGTTGTCAGGGTTGTCAGGGTTATCAGGGTTGGCTTCGGAAGGACTCGCGCGTGGATTCCCGCGCCTGC
>CAYUYM010000255.1:0-4239 GCA_964449305.1 uncultured Chromatiales bacterium | reverse complement strand
ACAAACACGCTGCCCGTTTCGGTGAGGAGCTCGCGGGCCACGGTGAGGCGGTCGCGCAGGTAGGCGAGGTAGGAATGGATGCCGAGCTTCCAGGTGTCGCGGAAGGCGCGCACCTGCTCGGGCTGGCGCGTGGCGTCCTCAGCTTTGCCGTCCTTCACATCACGCTTGCGCGTGGACACCTGCCAGTTGGACCCGAACTTGATGCCGTAGGGTGGATCGAGATAGATGGTCTGCACGCGACCCTTGAGACCCTCCTTTTCGGCAAGCGAGGTCATCACCATCAGCGAGTCGCCGAGGATCATGCGGTTGGTCCAGTTCTGCTCGTGGCGGTAGAACTCCACCTTCTTGTCGAAGTCCTCCGGACCACCGTTGAAATCGGAGAACAGGCTGAACTGTTCGTCCCCCGCCTTCGCCATGCGGGGCAGTGCGTCGATGATGGCCTGCGGGTGGATCTTTTCCTGGATGTAGATCGGGACCACGGGCACGGCAAGGTCTGCCCTGTCCTGCTCGTCCTTCCCCTTCCATACAAGCTGCGGATCCAGCGAGGGATCGCGCGGGTAGAGCATGGTTGTCGGTGTCTGCTCGTCCTGTTCCACAAAATCGCGCAGCTCCTCGGTGGGGATGTTCACCCGTTTGTCCTTGTGCCGGATGGAATCGACCTGAATCGGAGTGGGGTTCTTCTTTGCCATGCGTCATCCTTCCGCTGGTTTGGCCTTGTCCGCAACCGCGACAATGGCATCAAGTTTTTCGCGAATTTCATCATCAATATTCTCTGCTGTCACCAGTGCGGCGAGTTGGTGATACTCCGACTTCCGCAGACCGATCGGCAGGCCCAATCCCGCGAAGAACTTCTTGAACACCGGTTCAAGAAAATCGTCGGACGCCTTGATGTCATCGGACCAGGGAATGCTGTCAGGCCTGTCGAGGGAAATGAGCGCGCGGGAGATTTCCTCGATGGCATCATGCATGATCTTCGACCGGCGATCGGATTCCGCCATTTCAAACAAATCGCCCGGTTCATTGGAGTTCGCATAGTTCATGAGCACATCCCGCGAACACAGGTAGTTTTCAATTTCGCGACGACGCCACATGGTGACAGCAAGGGCTCCACCTTCGTGGACCACCTTGTCGAGCCTGTCGAACAGGGCGATTCCCACGAGATCGGGACGCGCCTCCTGCAACCCGTGAAAATGGTCGCGCGCCTTCTGCGGAAGGTTGGTCGAGATGTAATGCACAAAGGGTCGCGACAGCACTTCCATTGCCCGTGCATGCTTCAAGGTCCGCGCAAACGTGCGAAGGACCTCAAGGTCGGTCGGTCCCTCCACATACAGCACCCATCCTGTCTGTTCCGCCTGATAGTAGTGGTCCCAGCCAATATCCGCCAGCGCCTTCATGGTCTGTGACCCGCGTTCATCGAGGCGGTGGGGCTTTCCGACAAAGGCAACGACCGTTGCCCTGGATGCCGCTTCGTTGAGGATCACTTCCGAATGGCTGGCCGCGATGATCTGCGACCCCTGTTGCGCAGCAACCTCGGTGAGGATGTGGAAGATCTCCCTTTGCCGGAGGATCTCAAGATGGGCATCGGGTTCATCGAGCAACAGCACCGTGCGCGGGTTGGCATACAGATGCGCCAGCAGCAGCAGCGTCTGCTGAAGGCCACGCCCGGCGGCCGAGATGTCGAGCCTGACATTCTGCTCCTCATAGCCCAGAGTTATCTCACCCCGATCCTGAAGAAACACCGGGCGCGACAACTTTGCGCCGAACAAGGCCTCCATGCGCGTTGTGATTTCCGCCCAATGGTTCGTTGCATGCGCATCGTCGTTCTCCACAATCCGGTAGCAGAGATTTCGCAGCACATGCGCTGTCTGCCCCTGCCCCATCAGCACATTGACGCGACCAGGTTGCAGCAGGGGTTCCTCGGCAGCCAGGCCGGACATTGGAGGAAGGAATGCGAATCGAGCGCCTGCGGCCTCTGCAGGAATCTCCGAAAACTCCGCCGCATTGATGGGGACGTCAGCATGTCCGGGTGTTCTGAGCGGCCGACAGACAAAGGACTCCTCATTGGTGAAATCGAACTCCAGCCCGCAGGACCATTCCCTGTCCGCGGTGACGCCTGCGACAGTGATTTCGATCCGAATGTTCTGCGTGCCGCCTCCGTTCGCCTTCCCCTTCCTGACATGCAGGCCATGCCACAGCAGGCTGGATCCCGGCACCGGCGTTGATATCAGATCACGCCTGTTGATGGCGACCCCCGGGCGTCTTTCAGGCGCGGACCTTCCCTCACGCCTGGCAATCCACGAGCGCAGACCCACATCCCACAGTGCCAGAGCCTGCAATGCCGTCGTTTTGCCGGAATTATTCGGCCCGATCAACACGACCGACCTCCCCAACGGGATTTCGACATCCCTGAGTCGTTTGAAATTTCGAATTGTCAACATCGTTATCATGGCAGCCTCCAATCATTCATACAAACCACAGACCCACGAAAAACCACGTACACAATGAAAGCCCCTCTCCATCCGCCATTCACCACTCATCAATTATCCGTTATCCATCATCAACTGTCAACTGTCAACTGTACATCCCACGGATCCCTCACCTCCACAAATCCCCATCGCCCGAAGCCGCCATGGTTGTTGATGGCCGGGATCCAGAGTGTGCGGGCGGTGGCGACCTTCGCCGCCTTGTCCTTGCGTTGCTCGCCGGTGACCTCCACGATCAGATGCAGGAGATCGTCGGGCCCATGTCCATCATCGATGCAGGCAATGAAATCGGGCATGTAATTGCGCTGTTCGCCGTTGATGGTGTAGGGGATGAAGAAATTGAGACCGTGATTCTTGACGTAGCGCACCACCTGCGGACTGGCTTCGAACACCTGCGCCATCTTCTGCTCCCACGACGTGGTATCGGCCACCACATGCGACACGTGGCACTTGCCGGCGGAGGTGGCATAGACCGGTCGCGTGGTGTCGAAGTCCACATACCGTGTGGAGCCGGTTGCATCATGGGGCCGCAGAATGGGCTTGAGTGAGGAGGGCCCGTCGGATGAGGCAACGATCGCCTTGTATATCCGGTCGGCTGCATCATGCTTGAACTCGATGAGCAGAAGCAATTGCAGGAAGGTGCCGGCCTTGAGTGTGACACATTCCGCCAGCCAGCGCTTCGTGATGCCGAGCAGTTGCGGGAACAGCCAGGGCTTTTCATTGTCATCATCATCGCGGAAGTACTTTTCCAGCGTCAGTTTGGCGATGGCAAACGCCACCTCGTTGGGGCGCCGCAGCCAGAGGTCGTCCAACGTGTGGATGCTGGATTCGCCCGCAATGGGATCAAGCTGCACGATGGTCGGAATGTCTGCCGTGGAGAGCGCGAGGTGTGATTCCGTTGTGAACGATGCGGCGAGGCGCTCGCCGGCCAGGTCGTGGCGATAGCCCAGGATTCGCGGGAAGGTGATCTCGCAATTGATGCGGTCTTCCAGCGCGCGCACGCGGGTGGGGGTGGGACCAGGCTTGGGGTCCGCACTGGAACCGCTGCACGGGATGAACGAGAAGGGGACGCCATACACTTCGGCATATTCGGGCTCGAAGTGTTCCTCGTCATTGATGGCATGGCTCATCCGGCGCAATGCGCGGCCGACCACCTGTTCGCAAAGAAGCTGCGTGCTGAAGGCGCGCACGCCAAGCACATGCGTCACGGTGTTGGCATCCCAGCCCTCGGTGAGCATGGACACGGAGACCACACAACGGACATGCTCGCCCAGTTTGCCGGGCTTGCCAACGGTGTTCATCACCTCGCGCAGGAGATCCTCATCGGTCAGGTTGTCGGCATCGCGTCCGGGGAAGCGCACGCGGTATTCGGCCTTGAACTCCTCGATCTCGCGTGAAGCGATTTTTTTGAAATCGTCACTCATCGCCTCGCCGGATTCGAGCTGCTGCGAGTCCACCAGGATGGACATCGGGCGCTGGAGCCAGTCACCCGCCCCGTCGTCATTGCGGAACAGGGGCAACTGGCCCGCCTGCACCACCACACGGCCATCAATCGTCTTTTCCCAGCCGGCGATATAATCGAACACCTGTTTGGAGACATTGGTGTTGTTGCAGACCACGATGAACACCGGCGGCGGGATGCCGCGCGCCTGGGCTTCGGCATTCTGCGACCACAACTGGAAATACTGGATATAGTTTCCAATCTTGGAAAGGCCGGGCCAAATGGCGAGTTCATTCCTTTTACGGAAACCGAAAG
>CAYUYM010000254.1:0-4252 GCA_964449305.1 uncultured Chromatiales bacterium | reverse complement strand
AATGTGTCGCCGAGGTCGTGGTAATACTTGTACATCGGCTCGTCGAGCTTCGCATTGGGCGTCACCGTTGGGATGCCGCGAAGCATGAAGGGGACGTGATCGCTGTTCGTCCATGGAGAGCTTGAGACACCGGCCTGCAGGTCGAAGCCATTGAGGCGGTCGATGAGCGTGCGGAAAAAGGGTTCAAGTTCAGGGGTGCCCATCACATTGAAACCTGTCGGCGATCCCGTCATGTCCATGTTGATCATCACACCGATGCTGTCGTGGATGTGTGTTTCTGCATAGCGTTTCGCCCCGATCAATCCGAGCTCCTCGCCATCGAACCACACGAAGGTGATGGTGTGCAGATTGTCTGGATGGTTTGCAGCAATGACACGGGCCGTTTCAAACAGGACGGCGGAGCCGACGCCGTTGTCCACTGCACCCTGTCCGGCGTCCCAACTGTCGAAATGTCCGCCGAGAACGATGCTCTTGCCTGAGCGCCCGGGAATGGTGACCACGCAGTTGGTACCCTTGTCCATGCGCCAGTCGGAGCGCGTCACAATGCGTGCACGAACGGTCTCCCCTGCAGCGAGCAGGCGCATCAGCCAGCGTCCATCCTCCAGGGTGATGCTGAAACCCGGGATGGCGGTCGGCTGCCCGCTGAAATTGCCTGAACCGGAGAGCGTCATGCCGCCGGGTCGGTCGTTGACGAAGAGCACCGCACGGGCGCCGTGTGCCGACGCAATGGTGATCAGCTCACCCCGCACGGCATCGTGTCCCGGGACGCTTTCGGAGTTGACGAGCGCGATGCGGCCACGCAGGTCGATGCCCGCGTAGTCCTCCTCGAACCCGTGGCGTGCATACACGACGTCGGCGGTGAATTCCGGTGTGGCTTGGACATAGCCAAGCGCTGCACAGCGGAGGTCACGCTGGAAGGGCAGCTCGATGGAGACCTCGTCTTGTCCCCGTGTCCAGCACGGCGCCTCGAAGGTTTCGCGGCGCATCTCCAAGCCTGCGGCCCGCAGATGGTTCTCCAGGATGTCCATTGCGCGGTGGCTTGCGGGGGAGCCCATGATGCGACCGCCAGCAAAATCGCACACCTTCTGGAGGAAGGCATGGGATTGATTGTTCAGATAGGCGTCACCAATGAACGTCGGCCAGCGATGGATCAGGGATGTCTGGGCGGCGAGGGGTGCGGGAAACGCAAGAAGAAGGGCGAGAAGAGGGGAAGCGAACCGTCGTGTCATGCGGGGTTTCCATGAGCTTTGTCGAGCGCACGTCCCATCCAGGATTTCGCAAGGAAGAGTCCGATGGGGCTCGCCATGGCAATCCCTCCGTAGATCAGCCACAACATCTCCGTGTTCAGGACTCCATCCTTGGGGCAGTAGACGGTGAGCATGTACCCGGAGTAGGTGGACGTGAGGAGCTTGGTGAGGAACCAGGGGAACTGGGCGATGCCCATGTATTGCCCGGTCTTGCCTTCCGGTGCGATCTCCGCGGCGAGTTGGAGGAAGCGCGGCTGCCACATCGCCTCACCGATGGACATCAGGAGGATGTAGGAGAAAAGGGTGTAGATGTTTGGTCCAAGAGCAAGGAGAAATGTCGGAAGCGCCATGACCAGGGTTCCGAGGATCATCATGCGGTACACATTCACGCGACTGGTGAGTGCTGCGACAAAGGGGGTGAGGAAGAAAATGAGCAGGGGGTTGAGGTTGACGAAGGTCTCCATGTTCGCGCCGATGAAGCCCGGGTAGGCGCGGTCCACATACTGGGGAATGGTGAGCCATTGATGCGCGAACAGCGTCTGCACGGGGATGAGCACGAAGATGAAGAAGGAGAAGCGTCCATCGGCGAGAGGGTGTTCCCGGATCCATCGCTTCACCGCCTCCCAGCCGTGGAGCTCGGAGCGCGCCGGCCGGCCGGATTCATCGGCCGTGCCATCGTCGGTCTGCATCTGCTGGCGGGCCTGTGCCACACTGCGCCGCGTCATGAGGAACATCAGGCCGAAGATGCCCAGGACGGTGAGTCCGGTGTAGACCCAGAAGACGCCGGAGATCCCGAAGGTGTGGCGGACCGGTGGTGACATGAGCCCTGCGAGGAAGGCGCCGAGGTTCATGAGGGCGTAGAGGAGGGCATAGCCCATCGCCGCGGTCTTCTCGTTTGTGAACTGCCGCACAGCGAGGTAGGCTGCGGGCATGTACATGCCATAGCCAAGGATGACGAAGAAGAGCGCCATGAGGGCGGCCAGGAAGGATGGGGACCACATTCCTGTACCGCCAAAGAGCCCGGCTCCTGCGAGGAACACGCGGCCGACAGCCATCAACGCGAGCGAAAGCAGCAGCGCCGAGCGTACACCCCAGCGATCGGCGAGCTCACCGAAGAAGAACATCGCCAGTGTGATGCCGCCTGTGAAGGCGCCCACCACCCAGCCCGCCTCCTGATCCGACAGACCAATCTGGTCGTTGAAGCTGATGGCGAGGAGCGTGAGGATGCCGAAATAGCAGAGTCCCTCGAGGAAATACGAGAAGTTGACCGCCTGCAATGCACGCGGCGCCTTGAGGATGAGCGCAAATGGCTCAATGATCTCCTGGATGGGAGAACGCGGGGATTCGGATGTGGGCATGAGAGGTGTCTGGTGGGACGTGACGTCCCGCATGATTGACGGGAATGCACTCCCGCAACGTCACCGTTTGAGGAGTTTGTCGCAGCGGGAGGCCATGAACTGGGCGGGGGCACGCAGGGATTCGATGTTGGTGTCGCGGAGAACCTGGTGGAACACCTTGCGTGCTTCACGGTAATTCTTCATGCCGAAAAGGCACTCTCCGGTCCAATACGTGGCGCGGGCCTTGAGCATCTCGTCGCCGCAACCGGCGGCGATTTCGCGGAAGCCTTCGAGAGCGGCGGAATACTGGCGGGCCTCGAAGTCGTTTCGTGCCTGCTGGAAACGGTCCTGCCACATCTGCAGGAGATCAGCATGCTGATCCTGCACCTGGACGGTCACCTCGATCGGGGCCGAAGGTGCGGGCGGTGGCGGGGTGGTCACCGTCTCCCTGACCGGCCTGTCCTGCAGCGATTCTCCATGGCGTGTCAGCGGGCTGTTCGTCGGTCGGACCATGACAAAGCGGAAGGCGCCGGTGGAGAGGAACTTCAGGACGAAACCTTGGAACGGGAAATTGTAGGACTCGCCCTCCTCGTTGACGATGAACTCACCTTCGGTGCCGAAGAACTGTGTCCGTGCGGTGGTGAGCCTCCATCGGCCCGCGTCGAAAAGGAATTGATTCTCGGTGGGCAGATCCGCCGTCCCCATGACGCCCATTTCGATGATCTCATAGGAGCTTGGATTGAGGACGAAATAGTAGGTCGGGTTTTGTGGGGGGATGTAGACCACCGGCGACGTGCCCTTCTGGATGATGTAGGGCACATTGCCGTTGTCGAACATGGCGCGTGCTTCACCCCACTTCATTCCGATCCCGACACCGAGGACAGTCAGATCCAGGGCTGTGCCACCACCACCCACCTGTTGAACGGGGAAGCGGGCGATGTCGACGGCAGGGTTCTGGGCACGGACACCAGGCGGCAGGAGAATCGACGCCGCGAGAAGAAGGCAGGCTGCCGAGCGCAGACGGCGCGGCAGGGAGTGCGTGGATTTCATGGGTTGCTCTGCATTGAGTGGGTGAAACGTGCGGGGAAATGATGTGGGCGGTTACAACAACCGATCACGCATCTCAAGCTTCAGATCCGAAACGCGTGGGATGTCCACACCCGGCATCTTCTCACCATCGATGTAGATTTCATCCACCTTCATGCGGATGGTCTTCCGGCTGTAGGTGAACTTCACGGAAACGCGCGTCTTCACCTCCACACCAAGAGCGTCCACGTATTCCTGCAGCCACTCGGTCTTGATGTAGCCATCGTCCTTGGCGATCGTTTCGAACTGATAGCCGCGTGTCAGGATGCCCTCCACAACGATGTTCCAAGCTTCGTCGAACGGCATCTCCGGCCGCACCTCGTAGGTGATCCAGCCGTCGTTGGGATTGCGGGATTCCACGGCCATGCAGCCGGAGAACACGACGATCACTGCAAACAGTGCCAACGTCAACAGGGAGTAGGTTTTCATGAGTGATTGCTCCTTTATGAGATTATGGTCATCGCTGACGATCATTTGTACTGCGGACCGACATTCCGTCCAAGACAGCGGCTCAAGAGCTGTTCCAGTTCGCGGTTGAGCGCCTCCTGGTCGCTGCGCGTCGCCGTGCCGCGGCCGCCATCC
>CAYUYM010000253.1:0-4257 GCA_964449305.1 uncultured Chromatiales bacterium | reverse complement strand
GTACCACATTGAAGGCGCGCGTCTCGCGTTTCATCACACGGCCCCTGACGAACCCGGAGATCCTGGTGTATCGCGAGTGGTCGGTGGAGGAGGCGGGAAGCGCATCGAACGACGCGGATGTGATCTGTTCGTGGAACCTCAGCGACGAGGGAACGCAGTTCGTCCGTCCCAATGCGCAGCTCATCACGTATCACAACACCGGGCAGGACGAGTACCAGGTCCCGAGCGCCATCGGCACCTGGCCGGTCATGGATCTCGTCGGGCCGTGGTTTGTGCAGGGGCGGCTTGATGCGGCATCGAACAAGACGAAGTTCAAGAACAACCTGCGCATCAACATCGGCAGCTCGGGCATCTTCCCGGTGCAGCTTGTCACCTTCTCCGCAGTGAAGGCCGGGAGTGCCGTGCGCCTGAACTGGAGGACGGCGTCTGAATACCTCAACGCCGGCTTCGAGATCGAGCGCTCGTGGAACGGGAGTACATGGATGCGCATCGGTCATGTTTCCGGGCAGGGGACGAAGAGCACGCCCACCGACTATTCGTGGAACGATGACGGCCTTGCCGCGTTTCACGGCCCCACGGTGTGGTACCGCCTGCTCCAGCTCGACGTCAATGCCGGCGTGCACCTCTCGCCCGTGGTGCGCGTGGAACTCGGTCCGGTGGTGGACGAGGTACGCATCGAGGATGTGTATCCCAATCCCGCGCGAACCACAGCCAGCATCGTCATCGGGATCCCGGAGGAGCAGCGGGTGACGGTGGGCATCGTCGATGCGCTGGGCAGGGAGGTGCTCCGCGTCCGCGATGGCGAGGCGTTCGGAGCGGGAACGCACCTTGTGCAGACGATGGTGGGCGACATCCCGCCGGGTGTGTATTTCCTCCGCGTCGCTCATGCGGGAGGAGTGGAGACGCGGATGCTATCGATCCGTCGCTGACGGACGGATTTCATGTCCATGGTTGCATGCCCGGCTCCTGTGCAGCCGGCACAAGCCAGGGGGTGCATGCAGCCTTTGTACAGGAATCGAACACGAATCGGATTTTGTATGTCGACATATGAAACGGGGCAGAGGTTGCGCATGGGTCATGACGGACCAGATTCGCCACCAAGGTGACGGTCGTGCGGTGAGACTGTCATTCGAGCTGTTGAAAGTGAAGAGATTGCAATTGCTGGCAAAGTCATCTCCGGGGGAGCGGGCACAATGCTCGCGTTGGTGAAACCGGCGGCATGGTTTTTGCATAATCCACGCCACTGTTCAACCATCCAGAAAGTGAATGGACACCCATGCTGCCTCGAACATCAGATAGATTTCTTCCCGTCCTTCTTTTCTCCCTTTTTCTTGTGCTTGGAACGATGGGGATGCACGCCGCAACAATCACCTCGACAACCACGGGAGGCAACTGGGGAAGCGGCACAACCTGGGTGGGGGGCAGCGTTCCGGGACATGGCGATGATGTGATCATCAACGGCACGGTGACGCTCAATGCAAACACAGCCCGGCTTGCCAGTCTCACGATCAATGCGACGAAGACGCTCCAGAACAACGGAACAGCCCGCATCATCTACCTGTCTGGTGACTGGACCAACAACGGGACGTTCACGCCGGGAACCTTCATCACTGTGGCATTTCGCGGCTCAGCTTCGATGGATTGCAGTGGCTCCACAAGCTTCTATCGCCTGCGTCTGATGAACACGGTGACGGTTTCTCTGCAGTCGAACATCACCATCACCGACAGCCTGAACCTGATGACGGGGACACGGCTCAGCGCCGGAGCCAGCACCATCACGCTGTCCACCACATCAACAAATGGCATCATCAATTTCGCCGGCATCTTTGTCGCCGGGACATCAACAGTGCGATACACTGGCAATGCAGCGGTTCCCATTGTCCCGACCACCTACTACAGCCTTGACATCGCCGGCGGCAACACCAAGACGCTGGGAGGCAACACCACGGTTGGTGGGACACTGACACTCACTGCGGGATCCCTGGCGATCTCCACGCGGACGCTCACACTCAACGGAGACATCGTGTACGCCGGCGGATCATTGTCGGGGATCACCACCTCAAGCATCAGCATCGGTGGTGTCTCCGTTCCGGGCACCACCTTGTCCGTCACCACGCTGGGGACGCTGACCGTGCAGCGCGACGCGGGCGTCTCCCTCGGGGACAACCTCACCATTGCCACGAGCCTCACGTTTTCCGCAGGCAACATTCGACTCGGGTCATACAACCTTACCCTCGCCGCCACGGCTTCCGTGGGAGGCACACCGGGAGGCGAGCAGATGATCGTCACTGATGGGACAGGTGAGGCGCGCCGGGCCTTCACCGGCACGGGATCGTTCACACTTCCCATCGGAACCGAGACGGGCGGAAATGAATACACCCCGCTTGTCGTTTCGTTCACGTCCGGGACCTTTGGCGCCAACGCCTACGTTGGTGCACGAAGCATTTCCTCAAAGCATCCGAACAACAGCGACCCCACGGAGTATCTCGAACGGTACTGGGCCGTCACGCAGAGTAACATCAGCGCCTACTCCGTGACGCTCACAGGAACCTACATGGATGCCGACATCATCGGGAGTGAAGCCGGGATCTCCTCAGCAATCTACGCGGGAGGCGTTTGGTCCTACGGCGCAATGGCAGACGAGGCGTCGAACACGGTGTCGATGACCGTCGGCACTGTGGGAGCACTGTCGGGGAAGACCAGTGAATCGCCCATCTGCATCTCGATCGCCGATGGGAACTGGAGCGCCGGAACCACCTGGCAGAGGAACCGCCCACCGCGTTCCTCCGACAGTGTGATCGTGCGACACATCGTCTCGCTCGACACCTCCTCCACGGTGCGTGGCCTGCTCATCGACGGGGGCGGCATCATTCACAACAGCAGCCCGCGAACACTCACCGTCCAGGGCGGGTTGGAGTCCAATAACGGGACCCTGACTGCCGGGAGCTTCATCACCGTGGACATGGCCGGCCGCGAGGGCACCATCGCACCGCGCGACACGGTCTACGCCATCAACGGAACGCCACTGGAGTTCTACAACCTCGTGTTTTCCGACACGACAGACGTCCAGACTCCCATCACGGTGAACGGACTGCTGACGGTGAACAGTGGGAAGATCCTCTGGCCGGGATCCAGCACCATCACCCTGAATGGCACCGGAGCGACGGCGATGCAGGTGTCCGGCTCGTTCCGATACGAAACCTCCACGGTGGTCTATGGTGCTGATGCAGCACAGACCATCGCTTCGCTGGAGTACTTCAACCTCGAGACGCAGGGTGCCGGGACCAAGACGCTTGCCGGACGGACGACCATTCGTGGCATTGTGACCATTGGTCCGGGATCCACTCTCGCAGGTGGAGCCGCCACCATGGTGCTGGCGGGGACAGTGAATCCGACGCCCATGTCCGTCAGTGGAACATTCGACCCCGGCACATCCACGGTGCGCTATGTGGCCGACATCAACCAGAATGTGGTGCCGGTGGATTACCACAACCTGTATCTCGGCCGGCCCGATGGCGGCACCACCACGCGCGAGCGCTATGCAGCGGGGTCCTTCTCCGTCTACGGCAGCATGATCACCGACACCAACACCACGTTCAACATCTACCAGCACACGATCAGCGTGCAGCGGGACGTGCGCCCGACGTCGATCGGGAGCTCGTCGAGCACGCGTGCGGGCAAGAACGTGTGGCGCCGCGGGGCGACGCTGCGCTTCTTCGGGACGGGGACGTCGGTGTTCCTTCAGAATGCCGCCTCCCCGGGAGAGACCGACGCGCATCATTTTCTCCTGGAGAAGGACACGCCGTATGACACCGTTGATGTCAGCGTCCCTGGGACGAGTGGCGTGGTGTTCGGTGTTCGCGACTCCGGCGATGTGACCATCACGCGTGGCGTCCTGGACATGCTGGGCAACTTCATGACTCCGTACCCTGTCGGCACATCGTTGGGCACGTTGACGATCGGTGCGGAGGGGACACTCCGCTGCGGTGGCTACAACAACTTCCCGCTCAACGCCCTGTCCGGTGGCAATCCCACGCTGTATTTCGCCAGCTACAACCTGCAGGCCGGCAGCAATGTGGAGTACTACCAGGCCGGAGCGCAGGTGGTGCGCGCCAACGCCTCCTCCGGCGGTGCCCTGCAGTACTCGAACCTGCGGCTCATGGGAAGCGGAAAGAAGTCCATGCAGCGCAACACCTCGACCGTCAACATGATCGTCAACGACACGCTCACCCTGCAAAGTGGCTGCACCTTCGGTCG
>CAYUYM010000252.1:0-4285 GCA_964449305.1 uncultured Chromatiales bacterium | reverse complement strand
GGGCATCGCCAACCTTCCGGAAGGCACCGAGATGGTCATGCCGGGCGACAACGTCGACGGTATGACGATCGAGCTCATCACCCCGATTGCCATGGAAGAGGGGCTCCGTTTCGCCGTCCGTGAAGGCGGCCGCACCGTGGGCGCCGGCGTTGTGACGAAAATCATCGAGTAATGTTCTTTGACTTGCAGGCAGGGGGTGGCCCCTGCCTGCGGTCTTCATTTTAAAAGAGGTCAGAGTTACCGTGGCTCAGCAAAAGATACGTATCAAGCTCAAATCATACGATCATAACCTGATTGACAAGTCAGCGGAAAAGATTATCAAGACCGTGAAAACGACAGGCGCGCGAGTCTCCGGGCCGATCCCCCTGCCGACAAAGAAGACGATCTACACGGTCCTGCGCTCGCCGCATGTGGACAAGAAATCCCGCGAGCAGTTTGAAACACGGTCACATAAACGCCTTATCGACATCTTCAACTCGACGCAGCGAACCGTTGACTCGCTGATGAAGCTGGAACTTCCGGCCGGCGTGGATGTGGAAATTAAAGTCTAACCATCAACTTGAGCGATGCTGATACTATGTCTGGAATACTAGGAAAAAAACTTGGAATGACGAGCGTCTTTGATGCGAAGGGACGATTGATCCCGTGCACTGTGATCGAAGCCGGACCCTGCTCCGTGCTGCAGGTGCGCACCGAAGAAAAGGACGGCTACTCTGCTGTCCAGCTTGGATTTATTGAAAAGAGCGCAAAACATGTCAACAAGCCGCAGTCCGGGTACTTCACGAAGCTGAAGGTGCGTCCGGTGCGATTCATCCGTGAGTTCAAGGGCTTCCCTGACGGCAGCCTCAACTCCGGTGACACGCTGACCGTGGAGTACTTCACGGTGGGCGAGAAGGTGACCGTGTCTGGAAAGACCAAGGGGAAGGGATTCCAGGGCGTCATGCGGCGGCATGGCTTCGGCGGTGTTGGCGGGACCACCCACGGCCAGAGCGACCGACTGCGCGCTCCCGGTTCGATCGGTTCCAGCTCGTATCCGTCACGTGTGTTCCGCGGAATGCGCATGGCGGGCCGCATGGGCAACGCGCGCAAGACCTACAAAAACCTCCTTGTCCTCCAGGTTGTGCCCGAGGCCAATCTTCTGGTGGTGAAGGGAGCGGTTCCCGGCCCCAAGCAGGGTGTCGTTGAAATTCACAAACAAGCTGTGTAGTCGGGTTGCGAATATGAATGTTCAGCAGTATACAACAAGCGGCAAAGTGTCTGAGGAAATCACCCTCACGCCGGAAATCTTTGAAATCGAGCCTCGCTCCCATGTCGTGTACCTTGCGGTGCGCGCATACCTGACAAATCAGCGTCACGGAACGGCCAAGGCGAAGGAACGCTCCGAGGTGAGCGGTGGCGGAAAGAAACCGTGGCGCCAGAAAGGCCGCGGCACCGCACGCGCCGGATCGTCCAGGTCCCCGTTGTGGGTCGGCGGTGGCACGATCTTCGGACCGCGTCCAAGGAACTACCACCTGGCCCTCCCGGCCAAGGTGCGTCAGCTCGCCCGCAAATCAGCCTATGCCATGAAGGCCCAGGACGAGCAGATCCGTGTGATCGAGGATTTCCAGCTCGCCGACGGAAGGACGCGCTCAATGTTCGAGATTCTGAAGGCGCTGTCGCTGGAGTCCGTCAAGACACTGCTTCTCGTCCCCGCGTTTGATCGTCAGTTGTGGCGTGCATGCCGCAACATCCCGACGCTGCGGGTGATGGAAGCGTCGAAAGTTTCCACCTACGACCTCCTCAACAACCAGATGCTGCTGATCCAGAAGGCTGCGTTGCCGGTTATTGAGAACACGTTCACACGGATATAAGCGAGGCAGACCAATGGCAGGCATCATCACACGCCCGATTTTGACCGAGAAGATGACCGCAATGGCGGAGCACGGACAGTATGCGTTCAAAGTCGACATCAATGCGAACAAGATCGAGATCGCGAAGGCGATCGAGAAGCGGTTCAACGTGAACATCGAGAGCATCCGCACGATGCGCGTGCGCGGGAAGTCGAAGGCGCAGTTCACGAAGAAGGGGAGGTTCGAGGGTCGTCGCCCGCACTGGAAGAAGGCGGTCGTCACACTCAAGAAGGGTCAGACCATCGAGCTGATCGAAAGCTAAGCGAAACTCATTACCGAGAGCATAAGGATACACACCGTGGCAATCAGAAAACTTCGTCCCATGACGCCGGCAACCCGGTTCTACTCGATCTCGACCTTCGAAGAGATCACGAGAACCACGCCGGAGAAGTCGTTGCTCGCGCCGCTCAAGAAATCGGGTGGCCGGAACAACAAGGGCCGTATCACCTCTCGTCATCGTGGAGGCGGTCACAAGCGTCAATACAGGATCATCGATTTCAAGCGTGACAAATTCGGCGTCCCCGGGAAGGTGGCAACGATCGAATATGATCCGAACCGCTCCTCACGCATCGCACTCATCGTGTATGCCGATGGCGAGAAGCGCTACATCATCGCCCCCCAGTCGATGAAGGTCGGCGATCAGATCATGTCCGGGCCGGATGCAGAAATCAAGGATGGAAACGCCCTTCCGTTGCGCAACATCCCGGTCGGTTCCTTCATCCACAACATTGAGCTCAAGCCTGGCAAGGGTGGCCAGATCGCCCGCAGCGCGGGGAACTCCGCCCAGCTGGTTGCCAAGGAGAATGTTTACGCCCAGGTGAAGCTGCCGTCGGGCGAGGTGCGCATGATTCGCACGGACTGCATGGCGACGATCGGCCAGGTGGGCAACAGCACGCACGAGAACATCAGCTGGGGCAAGGCCGGCCGCATGCGCTGGAAGGGCGTCCGCCCGCAGACCCGAGGCATGGCGATGAACCCGGTCGACCATCCGATGGGCGGTGGCGAAGGCACGTCGAAGTCCGGTGGTGGTCGTCAGCATCCCGTGTCGCCGTGGGGCGTTCTGGCGAAGGGCTACAAGACCCGCAAGAAGAAGAATCCATCCAACAAGTATATCATCAAAGCGCGGAAGAAATAATGTCCCGATCACTGAAAAAAGGTCCTTTCATCGACCTGAAGCTTCTGAAGAAGGTGGACGAACAAAATCGGACGAACAAGAAGTCCGTGATCAAAACCTGGGCCCGCCGCTCGACCATTCCGCCTGATTTCATCGGGCACACGTTCGCCGTGCACAACGGGAACAAGTTCGTGCCGGTGTATGTGCAGGAGAACATGATTGGTCACAAGCTTGGTGAGTTTTCGCCCACCAGGATATTTCGCGGTCATCCCGGGACGAAAGCCGAAAAGGCGTCCCGTTAACTTTGGAGGAAGTCATGGCATTGGAAGCACGCGCTATTAAACGATACATCCAGGGTTCGCCGCGCAAGATGCGCCTTGTGGCGGACATGATCCGCGGCAAGTCGGTGAACGAGGCGATTGACATCCTTCATTTCTCCACGAAGCAGGCGTCGAAGGTGTGTGAATTGACGCTTCGCTCCGCGATATCGAATCTCATGAATGCCCATGAGGGCGGCAAGTTCTCGGCCGACGAGGTCTACGTCAAGGCGATCACCGTCGATGGCGGGCCCGTCGCAAAGAGGGTTCTTCCGGCACCGATGGGCCGCGCATTCCGCGTCCGCAAACGGACAAACCACTTAACTATCGTCGTTTCAGAAAAAGAGTAGGCAAGCAGGAGGAATCTTGGGCCAGAAGACACATCCAATTGGTTTACGGTTAGGCATCGTCCGGGAATGGGACGCAAACTGGTATGACGAGCGGAATTTCGCAGTCAAACTTGAAGAGGATCTGATGATCCGCAACTACGTGCGCAACCGTCTGAAAAAGGCGGGCGTGTCGCGCGTGGTGATCGAGCGCACCCCGAAACGTGTCGTCCTTGCCATTCACACCTCGCGTCCCGGTGTTGTCATCGGGAAGAGCGGCCGGGAGATTGCCCAGCTTGAAGAGGAGCTGAAGAAGATCACGAGCAAGGAGGTGAAGATCCTCATCTCGGAGATCAAGCGCCCCGAGCTTGATTCCGCCCTGGTGGCGGAAAACATAGCCACGCAGATCGAGGGCCGTGTGTCGTTCCGTCGCGCCATGAAGGGTGCCATCACCTCGGCGATGCGCATGGGGGCGGAGGGTGTTCGTATCATGTGCGCCGGCCGGCTCGGCGGCGCGGAAATGTCCCGCACAGAGCAGTACAAGGACGGTCGCATCCCACTGCACACGTTGCGTTCGGACATCGACTATGCCACGACCACCGCGCACACGATCTATGGTGCAATCGGTGTGAAGGTGTG
>CAYUYM010000251.1:0-4296 GCA_964449305.1 uncultured Chromatiales bacterium | reverse complement strand
GAAACGGATGGCATCGAGGAGTTCGGTTTCCGAGATCTCCATCGATTCGCCCTCCACCATGCCGATCGAATCCATCGTTCCGGCGACGATGAGGTCCATGTCGGAGCTCTCGAGCTGCGTGCGCGTCGGATTGACGACGAACCCGCCGTCGATGCGGCCCACCCGCACCGAGGCGATGGGACCGAAGAACGGGATGTTCGAGATCATCAGGGCCGCGGATGCGGCACATGCGCCAAGCACATCGCCATCGTTTTCCATGTCCGACGAGTACACGGATGCCACGATCTGCGTTTCATTGCGGAACGTGTCGGGGAACATGGGACGGATGGGGCGGTCGATGAGCCGCGACGACAGGACTTCCTTCTCCGAGGGCTTGCCCTCGCGCTTGAAGAACCCACCAGGGATCTTGCCCACGGCGGCGATCTTCTCGCGATACTCAACGGAGAGCGGGAAAAAGTCGATGCCCTCACGGGGCTTGTCGGAGGCGGTGACCGTGCTCAACACCATGGTGTCTCCATGGCGGACCATCACCGAGCCGGACGCCTGGCGGGCGAGCTTCCCGGTTTCAAAAACCATCGGCATGTCGCCGACGATCACTTCTTTTCTGATTTGCATATATCCTTCTTCTGCGTACGATAATCGTGAATACTTGGCTTACTTGCGCAACTCGAGATCCTTGACGATCTGACGATAGCGTTCAATCTCGGTTTTCTGGAGATAGGCCAGCAGTCTCCTGCGCTTGCCGACCATTTTCAGGAGTCCCCTCCTGCTGTGATTGTCCTTCTTGAATTTCGAGAAGTGTTCGGAAAGACCGTTGATGGTCTCCGTGAGGATGGCGATCTGGACTTCGGGGCGTCCGCTGTCCTTCTCGTTGCTTCCGAATTTCTTCACGAGTTCTGCCTTGCGTTCTTTGGTCAATGCCATGGTGTTACACCTCGTTTGATGTGTGTTGTGTTGATGTATCGCTCTTTGTGTGGAAATACTCTTCTGCCACGATCCTGTCATGCCGGATCTGCCCGATGAGCTGCTGCACACCGGTGAACTTCCGTTCCTCCCTGATGCGGTCGTGGAAACGCAGCGTCACCTGCCGCCCGTACAGATCGCCGTCGAACGCGAGGATGTGCGCCTCGATGGTCCGTCGGCCTGTGGCACTGATCGTCGGTCGCACGCCGATGTTGGCGATCCCCTGATGCAGGGCTCCGTCGAAGGCCACATCGACAACATACACGCCATTGGCGGGAACGAGCTTGTGGTGCGACGGGACGTGGATGTTCGCCGTTCGGAAGCCCAGTGTCGCGCCAAGGCCGTCGCCATGGTGCACCGTGCCTGTCAGGGCATAGGGGGCGCCCAGCAGGGGCGTGGCGCCTGCAACATCGCCGGCGTCGAGAAGCCGACGAATGCGGCTGCTGCTGATCTTCTCCCCGCCATGCAGCATCTCGGGAAACACGGTCACCTCCACGCCGCGTGCTGCCGCCAGCCCGGTCAGCACCTCCGCCGATCCGCTCCGGTCGCGCCCAAAGGCATGATCGGCGCCGATCACGATGTGCGAGGCGTGGATGCGGTCAACAAGAATGGCATCGAAGAACTCCCCGGCCGACATGCGGGAAAACTCCTGCGTGAACGGGATCACAAGGTAATGATCCACTCCCGCACGTTCCAGATGGTGCATCCGTTCATCGATGGTGGAGAGGAGAAGCACGCCACCGGCTGCGTGCCCCAGCACTTCACGCGGGTGCGGATCGTAGGTGATGACCACCGACGCCTTCCGCTGCCGACGTGCTGTTTCCACCACATGGGCAATGAGGGCCTGGTGACCGCGGTGCATGCCGTCGAAGGTCCCGAGTGTGACGATGGTCCCCGTTGACAGGGGAAAGCCGTCCATGGTGCGTTGGATGATCATGCCGCCGCCTCCCCTGGAGCCATGCGTGCACGTGCCTCGCCAAGCCGGTCCATCGTCCATGCCGATGCAACGTCATGCTCCCCGATGGCCGTCCGGCGCAGCTCCGTCACGTAGGCACCGACACCCAGCGCCTGCCCCAGGTCGTGAATGAGTGAGCGGATGTAGGTGCCCTTCGAACACTCCACCTCGAACCGCATGGACGGGGGCTGGAAATCGTGGAGCGCGAAGCGACGAATCTCGACGGTGCGCGGCTCACGTTCAATGGCGATCCCCTTGCGTGCCATCTGGTACAGACGGCGGCCCTCGACCTTGAGGGCGGAGTACATGGGAGGCACCTGTTGAATCACGCCGGTGAAACGCTGCGCCACTGCCTGGATCTCTTCAGCGGTCAGGTGATCGATGGGCGCACCGTCGATCTCCGGTGTGTCCGCATCATGACTGGCTGTGGTCTTCCCGAACAGGCACCGACCGGTGTAGGACTTGCCGAGATTCTGAAATCCACTGATCGAGCGCGTCAACGATCCGGAGCACAGGATGAGCAACCCCGTCGCCATGGGATCGAGCGTGCCGGCATGCCCCACCTTCCTGACACGGAACATGCCGCGGATCTTCTTCACCACATCGAAGGATGTCCATCCCGTCGGTTTGTCGACGAGCAGGACACCTCCGGATTCCTGCATGAATGCCTCGAGCGTATTCCATGTGGCGACGTCGGCGGTCACTGCTCTTTCACACCCTCGTGGATCTGCTTGAACAACTGTTCGAGGCGGTCCGCCCGCTCCAGCGTTTCATCGAGATAGAACCGCAGTTCCGGCGTGAATTTGAGCCGGACATTTCTGCCGACAACCATGCGCAGGTGCCGTTCATGCTCGGCGAAGAATCCGAGGATCTCCTCCTTCGTCCGCTGCCGGCCATAGGCGCTGACATACACCTTGGCCAGGCGCAGATCGGGTGTCATGATCACCTCGGTCACCGTCACAATGCCGAATCCGGATGTGTCGATGTCGCGGATGAGCGTGGCGGACAGCTCCTCCTTGATGAGCCCTGCAACTCGTTCAGTGCGTACGGACATGGTCTCGATCGCTCCTTTCTCGTTACAGGGTGCGCTTGGTCTCGACACGCTCGTAGGCCTCGATGATGTCGCCCACCTTGACATCGTTGAAACCGGCGAGGGAGATGCCGCACTCGAAGTTCGTGTCCACCTCGCGGACGTCATCCTTGAAGCGCTTGAGTGAATCGATCCCCCCATTGAAGATGACCACGCCGTCGCGCAGGAGGCGCACCTTGTCGGAGCGACGGATCTTGCCGTCCTGGACATAGCAGCCGGCGATGGTGCCGATGGAGGAGATCTTGAACACTTCGCGCACGAGGATGGTGGCGAGGATCTTCTCTGTGATTTCCGGACGCAGGAGTCCTTCAAGGGCATCCTTGACATCGCTGATGGCGTCGTAGATGATCTCGTAGGTGCGGATGTCCACCGATTCCTTCTCTGCGAGCTTGCGGCTCTTCAGTGTGGGGCGGACGCGGAAGCCGATGATGATGGCACCGGAGGCGGAGGCGAGGAGCACATCGCTTTCGGAGATGGCCCCGGCGCTGCTGTGCAGCACATTGATCTTCACCTCGCTGGTCGAGAGCCGCATGAGCGAATCCGAGATGGCCCCGAGTGAGCCATCCACGTCGGCCTTCACAATGAGGGAGAGTTCCTGGACACCACCGAGCTTGATCTGTTCCGAGATGTCATCGAGAGTCGGGCGGTGGATCTGCTTGAAGTCGAACTCGCGGGAGATCTGCTGGCGGACAATGGCGGCATCGCGCGCATCGCGTTCCGTCGGGGTGATGACGAATGTGTCGCCCGCCTGTGGGACGCTGTTGAATCCGAGCACCTGGACCGATGCCGAGGGGCCAGCCGACTCCACCTTCTTCTCACGCTCATCAAGCAGGGCACGCACCTTGCCGAACTCCTTGCCGGCAACAAAGGAGTCGCCGATGTTCAGGGTCCCCTTCTGCACAAGCACGGTGGCGACAGGGCCCTTGTGTTTGTCGAGGCGCGCTTCGAGCACCACACCACGGGCGAGGCGGTCGGCGTTCGCCTTCAGGTCGAGGAAGTCGGCCTCAAGGATGATGCGATCCAGCAGCTGTGGAACATTCTGCCCGGTCTTTGCCGAGAGTTCGATACAGCCGTATTTGCCGCTCCATTCTTCGACGAGCACATTGTGTTCCGCAAGCTGTTGCTTGATGCGTTCGGGGTTGACGCCCGGCTTGTCGATCTTGTTGATCGCGACGATGATGGGGACCTTGGCGGCGAGCGAATGGCTGATCGCCTCCACCGTCTGGGGCATCACGCTGTCGTCGGCGGCGACCACCAGGATCACAATGTCGGTGACCTGGGCACCACG
>CAYUYM010000250.1:0-4308 GCA_964449305.1 uncultured Chromatiales bacterium | reverse complement strand
CGATGGCTTCGAAGGGCTCATCATCCCAATGCTTCGGGTCGGTGAGCGTGTCGCCGTGGGCGATGTCGAATTTCTCGAAATTCACGTCGTGCAGGAACATGTTGATCCGGCACAAGTTGTAGGTGGTCAGGTTGATCTCTTGGCCGAAAAAACCCTGGCGAACCTTGTCTTGCCCCAGAACCTTGTCGAATTTCAGAAGCAGCGAGCCGGAGCCGCAGGCGGGGTCGTACACCTTGTTGACCTCGCTTCTGCCAACCACGGTGATGCGGGCAAGGAGCTCGGAGACCTCCTGCGGGGTGTAGAACTCGCCGCCGGACTTGCCGGCGGTGGAGGCGTACATCTGCATCAGATGTTCGTAGGCGTCGCCGAACAGATCGATGGTGTTGTCGGTGAATGAGGCGGGGTGCACACCTGATCCCAAAGGCAGATCGCCGATGGCATCGAGCAGCTTCACCAGCTTTTCGTTACGCCTTGCCACCGTGGGTCCGAGTTTGCTGCTGTTGACATCGAGGTCGTCGAACAGCCCATTGAAATCGTCCTCGCTCTCGCTGCCTGTGGCGGAACCTTCAATGGCGGCGAAGATGCGGCTCAGGGTTTCGTTAAGGTTGGCGTCGTGGCGGGCACGCTTCCGCACATTGGCAAACAGTTCCGAAGGCAGGATGTAGAAGCCTTTTTCCCTGACTGTTTCCTCGCGGCCGAATTCGGCCTCCTCGTCACTCAACGTGACATAGTCGAAATCCGGACTTCCTGCCTTCCGCTCCTGCTCATTGTGGTAGCTGGTCAGGTTTTCGGAGATGAAGCGATAGAACAGCATGCCAAGGACATAGCTCTTGAAGTCCCAGCCATCCACGCTGCCACGCAGGTCGTTGGCAATGCGCCAGATGGTTTTGTGGAGTTCCGCGCGTTCTGCTTCCTTGGTGTTCATTTCGTGTGTCCCTGCATCCTTCCGTGTGTGCACATTCCTCCTTTTCGTTTCGCCGAGCCCCTTCATCCGGTTGATGCGTGCGATACTCCCGAAACTCCAGCGACGACCGGCGGCAGTGGGAGAGTGCAGTGAATATCCATGCAAACATAGAGAATTGTGAATGAAGGAAGAAGAATGACGACGGAATCGTCACACCCGTGACGCACCTCATCAGAAAGCACCCGTCACCCACCAACCGCAATTTGCGGAATCCAATAAAACCAGTATATTGCTTGACTTATGCGAACCGAAACGCCATTCATCATTGCCATAGACGGACCTGCAGGATCCGGGAAAACCACCACCGCGCAGCTGGTGTCCCGGGCGCTCGGGTTCATCTACATCGACACGGGGGCGATGTATCGCGCCGTGGCGTATGCCGTGATCGACAATGGCATCCCGGTGTCGGATTCCGCCGCCATCTGCCGCCTCCTCGCCGGCCTGCGCATCACCTTCGACATCGTGGACAGCGATCAGCACACCTTCCTCAACGGCATCGACATCGAACACGAGATCCGCTCGGAGGCCATGTCCCGTGCCGCCTCGGAGATCTCCCGCATCCCCTGCGTGCGCGAGGAGATGGTGCGCCTCCAGCGCGATCAGGCTCGCCGCTCCCCGGGCTCCGTGCTCGAGGGGCGCGACATCGGCACGGTGGTGTTCCCCGATGCCCGCTGCAAGTTCTACCTCGTCGCCGATGTGGGAACGCGTGCCCGCCGGCGCCATGCGCAGCTCCTTGCCCTGGGTCGCACGGCCGACCTGGCCGCGGTGGAACGCGAGATCCTCGAACGCGATCACAACGACGCCCATCGCGATCACTCCCCGCTGCGCCGCGCCAACGATGCCGTGGAGATCGACACCACCAACCTGACCATCGAGGGCCAGGTGGACGAGATCCTCCGCATCGTGTCCGCCTTCCGCAAGCGCGCCGCTGCCCACCCCGATGTCCGGATCACGATCGACACATCCGCCGGCTTCTGCTGGGGCGTCGTCCGCACCATCGACATCGCGGAACGCGAGCTTCAGAATGGCAACCGCCTCGTCTCGCTTGGCGACATCATCCACAACCCCCGCGAAATCGAACGCCTCCACGATCTCGGCATGGAGACCATCAGCCATGACGACATCGCCGGGCTGGAGCCGGGAACCAAGATCCTCATCCGCGCCCACGGGGAGCCCTCCTCCACATATCGCCAGGTGCGCAGCCGCGGCTTCGAGCTCGTTGATGCCACCTGCCCCATCGTTGCCAAGCTCCAGGAGCGCATCCGCAAGTTCTACGACGAGGGCTTTCAGGTGGTGATCTTCGGCAAGAAGGATCATGCCGAGGTGATCGGCCTCCGTGGTGTGTGCGGCAACGACTGCATCGTCATCAAATCCCTCGACGAGGCAAAGACCCTCGTGCAGCTCGACCGCAGGACGGTGCTCTTCTCGCAGACGACCATGGACAAGCCCACCTTCCATGCCATCACGGATTGGCTCAAGGCAAGGATCAGTGAACTTGTGGTGGGATCCATGGAGGACCTGGCCATCGAGTTCCACGCGAAGGACACCATCTGCGGACAGGTGTCGGGCAGGGAGCAGAAGTTGCGCGCCTTTGCCGCCGAGAATGATGTGATGCTCTTTGTCGCCGGCCGCAAGAGTTCGAACGGACGTGTGCTGTTCGACATCTGTCGCGAGGCGAATCCCAACACGCATTTCGTGGAGGACCTTGCGGACATCGAGCCGGCATGGATCACCGGGGCCCGCCGCATCGGCATCACCGGTGCCACCTCCACACCGCACTGGTTCATGCGTGAAGTGCGGGACACGCTGTTCACCCTCATCCAATGAAACGACAACCGGTCGCTTCCAGACCGACCCAGGATATAGCCCAGGCCATCATCAACCCATGATCACTCACCCCAACCCCCCGTCCCGATTCCTGCCTCCCAGCGGAGAGATGGCCGCCGCCGGCGCCGGCATCGTGGACAGCATTCTGAAGGAGACGTAATGTCTGAAGAAACCCCCATCGGCCAGCCGATGGAAACCGAGTCTGCACCCGTGCAGAGCACCCCGGTCCCTGCTGCACCGGTCCAGGCTCCCGCGCCCGTCGCCGCGCACACCGCCACGATGACCACTGTCGGCGTCATCGTGGAGGAGAAGGAGTACACGCAGTCGGAAATCGACAGCATGAAGGTGATGTACGACAACACGCTCAACACCCTCAAGCAGGGAGAAATCATCCAGGGCAAGATCGTGAACATCGTGAAGGACTATGTGATCATCGACATCGGATTCAAATCCGAGGGCATCGTGTCACTCGATGAATTCACCAATGCCTCCGAACTCAAATCCGGCGACCTCGTGGAAGTGTTTCTCGAGAACGTGGAGAACAAGGACGGCAACATCATCCTCTCGCGCAAACGCGCCGACTTCATGCGTGTGTGGGAGAAGATCCAGCGCGCCTACGACACGCTCGAGATCCTCCAGGGCCGCTGCATGCGCCGCATCAAGGGCGGTATCGTCATGGACCTCATGGGCATCGACGCGTTCCTCCCCGGTTCGCAGATCGACATCCGCCCCGTCCGCGATTTCGATGCCTACCTCGGTCGCACGCTCGACGTCCGCATCGTCAAGATCAACCAGCCGGCCGAGAACATCGTCGTGAGCCGCAAGGCCATCATCGAGGAGCAGATCGCCGGTCAGCGCAAGGCCATCCTCGACAGCCTCGAAAAGAACATGATCCTCGAAGGCACCGTCAAGGCCATCGCCGACTTCGGTGTGTTCATCGATCTCGGTGGCGTCGACGGCCTCGTCCACATCACCGATCTCTCCTGGGGCCGTGTCAACCACCCGAACGAATGCGTCAAGCTCGACCAGGTGGTCAACGTGGTCGTGCTCGACTTCGATGCCGAAAAGAAGCGCATCTCGCTCGGCATGAAGCAGCTCCAGCCGCATCCGTGGGAGAACATCGAGTCCAAGTACCCCGTCACCACGAAGGTCCGCGGCAAGGTCGTGTCCCTCGCCGACTACGGGGCATTCATCGAGATCGAAAAGGGCATCGAGGGCCTCATCCACATCTCCGAGATGAGCTGGACACAGCATGTGAAGCACCCGTCACAGATGGTGTCGATGGGCCAGATGGTGGATGCCGTCATCCTCAACCTCGACGTGCAGGAGAAGAAGATCTCCCTCGGCATGAAGCAGCTTGAGCCGGATCCCTGGTCCAACCTCATCGCGAAGTACCCCGTCGATTCGCGCCACTCGGGCATCGTCCGCAACCTCACGAACTTCGGCGTGTTTGTGGAGCTGGAACCTGGCGTCGACGGCCTCGTCCACATCTCCGATCTGTCATGGACCAAGAAGAT
>CAYUYM010000249.1:0-4388 GCA_964449305.1 uncultured Chromatiales bacterium | reverse complement strand
CGCCGGCGATGGTCATGAACATTTTCCCGCCCGATGCGAGCAGGTCGGTATAGCCATTCGCTGCATCAATGAGGGATGCCGCGTTGAAATGGCGGTAATGGTGGTGAATAAACTGGGTGATGGGTCCGGGGTTCATGGCATGGGATGGTTGTGAATGGACGGGAACAACTTAGCGCAAAACCCCGAAAGATGAAACCGCATCAGGGGGATTTCATCTGGTCAATGCGGTTCTGGAGGCTCCCGGCACGCGTTTCGTCGAGCCCGGAAAGCCGCTCCTGCTGGGCCACGGCACGATCCCGGTCATTTGCCAGGACGTAGAGCTCCCCGAGCATCAACACCACGGCGGGATCGTCGGGGGTCAGCTTCTGGACCTCGACAAAGGTGGCGATGGCCTCAGGGATGGAATGCAGGGCATGCTGCGTCTTTCCCAGCATGATCATCGCCTCGGTGAAGTCCTTCCTGAGCGAGACGGCAGCCTTGAAGGCCGTGAGCGCCCGGGTAAACAGCGAATCCTCGAAGAGAACGAGGCCGAGGTTGAACTGCGCGGTGTGGGACGAGGGATTGATCTTGATGGCACGCTCGAAGAGTGGAAGCGCCTCGCGGCTCTTCTTCGTTCGCACATAGATCGAGCCCAGGTTGATGAGGGCGTTGGCGTTGGAGGGATCGGCCTTCAAACATTTCTGATAGGCGTCGATGGCATTCTGCGTGTTCTCGAGCTGGTCCTCGGCATAGGCCAGGTTGGCCCAAGCCAGGCCATTGTCGGGCGTCATGGGCGCGCCCTTGCGCAGGTGTTTCACCGCTTCGGCCCATTTCTGCTGACGGTAATACATGTCGCCGGCACCAAGCCAGCCAGCGGGATTGTCCGGCTGCTCCTTCTGCAGTGTCTGGTAGATCTGAGCGGCTTCTTCAAGGCGGTCTTCACGCTCGTAGGCCACGGCGAGGTTCTGCAATGCCGGGGGATTCTTCGGATTGAGCTTGAGCGTCTGTCGGAGGAACGTGATGGCATCGGCATTGCGCCCCAGCGTCACCGCAGTCTCCCCTGCCTTGTAGTTTGCGTCCACGGAGTTCGGATTTGTCTCGGCCGCCTTGCGGAACACATCGAACGCCTCCTGCTGCCGATCGAGACGGACAAGCACCACGCCGAGCATGAACTGGGCATCGCTGTTGGTGGGATCAATACGAAGGGACGCGCGGAAGGCCTTCTCCGCCTCTGCATGGCGCCCCAAGGAATTGGCGGCACGGCCGTAGAGGTACTGGTTCTGCGCATCCTCCGGCTTCTGCTGCAACAGGCGGGCGCCGGCCTCCAAGGCCACCTGGTATCGCTCCAGCTTCATCGCAACCACAAGCTGCAACTGGACCACATCCATGTTGTCGGGCTGGATGGCCAGAGCCGCCCTGCACTGCTCCAGCGCTTCATTCAGGCGGTTCAGGTGGTAATACGAGGTGCCCAACATGTAGTACAGGCGGGCATCAGTGGATTTCATCCCGATAAGCCGGCGGAGCGGTTCGATCGATTTCTCATAGTCCTTGCGATTGACCATGCCTGCTGCCAGGTTGAACAGCGGTTCATAGTAATCCGGCTTCACCTTGATCGCCGCCTCATATGCGGCATTCTCATCATCCGGACGCTTCATCCGGTTGTACACAAGCCCGAGAAGGTAATACGCATAGGCATTGTCGCGTTTGATCGACAGCGATTTCTGCAGTGCGCTCTCCGCATCACCATAGCGACCCGTGCGAAACAGGGCCGTCCCCAGGTTGTAGGACCACGCGGATTCTGTCGGGTCGGAGGTGACAAGACGTTGCAACACCGGGATGGCTTGCTCGAATTTCCCGGCCGACAGCAGCGACTGGGCCTCGCGGGAGTCATCTGCCGGAGTGGATTTGGCGTCCTTATTCTGCGCGTGCAGGCACATGAATGGCGAGGCAAGCAGAAGAAGGACGAAGAACGAGGTGTGTGTTGTGCGCATGAGACCGCCTCCCGTAAATACACAGTGCATGCGCACGGTTGTATCGTTTCAGCCCCGGTGCGCATGCTGCAAAGATGCGAAGGAAAAGAACAATTTTCATGCCATTATCCAAGCCCTGAAGGACAAGCGCCCATCCAATCCGCGGCGAGGCGGAATGGCCCAGTGTTTTTCGGCTGTGCATCGTGCCGTATATTCCCACATTCCCCAGACACAAGCCGCCCCCCGCATGCGCCCCTTCATCCCCTTCGTCTTTCTTGCCCTCGGCGTCACCCTCCACACCGCTTCGGCCACACCCAGCCAGGGCGATTCAGTCGACGTCATCTTTCGCTACACGCCCGCAGGATCACCCTCGCTTGTTCATCTGGCGGCGGAATTCAACAACTGGGCGAACAACTCCTCCGGCACCATCACGCCGAATCCCCTGTGGACCATGACAAAGTCCCCGTCGGGTGTCTGGGAGAAGACCGTGCGTCTGAGGATCGGCGGTGGAAGCGGCCCAGGGGGCACGTACGAGTACAAGTTCAACGAGAACGGATCAGCGAATGGGTGGCTTCCCGACCCCCTGAACCCCCGCACCGCTGGATCATACGGGAACAGCATCATCGCTGTTCAGAAACCGACCATCCTCCATCTTCAGCCTGTCCCGAATATGGTCATCTCCGAGGCCCAGCCTGTCATCCGGGCCGACATCTTTGCCGCGACAGGCGGGAGCATTGATGCAGCAGCGTCCCGCGTCGTGGCCCGCGGTGTCGATGTGGGCGGCATCGGAGGAGGCTACGATCCCGCGACACGCAGCATGCAGGTCACCCTCCCGCCGATGACCGACGGGCCGTGCACTGTCGTGATCGAGGCGCATGATGCGGAGGGCTCCGTCACGCGTGATTCCACCACCTTCATCATCCGCGCTGCGCCGCTGCAGTGGCTCACTCGCGACAATCCCCGGCAGCCGGACAGCACCATCACCGTGGCGGGCATGGTGGCCGGAGGCGTGGTCACCGACATCTCCATCGACCAGAATGGCCATATCACGCTCACCCCCGTCATGAACGGCCAGCAGTTCACCACCACGGCTGCGCTGTCTGCCGGGAGGAACACCTTCGTCGCCACCGGGCTCAGCGGCTCGCAACGCATCTGGTCGGACACGCTTTCGGTGTTCCACCCTGTCGACGCCCGCCCGCGTCCCGTCATCATGCTCTCGAGCACCGGCGGCAGCATTGAGCTCAACGCCTTCGCCTCATCCGATCCCGACGGCGATCCCCTCACCTTCACCTGGCGCTCCGAGGACGAGCGCAATCCATCGCCACTCGGCATCGACCAGGGCGGACCCACGATCTCCTTCCCACGCCCTGCGACCCACGGGGAGTACTTCCTGTCGCTCGAGGCGAGGGATCCGTCGGGCAACACCGGGCGTGTACGCAATTACGTCACCATCGCATCCGACACCATCACGCTCGGCGCCGTGCAGGGCAATCCGGGCTGGGTGCGCGATGCCGTGGTGTACGAGATCTTCGTGCCCTCCTTTTCCTCCACGCGCAATCTCGCCGGCATCACCGCCTCCCTGCCCATGATCCGCTCGCTGGGGGTGAACACGCTCTGGCTCATGCCGATCTTCGACAACCGCGGCACGATCAACGAGTTCAACGGCGGCTACGATATCGTGGATTTCTTCTCTGTGGAACCCGAGCTTGGCACCCTCCGGGATTTCCGGACGCTCGTGGATTCCTGCCATGCGAGCGGCATGCATGTGATCCTCGACATCACGCCGAACCACGTGTCCGACCAGCATCCCTGGGTGAACGACATCCGCCAGTGGGGCGCGTACAGCATCTTCCGGCCCTTCATCGAGACCCGTGTGCTGGGCAACGACCGCGGGCTCGGGCAGAGCGTGGTGCAGTACGGCGGCGCACCACTGTATGCGCGATACAGCAACTGGGGGCTGGCCAACCTCAACCTTTCCAACAGCGCCACGCGTGACGCCATGATGGACGTGTTCCATTTCTGGGTGGATTCGATGCGTGCCGATGGATTCCGCATGGATGTGTACTGGGGACCGCAGAACCGCTACGGGCAGGACGCCTTCTGGAAACCCTTCCGCGAGGACATCAAGCGTTCCAAGCCCGAGATCTTTGTGCTCGGGGAGACCGACGGTACGGGACCGGGCTCGGAGCTCAACTTTGCCGACACGGGTGGCGGCTGCGATGCGGCCTACGACTGGAACCTTTTCGGCCAGATACGGACCACGCTCTCCGGCGGCGACGTGAACAACCTCCACAACCGCATCAGCAATTTCAGTACGGGCGACGACTACAACCACTGGACAGGACCAAACGCCCACTACCTGCGCTTCATGGAGAACCATGACGAGGACAGGATCGCCCAGATGTTCGCCTCCAACCTGGAGCGCACCAAACCGGGCGC
>CAYUYM010000248.1:0-4409 GCA_964449305.1 uncultured Chromatiales bacterium | reverse complement strand
CTTGAAATCATTGGTTCCGATGAAGATTGGATCTTGATGATCTCACGGAATCAGGATATCGAAAGGAGCCATTCTCGTAAGAATACCTACCCGTGAGCAATACCATTGCATTGGAGTCAAACGCAATACTGCTGATTATCGTCACGTATCCCCAATTGATTGTGTTCAGATCCCCTGTTCCGAAAAGGCTCGCATACCTCAGAACACCGGAATCATCCCATTCAAGAAGGAAACAATAAACACAATTGGAATCCGGCTCTGCCTCCAGTGCATTGGGCGTCAAAGGATATGCAAAGTTCTTCTGGTCGATCGATTCGATGATACATGCGATGAAAACGTGCCCATCCTGCCGCAGATTCATGACACAGTCACGCGTTCTGCGCGGGTTGCTGTCAGGCCCGGGAGACGTCAGTGCAGCATAGACACTACAGAACAGGACCGTCCGTCCATCACACCCAAGCCGCAGTACATATGGTTCAGGAGAATACCTGGGTCCGGTAAAGGGATGGTCAGAGGACCATGTCCTGCCAGCGACATAGATGCTTCCATCTGTATGAACACGAACAGACACAATATCCTCATATGCCGCCCCCCCGATATATGTTGAAAACTCTGTCGTGTCTGGAATGAAGCCCAGTGTCCGGCTCAGGGTCTGTACTGTGGTTCCGTTCTTGGTCAGGAGTTGTGTCGAAGCGCCAAACATCGACGTGGTGTGCTCTGACACAATCGCGACCTGCGAAGGTGTTGCGCCAGGTCGCAAACGGACAGTCTGTATCATTCCACCATCGTCCGTGCCTCGATAGATCACATCCACCGAATCCCATACATCATGGTACTCCATGCCGCGAAGGATTTTCGCGGCCGGCCGCCAGGTGGTGGAATCCGGTCCGATATACAGGCGTGCGGGGCCATCGGCTCCTTCCAAAGGACGCAGCGTCATCCTGCTCGATGGATGCAGGAATTGTATCCCTGCCGGTGTGTACTCCCCGCCGGATGCTGTTTCAAGGGACGGTCTCCTGTGTATCAGGGACTGCGGTCTCCTCGCCCAGAGTACACGGTCACGCAGGAACTGTATTGGTGATAGCAGACCTCCATACAGCACCTCGGGCTGCCATTGGCCGGCATTCTCCACGAACACCACGGGGAGTGATATCGTGGATGCCGTCGGTTGGGCGGAGGTTGAGTCGGCTGACAGTGCCATGATCAACAGGCACAATACGACGCGAGGGTGCAGCTTGAGACAATTGCGTGACATGATGTTCTCCTGCATTCCCCGCCAGGGGCCGGCATGCCAGCCCCCGGCTCAGGAATGCCTTCATCCTATTGTGTCACAACCATGAGGCGTGTCAAACGCCGGTCCCCGCTGTTCAGCTCGCAGCGGTACACACCAGGAACAAGCCCTCCCATCACCGGCTGAGGGATCATCGCTGTGTGCGTGCCCTGTTCCAGCATCCCGAATGCCTGGTGGAACACACAGCGTCCGATCATGTCGTAGAGGCGAAGCTCCGTGTATTCCGGCGATGGGAGAACAAACACCATCTGCGGCGCAACTCCCGATCGGATGGAAACGGGGTTCGGGTAGCTTTGATCCAGACGAAATGTTCCGGATGCGCCCTCAACATTTGCGGGGTGTTTCATGATGGCCATGGCATGTTGATACTGACCGGAGACATCCTCGAATCGCGTGGCGGCCACGCAGGCGGAACCGGTGCGAGTATCCATCCACTGGCACAGGAAGGAGGTGCCGCACTCGATCCCTGAATGAACCTCCACCTGTGGATGCTCCTGAAGCAGCGTCGCAGCCTGCGGCGACACCTGTATGCCGTTCGCGCCCCAAAGAAGGCTCGAGGATTTGATCGGATCCATGTAGTTCACGAACTGCGAAACGACAACCGTCCCGTTGCCGCACCAGAAGTCACGGTCATCCCGCCACACGATGACGCCGAAGCACTGGTCATCCTCCACAAGAAAATGGCGTGCACTGTCGGGTTGTATGCACGTGATGTCCGGTTGCGTATTCTGAGTGATCAACTGTGTGACAGGTGTCAACTTCAGAGGATAGCCCTGTTTCCAGAACGTCTCGACGTATCCCGGATAGAACGACGCCCGCTGCGTCTCGACAGAATGTGTCCATTCGCCAAGGGCCTGGGAGTAGTCATAGTTGTCCCACACAACGATGGCGCCTCCGAGGTTCGCCTGAGGTCCGATCTTGTCGGCTGCCACGCTCACATGGGAGTGCAGACCTCCATACTCAATGACGCAATCATCGCTGAGGGGGGGCCAGGTGTACTCAGTCGATCCTGAACTGATGATTTTGAACGCACAAACCTCCGTTCCATTTGTCGCCGCCACAATGGCATCATACGGATCATTCGCGCTGGCCGGACTGCCTTCCGTGTCCATCACCACATCATAGGATCCATAGGACGGCTCTCCGGTTGAGGTGAAGTGGAAATGGTCAACCTGCGTGTAGTCAATAATGGTACGATAATGCTTGTGATAAACATCGTAGGGGGCACGTCCCAGGACGTAGCATCCTCCGAACCCATCGGAGACGACGCGTGGATCAGTGATGCCGGATTGAACGAAGGCTGATGTAAGTTGCAGAAAATCCTGATTGTTCCAGCTACGGAAGGAAATATCCAAACTATTGTTTTGGGGATAATGACAGACCAGATATACTCCAGCTGGCGTGGCGGCGAGTCGGGGGGTTTCATGATTGTCGCTGTTCGGTACCATCTGCTGAGATACGAGCACACCAGAGGCATCAACATTGGCAACTGCGATTGAATCATCCGCCCGCCAGGCAAACAGTGCGCCGCCATTCCCCGCGAGGCACAGGTCGGGCGTGGCTGCCGAATCACCATCCGTGATGTTCAGATACACGCCATCATTCCCCCAGCGCGGGACACCGTCCTTGTCGAACTTCTGCGCATAGGCGCCCGGATGGTTGATGTTGTACGCGCTGATCACTCTGTCCTCCACCCACACCACATACGTCGACCCTTCACCATCGACCACAAACCGGTGTTCTCGCGCCTCAACACCAGGGGTCCATTTCGCGAATTCATCCTTCCAGTGCATGTTCGTCGGGGTGTCGCACTCCGAGCCCGGGCTTTGGGCATAGATGTTCTGATCCGCCTGTGTGTCATTCGCAATGCTCATCCGGCGTGTATCCGAAAACACGAACACCCCACACCCGAGCACCGGCTCGGTCTGCTCACCCTTCGCCTGTGTCACCGGCCACCCGTTGTTCTGAAGCTGGGGCGAGAAGCCCGTCCAGTCGAGTCGCTGATAGTAGATGTTGCTCTCCGACCGCCAATCCTCCCACCCGATCCACAGTTCATCCTGTCCCTCCGCGACATACAGGCACACATGCTGCTGATCTCCTTCTTCCGTGCATATCTCCACACCGGTGGGCATGGCAAGAATCTGCGTGGAAAGCTCCACCATGTTCGCGTAGACATCACGCTGATTGCTCTGATACGCACGCAGATCCTCCCAGACGATCGCCGCCTTCCCCTCATGCACGATCACATCCGGGTTGAGCTGCCTGTCCACTTCCGTCACGATCTCCAATCCCACCGGGCTGGTCGTGTTGGGCCATTGCGGTGTGCCACTGTCGATGTTCACGAACTGCGCACAGACATCCACGTCGGAGACGCCCCGGTTGCGGTCGTCCTGCCACGTCGCCACAACGTAGCGATTGATGTCCCCGCCAATGTCCTGCATTCCCGCAGGAGCGATTTTCACGGTGTACTGATCTGCGTGGTTCGGTGCGATCTGCAGATCCTGCCCCGACCACAACCGCATGCCCGAGGAATCAAGATGCTCCATCATGATCTGCCGATCATTCCCGATCTTTCCCTCGTACGCAACCACAATGCCGCACCGGCCACCAGGCGTGACATACAGGGAGTCGAGGATGATCTCCGAATATTGTTGCTGGTCATCACTGGCAACATTCACTCGGATGCCATTCGCTGTCCATTGAGACCCCATCCATCGAGGATGCATGGCACTGTCGGAAAGGAGATACTGCGCATAGACATCGTTGTTGTTCGTTGCCGGCCAGCCGGCGGTATTGCGGTTGTCCGTCCAGGTGATGAATGCACCATCCCTGGCCCCGACAATCCGGGGTCTGAATGCGCTGTACGTACTGTCACCCGCAACCAGGACTCCTCCCGCCCATGTCGTGTCCTCTGTCCCATTGGCGGTCAGAAGTCTGGTGGCCCATACAGCCGGGATGGAATAACCACTGCGATAGTCCTCCCAGGTGATGATCACGCCTCCCTGCTCATCAAACGCCGCCCTCGGATTCCGCTGTTCACCCGACACGGTACAGACAGGAACCCCATCAATCGGGAACCACATGGCGATGCCATTCTCATTGTCAATCTTCTGGGCAT
>CAYUYM010000247.1:0-4411 GCA_964449305.1 uncultured Chromatiales bacterium | reverse complement strand
CCATGCGGAAGAACCCGTTGATGCCGATGAACCCCTTCGTCCCCTCCCACACGATGGCGCGTTGTGCCGGCGTCAGATCACGGTAGGGCATCGTCACCGGCAGGTCGTGATCGCGGGCGATGCGGATGAGGTCGCGCTGATGCCTGCTGTGCTTCGGGGTGGTCCATGGCTGCACGGCTCCACCGGCGAGGGTGCGGTTCTGGTCCGGAATGATGAGGCGCGGATCGAGACCCGTCACGCGTCCGAAGCCCTGGCATTCTGGGCAGGCGCCCGCCGGGTTGTTGAAGGAGAACAACCGCGGTTCCGGTTCGCGGTACGATGCGTGGCACTGTGAGCATTCAAAGTTCGCGCTGAAGCGGATCACCTCGCCGCTGTCCACCAGGTGGACTTCCGCATACCCGTCACCTGAGGTGAAGGCCGTCTGAAGCGAATCCGAAAGGCGCATGCGATCATTGTCGGGCCGCAACACGATGCGATCCACCAGCGTTCGCACGCGCGCCTTGTCGGTCACCTTGTCCCCGGCCTCGTCGATGTCCATCACCGCACCATCCACCACGATGCGTGAGAACCCCTGCTTGCGCAGGTTGTCGAGCTCCTCGCCGATGGTGTGGCCCTCGTGCGCATGCATGGGGAAGGCGATGAGGATGCGTGTGCCCTCGGGCAGCGCATCGAGCCGCTCCACGGCGGTCTGCACCGAATCGCGCTGCACCACGGTGCCGTCGTTGCGGCAGATGGTGGCACCGATGCGCGCAAAGAGCAGGCGCAGATGATCGTAGAGCTCCGTCGTCGTGCCCACGGTGGATCGTGGGTTGCGACCAGGTGTGCGCTGTTCGAGCGCGATGGCGGGGCCGATGCCCTGGATCAGATCCACATCGGGCTTGTTCATCCGCTCGAGGAACTGACGTGCATAGGCGGACAGGCTCTCCACAAAGCGCCTCTGCCCCTCGGCATAGAGCGTGTCGAAGGCGAGGCTCGATTTCCCGGAGCCGCTCACACCCGTGATCACGATGAGCCCGTTGCGCGGGAAGTCGATGTTGATGTTCTTCAGGTTGTTCACGCGGGCGCCGCGCACCACGATGTGCGTCTTCGTTGTCACTGCGCCTGCAGCCGGATCTGCCTTCTTCGATGTTGTCGTTTTCTTCGCCATGTGCCATGCTGTCCACAAAACGGATAAAGGTACAGTTTCAGGCGACAATTGCCAATCATGCCCCCGCCGATGAGCGTGGGAACGACGCCTTCAACACCGCGCCACACGGCGCCATCCTTCGTGCCCTGGTGTTGACCTGGTGCAGCTCAGCCAGCCCACCGTTTCCCATGCTGCGCCTTCCCTTCACCGCACTGCCCATTCGTGATTCATGACTCGGAATTCGTAATTTCCCCCATGGATCGTCGATCGTTTCTCACCTCCGGAATCTCGGGCATGAAGAAGGCCCTGAAGCGCCGTCTCCCCGAGGTGGTGACCGGCGACGGTGGCATCCCGCACCTCGATCTCACCATCCTCACGGCGACGCCGCTGGAAGCCGAGCGCCTCATCGAGGAGCTTCTGCCCGTGCACTTCGGCGATCCCCTTCTCCGTCTCCGCCAGTCCATCCTGCCCGGCACCCATCCAACCGGGATGGTGCTCCTCGACAATGAGGCAGCAGTGGATCTCGCCACAGGCCTCTCGCTGCTCGCCGTGGACTGCCGCCACATCGCCGCAAGTCTCGCGCTCGGCCCGCCGGCGGAGCATCCCACGCTTGTGCGCTACACCAACCGCTCGCCGTCCTGGACCGACAGCGCCATCATCCACCTCGACGGCCGGGAGGTGGCACGCCTCTCCTTGCGCGAACCAGTGGAGGCATCGATCGAGGGACGCCTCGGGCCCATGACCGTTGTCATTGACGATGGAACCTGCCGCGTGGCCGACGCCCCGTGCACGCATCGCATCTGCACCGCCCACCCCGCCATCATCACCCCCGGTCAACGCATCACCTGCGTTCCGGGCGGCATCACCATCAGCATCGGCTGATGCCCCGGCTGCGGGGAGGAATGGGGGAAGTGAAAAGGCACGAAGAAAACTCTTCGTGCCTTTGTGGTTTCTTCCTTGACCACGTTTCACTTCTCCCACGCCTCCATTCACCTATTTGACGCGGTAGAATTCGATGCGGCGGTTCTTCTGGCGACCCTCATCGGTGGTGTTGTCACCGATGGGCTTGTCCGGACCAAAGCCCTTCGCCGTGATGCGAGTGGCGGCAATGCCCTTGGCGATGAGCCATGCCTTCACGGATTCAGCGCGCGCCTTGGAAAGCTTCATGTTCGAGGCACGGCGACCGACGTTGTCGGTGTACCCGTGGATCTCGACCACGATGCCGGTGTTGTCGCTGAGCGTGTTGTAGGCCTTCATCAGGATCTCCTCGGATTCCGGCATGATCTCGGCGCTGCCGGTCTTGAAGACGATGCCTTCAAGCACCATCTTCTTGCCGACCTCCACCTTGAGACGCGGAATGTCGTCGGAGGGATCAAGGGGATCAGTCTTGCGGGCAACCTCGGCGCCATCGTTCACGGTGCCCTTGTCGGTGTCCGGATCGAGCGGGTTGGACCTGATCGACGTCACTTCCTCTCCATCCTTCAGGCCGTCGCCATCGGTGTCGGGATTGCCCGGGTTGGTGCGGTGCGTCTTCACTTCATCGAAATCGGTGAGACCGTCACCGTCGGTGTCGGGTTTCAGCGGGTTGGTGCGATGGGTGTTCACCTCATCGCCATCGTTCAATGCATCACGATCGGTGTCCATCTCCAGCGGGTTGGTCTTGTGAATGGTCACCTCGTCACCATCGGAGAGACCGTCCTTGTCGGTGTCGACGATCAGAGGATCGGTCTTGTGGGTGTTCACCTCATCCCCGTCGGAAAGGCCGTCGCCATCGGTGTCGCGGCGTGTGGGATCGGACTTGACGGACTTCACCTCCTGCCCGTCACCCAGGCCGTCGCCATCGGTGTCCACCTTGAGGGGATTCGTCTTGTAGGAGTTGACCTCCTCACCATCCTTCAATCCATCGCCATCGCTGTCGGGATTGTCGGGGTTGGTGCCCAGGCGCTCCTCCTCACTGTCGAGCAGACCATCCTCGTCGGAATCGGAATCGGATGAACCGAATCGATAGCTCAGGTTCAGCATGCCGGTCCAGTACGCATCCTTGATGCCGTCGTGCGAGGGATTGAGGTCGTCGCTCAGCGTGAGGCTCGGTCCGCCATTGACATCCACCGTGAAGTGGTTCGACAGGGGCACCTGGAAGCCGATGCCGAGGGGAAACACGGCACTGGTCCCCTTGTAGGTGAGCTCATCGTTCGCGTAATCGGGCTTGCCGTTGGCGCGGATGATGTCCTCGGTGGGATGGGTCTTGTTGTTGAAGCTCAGGCCACCGGCACCTGCGTAGATGTAGGGGAGGACCGGGCTCTCAACGATGGGATAGAAACGCAGGCGCAGGGTGAACGGGATGATGTCCGTCTCCATTTTGGCGCCGTCGGGGTAGGCGGTGCTCGCCGGATACTTCGTGTAGAACTGGCCATATCCCACATTGAGCTCAGCCTTCAGCATCTCCGTGAAGGGAATGATCCCATAGATGTTGCTGATGAAGTTGATGGGCTTGTCCTTCGTTTCGTTCACTGGCATCAGGCCGCCTGCGCCGATGCCGAGTTCGAACTGGGTTGTGCTCTGTTGAGCCTGGAGTGATGCGGAGAGCATCAGTGTCACAAGTGCTGCGAGAAATGGGAGTCTTGAAAGTTTCATGACAAACCTGTGTTGTTGGGGGGGGGGCATTCCCTACAACGAAGGCTGACGAATATGTGTTCCCGATTTTTCCCCTCTCAATTTTCAACCGGCATTTCCACCAGTGAATCGAACATTCGAGCGAAAATACGTGTGCGTCTGGTCCCTCACACCGCAAAAAAAAGGCACGAAGAAAACTCTTCGTGCCTTTGTGGTTTCTTCCTTCTGACACCTGTCACTTCACCCTTGTCCTTCTCGCTTTCCCTCCGCAGGAACACGATCAGGCCACAGTCACCTCATCGCAGAGGTACACATCCTGGATGGCGTTGAGGAGCGCGACGCCCTCGGCCATGGGACGCTGAAAGGCCTTGCGACCGGAGATGAGGCCCTGCCCGCCCGCCCGCTTGTTGATGACTGCCGTCTGGACCGCCTCGGCCAGATCCGTCGCCCCCGAGCTGGCGCCGCCGCTGTTGATGAGGCCGGCGCGACCCATGTAGCAGTTCGCCACCTGGTAGCGGGTGAGATCGATGGGATGGTCGGTGGTGAGTTTCTCGTAGACGATCTTCGACGTCTTCGCGAATTTGATCGCGTTGAATCCGCCGTTGTTTTCCGGCAGTTTCTGTTTGATGATGTCGGCCTCGATGGTGACACCCAGGTGGTTGGCCTGGCCCG
>CAYUYM010000246.1:0-4416 GCA_964449305.1 uncultured Chromatiales bacterium | reverse complement strand
CGGTGATGCAGTTGTCGTACCGGTCACGGACCACTTCATACTCCACCTCCTTCCAGCCCTTGAGCGACTTCTCCACCAGGATCTGTCGTGCCATCGTGAGCGATGACGCCGCAAGCGCTCGGAGGTCGTCGGCTGTGTCGCAGAACCCGCTGCCCAGCCCGCCCAGGCTGTACGCTGAGCGTACGATCACGGGCCAGCCCAGCTCTTCCGCCGCAGCGAGGGCGTCCTCCACCGTGGTGACCGCCTGCGAGCGGATCGTGTTGACGTCGATCTGCGCAAGCTTCTGCACGAAGAGTTCGCGGTCCTCCGTCTCGATGATGGCCTGGACGGGAGTCCCCAGCACAGCGACACCGTGGCGCTGCAGCACTCCCGACTGATGGAGCGCCACGCCGCAGTTCAGCGCCGTCTGCCCGCCGAAGGCGAGCATGATGCCGTCGGGGCGCTCGCGCTCGATCACCCTCTCCACGAAAAACGGTGTCACCGGCAGGAAGTGGATCCTGTCGGCCATGCCATCGGAGGTCTGCACCGTGGCGATGTTGGGATTGACCAGGACGGTCTCGATGCCCTCCTCGCGCAACGCCTTCAAGGCCTGCGATCCGGAGTAGTCGAACTCGCCCGCCTCACCGATCTTGAGGGCGCCGGAACCGAGGAGGAGGACTTTGGTGAAGGATTGGGACATGATGGGATGGGGGATTGGAGGCCCTGTCACCTGGGCCGCCGGTGGGTCATGAGGTCGATGAAGCGATCGAAGAGGAACTCGGTGTCGGTTGGACCTGCCGAAGCCTCCGGGTGGAACTGCACGGAGAAGAATGGTCGGCGGGTGTGGCGCAGGCCCTCGTTGGTGCCGTCGTTGAGGTTGACGAACAGCGGCTCCCATTCGCCTTGCAGGGAGGCGGTGTCGACCGCAAAGCCATGATTCTGCGAGGTGATGAATGCGCGTGTCGTGCCCACCTCCACCACGGGCTGGTTGTGCCCGCGATGCCCGTAGGGAAGTTTGTACGTGTCGCCCCCGGCGGCGAGTGCCAGAAGCTGGTTCCCGAGGCAGATGCCGAAGATGGGCCGGTCGTGTTCGATGGCGGTGCGAACCTGCGCGATGGTGGCCGCGCAGGCCTTGGGATCGCCTGGCCCGTTCGAAAGGAGGAGACCGTCGTGGTCCATGCTCTGAATGGGGAAATCCCATGGCACACGGATCACCTCCACGCCGCGGCGCAGAAGGCAGCGGATGATGGTGTTCTTCACGCCGCAGTCGACGAGCAGGACGCGCAGCCGCCCACTTCCATGGCGCACCACCTCGCGTGTGGAAACCTCGGACACCGGGTGCCCGGCTCCTGTCGGAAGAGCCGGCATGGTCGCATCACCTGCCACGATGGCGCCCGCCATGGTGCCATGCTCACGCAGATGCCGTGTGAGCGCGCGTGTGTCGACGCCGGACATCCCCGGCACGCCGCTCTCTGAAAGCCAGTCCGACAGGCTCCGATCGGCATTCCAATGGCTGTACCCGGGGGAATGGTCGGACACCACGAGCCCGCGGATGTGGATGTGGTCGGACTCGAAGTACCGCAGCATGCCATGCTCCCGCTGCCGACCTGGCACACCGTAGTTGCCGATGAGTGGATAGGTCAGCGCAAGGATCTGGCCGTGATGGGAGGGATCGGTGATGCTCTCCGGATACCCTGCCATGGCGGTGTTGAACACCACCTCCCCCGGTGATGCCGAGCACGCGCCAAAGCTCCATCCGTGAAACACGGTGCCATCCTCCAGCACCAGGCGTGCGGGGATGCGCTCGTGGATGGTGGTCTGCTGCGCGTGTGGCTTCACGTGCTCCGTGTGGTTGTTGTCCTCCATGGTCATGTGAGCTCCGGAGCAGTGTGATCGGGCGACAGTGCGAGGTGCGTCGTGGATTCGGGTGCGCGAACAGGTGCGCGCACAAAGACAACATCAGTGGCGACGTGCATCGTTCCCCGCGCCGCACTGGCATGCATCGTTGGATGTCGACACCGCCCGCACGGCATCAGCCGCGGAAGATGGAGAGCGTCGACAGATCGATGGGGCCGAGCCCGCGTTCGGCGGCACGGGCCAGATGCTGGACGCTCTCCGGGCTGGTGGCGCGGTTGTTCCATGTGGCCACACCACACCCGGCGGCATCCACGGCGACAGGATTCACGCCCGCGATGAAGGTGTTCAACGGCTCCACGCGCCCCGGTCCCATCGGGCCGTTGGTGACCAGCGCCATCGGGCCTGTGAGCAGCGTGAGATGGGGATGCAGAACACCGGCGAGATCAACGATGGCATTGTGCAGATCGAAATCCCGGTGGAAGCGTGAGCGATCCCAGAACAGGCCCATGAGGTTCTTCAGCCCGAAGCTCACGGATGTGGCCGAATGAGCCTTGAGTGCGGGGAGGTTGATGAACACGTCCGCCTTGCGGGCGATCTTTGCGATCTTCAGCTCGTGCACCTCCTGCCCCTCGGGCAGCGCGACGGTGTCGAACTGCGTCTCCTCCTTCAACTCCACGAAGCCCAACTCCCGGAATCCCGCAGCGAGTGCCGTCATCCCCGAACGCTCGAAACACTGCGTCGCGCGGCTCATCGGGTAGTCGGCGGCCACGACACGTTTCGCCCCGGCATCGAGGCAGGCGAGCGCCACCGTGCGGATGACCTCCGGGTGCGTGGTCGACCCCCATTCCGGAGGATTGGCGAAGGACATGTTCGGCTTGAGGAACACGATGCTTCCCGGCGACACGAAACGCCGGATGCCGCCGACCGCGTCGATGGCCGCGCGGACACCGGCGGCGATGTCGCTGTTCGTGATGATGGCGAGGTCGTGTTCCATGGCGTCGGCAGACCCGGGGATGGTTGCGGCCGCACCCCGCCGCAGCCCGAGGGCCGACATGGCCAGCAGGGAGGAGGTGATGAAGCGCCGGCGGTCCATCATCACTTGATCCTTGTCGCGATGTTGGAAGCGAACACCTCGAGCACCTGCGGGGCCTTGTCGTCCACGCTCACGATCGACATGCGCACGTAGTACCGTCCCTTGGTGAACTTCATGGTGTGGGAGAAGATGTCCTTCTGGATCTGCGCCCTTGCCGAGGGCGGGTTCGACGGCATCACGGGGTTGGTGAAGACGTTGTTCGGATCGTCGAACACGGCATCGGCCTGCTCCGCCGTGTTCTGATCGTAGATCTGCACCTCGCAGGATACGCCGGTCTCCGTGTTCACGCGGCCCGTGAAGGTCTGCATCGCCCCCTCCACAAATCCGTGATTTGAGAAGAGTTCGAAACCGCCGTCGATACGCTGCTGGAGTTCCGAGGTGTTGGTCGCCTGCCACGACCCCTCCGCGCCGGTCACGCGCAACCAGCCGGAGATCTCGTTGTCGCGCGGCAGGAGATCCGACACAGTCACCACATCGGGATTGGCGGGCTGGTCGGATTTGGAGCAGGAGACGATGAGGATTGCGAGCAGAAGCGGAAGGATGTGTTTCATGGAGATGACCTGCCTGCGGGGTGGGGGGATATGGTGAAAGGGATGCCGGGGGAAGCGCATGGTTGAAGCGGAAGGTCAGGGAGTGAGGATCATCCGGATCTCCCTCCCGCCGCCGTCGAAGCTGCCGTGCGCCAGATAGATGCCCGGGGTCGCACCGTGCGCCGACCAGCGGAAGTAATGGGCACCCTGAGGCAGGGGGCCGTCGTGCAGCGTGGCAACGCAGGCGCCGCGGATGTCGTGGACCGCGAGGTGAAAGTGTCCGGGATGCGGCAGCCACACCGGGAGGTCTGTCTCGTTCACGAAGGGGTTCGGGTAGTTCTGGTCGAGGAGCCAGCGTGTCTCGTCGAGTCGTGTGCGCACCGTGGCGACGATGGAGTCCTCCACCGAGCCGTCGAAGTCCACCTGACGGAGGCGGTATTCGAGCGTGAGTTCCGTGTCGAGCAGGGCCCCGGGTGCGTCGATGAAGCGGTAGTCGTTCCGTTCGCTGGTCGTCCCATGCCCCTCGATGCGTCCCACATCCACCCAGTCGCCACCGCCTCCGGGGCGGCGCTGAACGATGAAGCCGGCGTTCACGCGTTCGCTCTCCGTTCTCCACGCCAGGTGGACGTGCCGGTCCAGCAGGGATGCGGTGAAGACGGTGAGGCGCACAGGCAGCGTGCGTCGGATCACGGTCATGAGGGCGGGATCGGCGATGCCGATGGAGCGGGGTGGTGAAGCGGCCTCGTCGATGTAGCTGCCCGCCTTGGCCCCGAGGGAGTTCTGGGCGCGGAGCTGGTTGATGAGGATGCGTCCCTGTGCATCGAGCGTGACAGGATCCTGCGCAAACAGGAGCTGATTCGGTGTGGCCTGGGGGTTGCCGCCCGGTCCACCGTTGTAGCTGGCGTAGCGGGAATCGCGGCTGCACAGCGGCTGCTTCGTGGTTATGACGGAGCTGGC
>CAYUYM010000245.1:0-4423 GCA_964449305.1 uncultured Chromatiales bacterium | reverse complement strand
CACTTCGGTACCTCACCAACGAATCTCGGCGAGCTGGCGACCAGACTTGAACTGGTAACCTGCTGATTACAAATCAGCTGCTCTGCCAATTGAGCTACGCCAGCATCTTGTTCCAAAGAACACATTGTTCCATGTAATCTGGAACAGGATCATAAATCTAAACGATTCCAGCGTGAAAATCAACTCCCATGTGCAGAATTTCCGATATTTTTAGAGGTTTGCCGAAATAAAGTCCAGAATCGCGGAAATGACGGAGCTGTTGCAGCCCAGCATCTCCGTACCATGACCACAGTTTTCGAGGATGAGCTTGCGCGTCGTCGCATTATGTATCGCGACAATCTTCCCCACGGCGTCCACGGAGCGGACATCCTCCGACGATGCGAGCAGCAGAACCGGCCGCCCCCCCAGCTTCCGCACCGCCGGCTCGATCGGGAGGACGTTGAAGTAATTCATCCCCGGACTCAACAACACCAGCGCGGCGATCGAGGGATCACCCGCGGCATACAGGACGGCATTGCTCGCCCCATAGGAGGCTCCGATGATGGCGATGCGTCCCGCCGCCACGGTCGCCTGTTTTCGGAGAAAGCCGATGGCCGCCTCCACGTCCTTCTGTGCGCTTCTGTCCGGCTCGATCGTCCGACCATCGGTGGTCTTCACCGATCCGCCGTTGCCTCGCATGTCAATCGCCAGCACGTTGAAGCCCGCCCTGATCAGTTGCGGAATGATGGGATCAAAGCCCGTCCGGTCCGAGCGCCATTGGTGGAGACACAGCACCGCGGGCGCGCTGCGGGCCGCTGCATGGAATGTTCCGGTGATCACGATGTTGTCCGACGTCGTGAAGCGTACCTCCTCCCCCCCCGCAACGGCACGGGCCGGGATCATCGCACATGCCAGCAATGCGGCACATGCCAGGTGGTGAAGGATCCGATGTCTCTTCGGTGTCATGCTGTACCTCTGCTGTTGATGGTTCGCCTTCATCATCTGCCTTCTCATGTCTTCTCCACCCGTGATACGCCGCGGGGCCATGCCGCGTTCCACGTCATGCCGTTCTCCCCTCCCCCGCACTCATCCGAAAGCGGCGCACAATGTCACCCACAACGAAGGGCAGGTCCCCCTCCCCGGCCACATCGACCCACTCCACTCCCGGTTCATGCGAAAACCAGGTCATCTGCCGTTTGGCGAGGTTCCGTGTGTGCTGCCGGATCAGCTCCACCATGCGTTCGTGCGTGATCTCATCGCGGAGATGCGCCACGGCTTCACTGTAACCCACCGACCGCATGGCCTGCCAGCGCGGGTCGGCTCCCGCCTCCAACAGACCCCGGACCTCGTCGACAAGCCCCGCGGCAAGCATGGCATCGACGCGTGCCTCGATGCGTTCGTACAGCACCGTCCGCTCCCAGCGCAACGCAAAGAGCACGGGGCGATGCGGGAGCACGGGCCTGTGTGCCTCACGCAGGGCGGAATAAGGGTTGCCGGTGATGCGACACACCTCAAGTGCACGGATGATGCGGACGGGATTGGAGGTGTCGACAACGGCGGCATGAGCGGGATCCCGAACGCGCAGTTCCTCCAACAGCGCCTCCAGCCCTTCTTCCTGAAGGATCCGATCCAGATTGGCGCGGATCACGGGATCGGCCTGCGGCAGCTCGCTCAGGCCCTGTGTCAGGGCGCGGATGTACAGCCCCGCCCCGCCCACCACCACCGGAAGCCTCCCGGTTGCCGTCGCATCCTCGATCAGCCCCAGTGCATCATGCTGGAAACGCCCGGCACTGTACGATTCACCCGGTTCAAGAATGTCAACACAATGATGCCGGACCAGGGCCTGCTCTTCCGGCGTGGGTTTCGCCGTTCCGATGGTCATGCCTCGGTACATCTGGCGTGAATCGGCGTTGATGATGTCCACCTGCAACTCCCGGGCGATGCCGATTCCCACGGTCGTCTTGCCCGATGCCGTGGGACCGGTGAGGATGAGCAGCGGGAGGCGACCATCCTTCATTGGATCACCTCCTCCACCCCTCCTTGCCGATCAGGGGAACAAAGGTGAAGGAATCCACGGCGGTGGTGGAGAACGTGTCGCCACGGCGCTCGACCACGTTCATGGTCTGCGACTGTTCCGACCCGACGGGAATGACCAGGATGCCTCCGTCGGCCAGCTGATTCAACAGGGATCGTGGAATGTCGGGAGAGCCGGCCGTGACGAGCATCCTGTCGAAGGGGCTGTAGTCCGACCACCCCACGGTCCCATCCCCCATCTTCGAGGCGATGTTGTACCTGAGGGCATCGAAGCGGGTGCGGGCAAGCTGGAGAAGGTCGAAGTGCCGCTCGATCGTGAACACCCGCGCCCCCATGGCGGCGAGGATGGCCGCCTGGTAGCCGCTGCCCGTCCCCACCTCCAGCACCTTCACCCCACGGGTGATGCGTACGAGCTGCGTCATGAAGGCGACCGTGTAGGGTTGGGAGATGGTCTGGCTGCACGCGATCGGCAGGGAACGGTTCTCGTAGGCGCGATGCTGGAGGCATTCCTCCACGAACAGATGGCGTGGAACCGTTCCGACCGCACTCAGCACCATCTCGTCTGAGATGCCACTCTGCCGAAGCAACGCCACCAATTCACGGCGTTCTTCAGCGAACAACGCGGAGTCGGATCTCCTCTGTTGAATCACTTCACCACCTCCGCCTCGGAATTCTTGAACACCGATTCGATGACCCCCTTGACGTTGATGCGCAGTTCGCGGACAAGATGCCCCACCAGTTCCTCCCTGCTCACGCCGCGGAGGAGCTTGCCATCCCGGGCGATGGAGATGAGCCCGGTCTCCTCGGACACGGCAATGGCAATGACATCGGCCTGTTCCGAGATCCCCACTGCCGAGCGATGACGCATCCCCATGATGAAGCCATCAATTTGAAGCTGGGCGGTGAGGGGGAGCGTGCAGCGCGCAGCCATGATTTCCCGGCCATTGATGACCACAGCGCCATCATGCAGCGGCGACTTGGTGTTGAAGATGGACACAAGAAGCTGCTTGGATACCTCGGCGTTGAGCTGAATGCCCGATTCGGCGATCATGCGCACGCCCGTGCTGCGGACGATGACAAGGAGCGCGCCGGTCTGTGCGCGTGCCATCTCCTCGCAGGCATCGGCGATGTGTGTGATGGTTGGGACGACATCCTCCTTGAAAAAGCCCGAGGAGATGCGCCCCCGCCCCAGCATCAGCAGGAGCCTCCGCAGTTCCGGTTGAAACAGGATGATGAAGGCGATCACCCAGAATTCTGTCAGAGTGTTGAGGATCGCTGAAAGCGCCTGCAGGTTGATGGTGCGTGCCACATAGCTCGTCGCGAAGATCACGAGGAGGCCCACGAAGATCTGTATCGCGATGGTCCCCCGCATCACGAGATAGAGCTTGTAGAAAAGAAAGGTCACGACCAGGATGTCGAGAACATCCATCCATCCCACGGAAAGAAATCCAATCCTGAACAGCATCACTCTGCCTTCCTGTTCCACTTCGCTGTGATAGCCTGCACCACCCGCAGGGCGTCGACATGCTCCTTCACGTCATGCACACGGAGGACCGAGGCTCCATGGAGCATGGCAACGATGTCTGCGGCGAGTGTGGCAGGGCCACGTTCCGCCGCATCTGTGCCGGTGATGTGGCCAAGAAACGACTTTCGCGATGTCCCGACCACGATGGGGACATCGAAGCGTTCAAATTCGTTCAAATTCTTCAGCAATGCAAGGTTGTCTTCCAGCCTCTTGCCAAAGCAGATGCCGGGATCGATGAGCACATGATCCACACCCCGTGCATGGCAGAAATCCAGGCGCTCCCGGAAAAACTCCGCGATGTCGGACACCACATCGCTGTACATCGGGGCATCCTGCATGGTGGCAGGTGTTCCCAGCATGTGCATCAGGATCACAGGGCAGGCGTGGGCACGGATCACATCGACCATGCCCGGATCATGGCGCAGCGCGCTGATGTCGTTGATGATGTCTGCACCTGCATCCAGCGCCTCGAGCGCAACTGTTGCCTTCCTCGTGTCGACAGAGATCGGGATGTCGGATTGCATGCGTATGGCGGACAGCACGGGCAGAATCCGGGCTATCTCCTCGGCGGCATCCACCGCGTCTGAACCGGGTCGCGTGGACTCACCTCCGATGTCGATGATGTCGGCACCCTCCCCGATCATCGCCAGAGCGCGATCCACGGCATGGGTTGTGGAATAAAACCGGCCACCGTCGGAGAAGGAATCCGGGGTCACATTGAGGATGCCCATCACCTGGGGGCGGGAAGCGCAGTCGAGATCCGTGCCGAGGCGGGAAATGGGAAGAGATGTCATCGTGTGTCGGGAGAGCACGTTGTCGTGCAGAGGCTTCGACGTTCGAGGCATGCCCGGGAATATACGACAAAAGGCGCTCGGTTGAGCGCCC
>CAYUYM010000244.1:0-4436 GCA_964449305.1 uncultured Chromatiales bacterium | reverse complement strand
CATGCACGCCCTGCAGCCCGGATCACGATCACCGGATGCATTTCGGACAAGGGGCGGGAACAAGGCGACACCGGCCTGTCGCGGCAGCGCGCCGAGGCGGTCTGCAGCTACCTGTCGGAGATCTGGGACATCGATCCCGCACGCATGACCCTGGTGGCACGCACGCTGCCGGAGCACGTCTCCTGGCGTGACGATCAGGATTGCGATGAGGAGAACCGACGGGTGGAGATCACGTCCGACGACTCCACCATCCTGGCTCCGGTGGTCATCACCGAGGTCCGGAAGCTTGTCACACCCCCGTTGATCCGCTTCACCGTGGGCTTTGATCACGGATCATCCTACGCCGAATGGGAGCTGCGGGCCATGCAGGAGCGCACGGAGTTGTTCTACGGCTTTGGAACACTGGCTGGATCCTCCGCCACATGGGACACCAGCACGGACCCCGTGCCGAAGACCGATGTCCCGATCACGGTCAGGGCCACGGCGCGACGAAGTGATGGCTCGATGGCTGCCTCCGACGAACACGCGTTCACGGTGAAGCAGGTGACGCTCCAGGTGAAGGCGGCCGACACCACCATCCGCGACTATCAGTACTTCAACTACCGGCTCATTCTCTTCGACTACAACAGCAGCACGTTGACACCGGACCATCGGACCACCCTGCAGTACCTGAAGGACCGCATCAGCGAACTCGAGCGTGTGGAGGACATCAGCATCACGGGCCACACGGATCGCGTGGGTGCGGATGATGTGAACCTCGCGCTCTCCGAACGCCGCGCCGCCGCGGTTGCCGCCGCGCTCGGCGTGCCCGGAACCAGGGCACACGGCGAGGGCGAGCGCAGAATGCTCTACGACAACTCGACACCGGAAGGACGCATGTACTCGCGCACCGTGGACATCACCGTGCGCCTTCCCTTCCGACAGGATCACTGACCACGTCACCCTCCCACAAGAGACATCCGCATGAAACATCCACTTCTTCTTCTGGTCCTCGTCCTGTGGAGCGCCGACGCCCTGGCGCAGGCGGGTGTGGACTCCTGCACGATCTGTTCCGTTCAATCGGTTCTCGGCCCGGCATCTGTCACCGTCACCGCCGGTCAGGGGATGGTGAGCGGAGTCCGCGCCATCCGTCGTGTCCACACCGGGGAGTTCTCGGAGGGCGTCCAGGGCCTGGCGCTGTTCACCGATGACGCGCGCGGCCTGTGTCTCACGTCCATCGCCAATGCCATGCAGCAGGACATGCGGATGCTGTGGTCCGACCTTGGTGGCGGCGGTGGCCAGCACGAGCTGCCGCTGCTGCCGGCACGGGAGTTCGTCCCACGCCGTGCGCCATCGACACGCACCTCGATGGTGGAGCTCGGGGTTGTCGGCGGCTGGGCCGGTGGTGACACGTCCCGCCGCAGCATCGGTGTCGACAACACGTGGTTCGGCGCCCAGGTGCTTGTGGCACCGCTCGGCGCGCTGCTGAGCCGCTTCGTGTCGCTCCATGTCGGCGGCGGCGTCATCTCGGAGGGTGGGCGGCTGCGCTTCCCGCTGCTCGGGCAGCTGCGCTTCACGCTGCCCTGCCTGGCAAACCGCATTTCCGACACGGTGCATTTCATGCCCGACTCCTGCGCACTGCACGACGCAGGGACGCGGCCGCCACAGCCCGATCCCGCAGTGTTCACGGAGTCGACGCGATCCCCCCGGGTGGATTCCACCTCGCTGGCCATCCACATCTACAGACTCGAGGAGACGCGCTTCAAGGCGTTCCTCTATGTGGAAGGCGGGATGATTGTCGATGGATCCTTCGACGGCAACGCATCGGCGGAGGTCATCAACCCGGGCGACCGGCGCGATCAGATGCTGTTCGGTGCTGGCGGGGGCATCTCCCTCGGCAACGTGGCGCTGATGGCCGGGTACCGCTGGATGGAGCTTCAGCTCGCCACACCCTGCCCCACCTGCCAGGAGCGGCGGATCCTGAACACCAACGCGATCACATCCCTCGTCATCACGCTGGCCTATCGTTTCCCGTGGTAGGACGTCATCATGTCACCATCAACGAGCACCATCATGCGCAGACATCCCTTCCTCCTGTTCGGAGCACTGCTCCCCATCGCGGCCATGCTCTGGATCGCGACATCCTTCACCGCCTGCCAGGACCCGACGGAACCCACACTGGAACTGAACGCCGTGCTGCGCGTGCATGTGGTGGACGACATCGGGACGCCGATGGAGAACATCACGATCCGTCATGCCGCAGGAGGCGGCGTGACAGACGCACAGTTGACCTCGATGGCCACCACCGACAGCACCGGCGTGGCGGTGATCCCACTGGCCGTGCCGGCGGAGGGCCGCGTGCACACCCTCCTCGCCGTGCGTCCGAACGATGAGTACCTTGATGTTCGTGTGGAGCATCTCGTGCCATGCAGCGCCTCGGAGCTGACACTGGTGATGGTCTACAACGCGGCGACACGCTGCGGGGGGCAGAGCATGGAGCCGAGCCGCACCATCTCCATCTGCCTGCCGACGGTCACCAGCGCCGAGGTGATGTCGCGGAGCTACCGCAACTCCTGCCCCTGCGATCTGACGCCGGAGGTCACCTTCATGCCGGCACTTGCCGGTCTCACGCATGAGCTTGTGGTCACCGACTCCAACGGCGTGCGCATGCCCGGGGGCACCATCCCGGCCAGGGCGCGCTATCACCTGATCGTGCGCTACACGACGACGACCCCGCTGGCTGCGACAGCCGTGCTGGCGAGGCTGCGTGCGCGCTGCGACACGAACAGCATGAGCATCGACATGCCGCTCTCCATCGGAGCCGGGCCCTGCGAGACCTGCAAGTGCCCCGAGCTCCCCAAGGGGCGCTACCGGGTGACCAACGACGCGGGGAATTTCTGCGCCGGCGGGGCGCCCATCCAGCGCTCGGTGAAGCTGGATGCCGTGTTCAACAACCGCAACGGCAGCAGCGGCTGCCGCTGGGAGCTCACCCTGCTGCCCAACGAATCCTTCACCTCCGGAGCGTTCGTGTACGGCACCATCGGTTCCACCCCGTACAATCTGCCCATCACCGTGGATCCGGGGCAGCAGCTCGGACCCCTCACCTGCACCTTTGATCCCTCGCAGATGGGACCGGGGGTGTACACGGACTCGCTCATCTACTCCATCACGACGAAGGATCCCTATGGATCGGCCATGCCCTGCAACGACAAGCTGGCCATCGTGCTCAGCGGGCGGCATGGTGTGGCGACGTGCACCATCGTGCCCGACAGCCCGCCGTATCAGGCCGGCCATCTGCTGGGTCCGGCTGCAGGTCCGTGGAACCTGGTCCAATGCGTCGGACTACGGAAGGTGTGGTATCGCTTCCTGATGAAGAACGACGGAGACTGCCCAAGCCAGGTGCAGTTGCAGATTGGGAATCCGAAGCTCTTTCTGATCCGGCAGGAAAGCGGCCCTGCACGCACCATCGACAACACCACGGTGATCGACATTCCCGCAAAGGGGAAGGTGAGTTTCGCGATGATCTTCACACCCGATGGCCACACGGTGTACCCCAATGGGAGGACCAATCCTGGCATCTTCGTGTTCAACGATCTGCTGCGAATCAGTGGTTGCATCAACGCCTCCATTCCCCTGGTTGGGAAGGCCTACGAAGACCGGCTTCCGAACAGCACATCGCCCTGCCTGTCGCCTTCCGAAGGCAACCTCAAGGAGTGCACCTGGAAAACAGGCAGCAGCATGATTCTTCAGGAGGATGGCACCCTGGAGTACTCCGAGGACCCCGATGCCGTGAAGCGTTCCTATGTGCACATCGATTCCGCCGGGATCAGCACGGGGCCACGTACTGTCACGTTCACCTCCTCGTACCTGACGTTTCGCATTCTGACCAACAAGAAGTTCGGGAGCACGGCCCTGTTGATCCAGGACATCCAGGATGATCCCATGTATCTCCTCGCATGTGGACAGCCCGGCGGAACGAGCACCGTGACGGCACGAGAAGAGGATGTCGTGATCTTCAGCACAAGCAGTGGCGACTGTGGGGTGCTGTACTTCAAGCAATTGATCATCAACCCCGGCGAGCCGACAGCAGCACGCTGCTTTTTCGCCTATCCCTTCTGACAGCGAGGACATCCATGAACACCATTCCATGCACATGTCCCATGAACCGACTGCCGCTCCTCGTCCTGCTGCTGCTCATCTGCGGAGTGTCTGTGCAGGCACAGCCCGGTTCCATGACCGGCAGGAGCGGGCAGCACCGCTATGCCGGCTGCTTCCGCAACGCGCCCACGGGCGTGGAATTCTGGATCACCATCAGCCGCGATGATGCGCGTGCCGGCTCGCGCCGCCTCGCCGTGACGCGCTGCGAGGGGACGGGCTTCGCAGCGCCTGATCCCGTGGTCGATGCCGCGCTCACACCTGCGCCTGGCGCAGACGGCCGCCAGCTCCGCGACGGCATC
>CAYUYM010000243.1:0-4439 GCA_964449305.1 uncultured Chromatiales bacterium | reverse complement strand
CGATGCCGGAGTGCCGGTAGAACCCGCCGTCCTCCACGGCCTGCACGGCGCGGATGAAGTACGGCGAGATCTTCTCCATCGGCACGAATTCGTATTGCAGCTCACGGTCGTCCTCGGCATCGGCCATGCGCTGGCGCATGAGAGCGGATTCCGAGGGGGGAGTGTCCTGCAGGGCGAGAATGGCGGCGCCGGGAAGCGAATAGTACTGCCAGAGCGCATACACGGCAATGATGCCGAGAATGATCCTGCCGATGTTCCGTGGTGTGGGGGTGAATTTCACGTTGTGTGCTCCATGCCGGGGGAAAACTACGGCAAAGAAACGGGACGTCAAAAGGGGGAAATTCGCCGGGGCGGTGCTATATTCCCGTCGATTTTTCCTGACGCGTATGCCGATCCTCTGCAATTACTATATCACCTACCGCTGCAACGCCACCTGTGACTTCTGCCATTTCGGGGATCACGATGCGTTTCGTGCCTCACGGCCGGCTGACACGGCCACTGTGATCGCCAACCTGCCCGCCCTGCGGCAGGCGGGAGTGCGCTTCATCGACTTCACCGGAGGGGAGCCGCTCCTGCACCCTGATGTGGCCGCCTTCACCCGGGTGGCGACCTCTCTCGGCATGAGGACAAGCATCACCACCAACTGCCTCCTGTATCCGCGCCATGCTGAGCGTCTGCGTGGCACGGTGTATCTGCTCCATTTCTCACTCGATTCCCCCGTGCCCGCCGAGCACGACGCATCGCGCGGGGTGGCCTGCTTTGCCCGCGTCATGGAATCCATCCACATCGCGCAGGAGCTTGGGGAGCATCCGGACATCCTCTTCACCGTGACCGATGCCAATGTGCACCACCTGGCGGAGATGTACGATCTGGCCCGCTCGCACGGGCTTCTGCTCATGCTCAACCCCGTGTTCGAATACTTCCGTCCCGAATCCATGAACCCGGACACCATGGAGGCGATCACCGCGTTCGGGCGCAAACCGATGGTGTACCTCAACCCGTCCTTCATCAAGCTGCGCCGGCAGGGGGGGAACGACACATCGCATCCCCTGTGCCGTGCGGTGACGCGCGTCATCGTCGTTTCGCCCGACGACGAGATCCTGCTTCCCTGCTACCATTTCCACAACGAGAAGATCCCCATCGACGGCGACCTCGCCGCAGCGCTGCGCTCGCCGCGCAGGAAATGGCACGCCCGGCAGCAGGGGAGGCATGCATTCTGCACGGGCTGCTCCATCAACTGCTACTTCGAACCATCCTTCGCCTTTCCGATCAACAGGCTCTCCCTGGCCGCCGTGCCATCCAAGGTGCGGTATGGATTCGACAAGATCATCCGGCGCCGGCTGCGCTGGTGAAGTCGGGAAAATTTGCCACATTGCAACCAATGTGCGCATCAGACGAATACTGGAAATCTGCCTCGCGCCATCCCTCTTCCCGGCAGCACATCGATCACATACCATTCATTTCCACGGAACCTTTCATGAACACACTGCGACGATTGATTCTTCCCTGTGTCTTCCTGCCCCTCGTTTCGCTTCTGCTGATGAGCTGCGGTGGATCGCAGCAGGCATCGCTCTCCGAGTATGACGCGATGCGCCGTGCCGAGCTTGCGAAGATCAAGGCCGGCCCCTTCGATGGCGGCCGCATGTGGACCTTCGACAATCCGCCGGTGGACTACCTCCGGAAAACCTACGGCTTCTCGGCCGACAACACCTGGCTCAACGACGTGCGCATGAGCAGCCTCCGCTACGGTGGCGGATGCTCGGCCTCCTTTGTGAGCGCCGACGGCCTGGTCATGACCAACCATCACTGCGTGCGCCGCAATGTGGAGCAGGTGCAGAAGGATGGCGAGAACCTCCTCGACGAGGGCTTCTACGCCCCCACCCTGGCCGACGAACGCAGGGTGCCCGGCCTGTATGTGGATCAGCTCGTGGAGCTGCGCGATGTGTCCGCCGAAGTCCAGTCCGCCATGGACATGGCCCCGACGGACGATGCCAAGGTGCTCGCGCGCCGCAAGGCCATCGAGGACATCCAGACCCGCATTTCCGACGAGACCAGGCTGCGCTGCAACGTGGTCACACTCTACAACGGTGGCAAATACTCGGCCTACATCTACAAGCGCTACGAGGACGTCCGCCTCGTGTTCGCTCCGCATCTTCTGGCCGCCCACTTTGGCGGCGAGTTCGACAACTTCACCTATCCGCGCTACGCCTTCGACTGCTCCTTCGTCCGTGTCTATGGCGACGATGGAACCCCACTCAAGACGGAGCACTTCTTCCGCTGGAGCAAGGCGGGCGCAGCCGACGGAGAGACCGTGTTCGTGGTCGGCAATCCCGGGCGCACCTCGCGCCTCAACACCGCGGATCAGCTCGCCTACAATCGTGACATCCAGTATCCCTACATCTCGAAGTCGCTCGACGATCGACTCGAAGTGATGGTGAAGTACAGCGAAAAGCATCCCGAGAAGAAGGCCACCCTGCGCACACAGATCCTGAGCATTTCCAACAGTCAGAAAGCCTATCGCGGGCAGCTCGCCGGGCTGCGCGACGATGTGCTCATGCAGCGCCGTCGCGATTTCGACCGCCAGTTCCGCGCGGCCGTCGAGGCCAGGCCCGAGCTGAAGGCGAAGTACGGACATCTCTGGGACGAGATCGCCGCCGCCCGCGTCACCATGCGTGAGAACGCTCCGGATTTCCTCGCCCTCCGTTCCGCAGGCATGCTCGCCTCGGACTACCTTGCCCGTGCCTCCGCGATCGTCCGCTATGGGGCGAACATGGCCCTCCCTGTCGACAAACGCGACACCACCTTTGTCGGAACATCCCTCGAGCTCCAGAAACGCCTGCTGGCAAAGGGCCTCACCGTGGATGACGAGATGGACCTGATGACGCTCGAGAAGCAATTCGAGATGATGCAGCGCTGGCTGCCGGCGGGTGATCCCGTTCTCGCGTTCATCGGTGGTTCCACACCGCTCGATGCCGCAAAGCGCTTCATCACCACCACGAAGATGAAGGATGCCGGCACGCTCGAGGCGCTGGTCTCGGGTGGTCCCACGGCCATCGATGCCTCCACCGATCCCTTCATCGCCCTGGCCCGGATGATGTATCCACGATTCATGAAGGCGGCGAAGATCAACGCCGAGCTCAGCGCCCGCGACCAGGTGAACGTGTCCATGCTGGGGCGCGCCCTTTTCGATGTGTATGGCACCACGATCCCTCCCGATGCCACCTTCACCCTGCGCCTCGCCGACGGCGTTGTCAGCGGTTTCCCGTACAATGGCACCGTTGCACCGCCCTTCACCACGTTCTATGGCATGTACGATCGCGCGGCCTCCTTCGCCGGCGAGGAAGCCTGGGAACTCCCCGGGCCATGGAAGAATCCGCCGCAGGAATTCGACCTGGGAACCCCGTTCAACGTGGTCTCCACCAGCGACATCATCGGTGGCAATTCCGGTTCGCCGATGATCAATAAAAACAAGGAAGTGGTCGGCCTTGTGTTCGATGGCAACATCGAAAGCCTCCCCGGCGATTACATCTTTGCCGAGGACATGGGCAACCGCACCGTGGCCGTGCACTCCTCCGGCATCCTTGCCGTCGTCCGTCACATCTACAAGGCCCTTCGCATCGCCCAGGAGCTTGAAACAGGCAGGATGGCGAAGTAACCCGCCCCCACGATCACCCTCATCACACATACCAAGGATTTGACCGATGCACTCACGCTTTCGCATGATCCCGGCCTTCGTGCTTCTGGTGGCGCTCGCCGTCTTTTCGGGCTGCAGCTCGTCCCAGAACACCACGGACAACGGATTCAAAACCTACGGCGAAATCTCCGCTGCCGCCGTCAGCAATGTCAAGGCCCAGCCGTTCGATGGCGGACGGATGTGGACCTTCGACAATCCCCCGATCGATTACTTCCAGCAGACCTACGGCTTCCGCCCCACGCAGGAATGGCTCGATGATGTGCGCATGTCGGCCCTCCGCTTCGCCACCTATTGCAGTTCGTCCTTTGTCAGCGCCGACGGCCTGGTCATGACCAACCATCACTGCGCTCGCGAGAGCGTGGAAAAGGTGTCCAAGGAAGGCGAGAACCTCACGGAGAACGGCTTCATCGCCCGCACCTTCGAGGATGAGCGCAAGGTGGACGGCCTCTTCGTTCAGCAGCTCGTCCGCATTGAGGATGTCACGGCAAAGGTCCACGCCGCCATCGATGCCGCCACCACCGACGCAGACAAGCTCGCCGCCCGCCGAAAGGCCGTCTCCGAGATCCAGGACGCCGGTGCCGACAAGGCCAACAACATCACCTGCAACGTGGTGACGCTGTACAACGGCGGCAAGTTCTCGGCGTACTACTACAAGCAGTACAACGATGTCCGCCTCGTGTTCGCCCCCGAGCTCCAGCTCGGCTTCTTCGGCGGCGACGACGACAACTTCACCTACCCGCGCTAC
>CAYUYM010000242.1:0-4478 GCA_964449305.1 uncultured Chromatiales bacterium | reverse complement strand
ATCACTGACATTTCTACTTGGCGTATTCTACTGACATTTCTATCTGGCGATTACATTTCAACCGATTCAAAAACATGCCGAGGTTGGAAAAATCCTCCTCAAGGATGTCATTCCGGCTGTCGGCTTGCTGAGGCACTCGAAATGGAGCATTCCGGCCGAATGCCCATTCACGATAGATCCGAATGCTGTCATAGCTTTTTGCCAGCCATGCCAGTTCGGGATACAACTCAGGGTCACGGCGCTGCGCCAGGATCGACAGATTCGGTTCCACGGTGTCTCGTGCCAGCCGGCGGGTGCCATTGTCCTTCTGATTGACCATGGGATGGCCGTTCAGGTAGTGGTAGAAGAAGAACGGCTTCTCCTCTCCATGCTTCGGATGTTGATATTCCACACGCTCATCATCAAGCGTGAACGCCTGCGACTCCACGGAGAACTGGACGCTGTGGCGCAGCAGAGGGGTTCTGTCCGGCATTTTCAGAATGCTCTCCAGCGAAGCCTTCCCATCGACACTGCCCTTCCAGACCCAATGTGTCACACCACCACCCTTTCGTGTGACGTCCCGCCAATCGATGGGTGACGATCGCAACAGGTTGATTGCCTCGATCAGGTTCGACTTCCCACTGCCATTGGGCCCGATGAACACATTCAACTGTCGAAGCTCGATGCCCGGAAAATCAGGGGCAAAGGAGAGAAACCCCTGCGGTCGGAGATGTTGGATCAATTGATCCGTTGCTTGCGTGCTCATGGTGCGTCGACCCGATGCTTTTCTGACATATGGTGCATCAATATCATGAAAATTTGGAAAATCCCATCGGTGGATGGCAGGGTGGAAGCCAGCGGACAAAGGATCATCGTCGCCATCAGTTGCTCTCCGGCCAGAGATACACAAGACCGATGGGCTCAATCCTTTGAGCATGCACATCATAGAATTCCCTCACCCGCTGCGGCTCGGTCGCAAGATCGCGATCGAACTGGATGAGGCGGCTCTTCCAGGACCGTATGTCGGATTCGACCTGACGCCGTTCTTCGGCGCTGAACTCCATCTCCATCTGCTGCTGCCTGCCCTCCTTTCTGTCGAGCTCCTCCTGCACGCGTTCGCGCTGCCGTTCCAGCGTATCACGCAGATTCTTCTCTTCGGCCAGTCCGCGCTTCCATAGCTTTTCTTTTGCCAGCGTGGACAGTTCCTCGGCGCGTGGTTCAAGCTGCGGGAGGAGTTCCTGGATGTCGCGTGCAGCGGCATCGAGCAGCCGACGCTGGATCACCGGATCAGGCGCCCGGCGGCGGCTGTCCTTGAGCGATGCCTCAAGCAGGGCAAGCGTGTTGCGTTCGGCTTCACGGGCATACGCTTTGAGTCCACCCTTGCGATGCGCGGGATCGACCCATCGCGCCGCGAGCGGCACCAGCTCCTCGTGCAGTCGCTCGGCGCCGCTGCCGAAAAGCGAAAGGCGGCCGAGCAGGACCACACGCGGGATGGAGTCCGCCACCTGCGCCAGGCATGCACGAGAAAGGTCGTGGTGGATGAAACCCTGGGAACGGAAGCGGGCCAGAAGACGCTGGGCCATGCGCTGGTCGAGGTGCAGATGCACGGTGTCCTCGGACAGTGTGCCCGTATCCTCGAACACCACGGGCCGTATCGGCGCCTCGCGCCGCCAATCGGCCACCTTCTGGTCCTTCAGCCTCGGGACGCGGAGCGTGTCGAGCGTGGCGGCCCAGGTTGGATCCGTTTCAGCGCGGCGATCGAGCGGCGGGAAAGTCCAGATCCGGCGCCCGTGTTCATCCACCGCTTCGGTGAGTCCCCCGGCGCCGAGGATGTCCAGCGAGCATTGAAGCGCATCGCGGAACGGCGCCGCATCGAAGCCAGTCCAGGTGCGGGACTCCTGCAACAATTCCTGGCAGCGGCTGATCTGGTCCTTGAGTTCATCCTGACGAGCGCGTGCCGACTCCAGCTCGTCCTCGGCCGCCTTGCGTTTTTCCGCATCGAGGTTGGCCGCCTGAATGGCATGCGCAAGTTTGTCGGCATCGCGATGGCGGATGCCCATGCCGAGCTGCTTCTCAAGCTGGTCATCGATCACCTTCGAGAGGCTGCCCAGTTCCCTGCGGATGGTGTCGGTCTTGCGCACGAGCACCTCGAGCACATGGTCCTCCACACGCTGGGGCAGGACGAAATAATGGCACCGCACCTCGTCCGCAGGTTGGAGCTTGCGGTCGATGCGGCCATTGCGTTGTTCAATGCGGCCGGGATTCCATGGGAGGTCAAAGTGAAAGAGGTCCGCGCAATGCGCCTGGAAGTTGAGTCCCTCGCGTGCGGCATCCGTTGCCAGGAGAATGCGGAGCGGGTCCTTCGCCGGATCGGTGTTGAAGCGCCGTTGAATCTCCTTGCGGCGTGTGCTGCTGGTCAGGCCATCGATCACCTCGATCCGCTGCTCAGCGCGATGCGTGCCCTCGATGGCCTGCTCGATGATGTCGCGGAGATGGCGCTTCGTGCCCTCGCGATTCTCGGTGAATATCAGGACACGACGGTTGTTCCATTGTGCGGGCGGGCCGCTGTGTCGCATGCCGAAGGGCGGAAGATCGGGACAGCAATTCTCTCGAATCCAGTCAACAAGCTTTCGTGCCTTCGCATCGGGGCTGTAGCGATGCCTGTCGGCGATCTCCCGCATGCGCATGAGCAGGGCGAGTTCCTTGTGCCACATCGCCAGAGCGCCGGCATCACCGGGGATCGCAGCCTCCTCGTGTGCAACAGCGGCCTCAATGGCTGCCGTCTCCGCCTGTTCCTCATCCTCGGCCGACCATTCAGCGCGATCGTCATCAGCGTCCGCGGAGGTCACCAGAATCGAGGTCTGCCCATTGCCCGTCAGCGTTGCGGCCGCTGTAGCGCCCTGCTCCCAATGGCGGGTCACGGTGGCGATGTGAATTTTCAGCGATCGCGCAAAGGCTTCGATTGATGAGAGAAGCCGCTGTTGGAGCCCCACCACGAGCAGCCCCGCGGCCGCTCGGGACCGCTTCGTTGTTGTCGCAAACCGTTTTTCACGCAGTTCGCGGTATTCATCCAGAAGCTGCGAGAGCACGAGCTCCGGTGCATCGTCGGGAAGCCCGCTGATCTCGACGCGGACGACATCGCGCTTCGGGAAGCCGCCCTGGATGGAGCGGATGTCCTCCTTGATACGGCGGACCATGACCTCGTTGAGCGCCTGCTGCCGGACCTTGACCCCGCGGGTGAAGCGGTAGGGATCGAGAAGCTCGAGCAATGTGGAGAAGCTGTTGGAATGGCCGTTGTGCGGTGTTGCCGAGAGGAACAGGCGATGCTCGAAGCGTCCTGCAAGATCGCGGATGGCGCGGGTGAATTTGTTTTCGATGCCATACCTGCCGCCGGAAGACGGGGCGGCGTGATGGGCTTCATCGAGAATGAAGAGACTGCCGGGGAGAAGCTGCCCGAGCCATTCCCGCAGTGGATCCACGTAGACCGGATCGGTGAGCAGATTGTGCGACACAAGGAAGCGGCTGTGTGTGCGCCACGGATTTACACCGAAGCCGCGTTCACGACGCATCCTGGTGAGGTGGGAACGGTCGAGGACTTCAAACACGAGGCCGAAGCGTTCCTCGAGTTCCGCCTTCCATTGTTCGAGCACGGAGGGTGGTGCCGCAACCACGATGGACTTGACCTTCTTGCGGAGGAGCAACTCCCGCGCAATGAGCCCCGCTTCGATGGTCTTGCCCAGGCCCGTATCATCGCCGATGAACAGGCTCACGCGCGGGAGCAGCAGGGCCTTGCGCAGCGGCTCCATCTGGTATGCATCGATGGTGATGCCGGCCCTGAAGGGCGACTGAAACAGACCTGGATTGGTGGCAGTGACGCAGTTCCATTTGAGGGTGTTGAGATAGGCTGCAAACCGGTTCGGTGTATCGAAGCCATGTGAGGCCAGGCTCCCCCAGTTTTCCTCCTCGAGAATCAGGTGGTCGATTTCATGGTCCCACCACACCTCCAACGCCTGTCCCTGCGCATCATCATCGGCGCATGAGAGCCGCACGAGAGGCGACGTGCCGGGCGAGGCCGGCTCCACCACCTCATCGACGAGCCAGCGCCGGGATCGGACAACGACCATCTGCCCGACGCGGGGAGTATCCACGGGCTGGTTGTGATGCGAGGCTGGAGGGTTCATGAGGGCGGGGAAAGGGACACAGGGCGATGGTCAGGTCATTGGTTGTTGACGGAAGGCGGACAGAAACCCCGGACTGCGGACACGCACAGCGGCTTCGGGAGAGTCAGATGCGATGAGAGCGATGGTGGAACAGCAGGAGTGCCCGCCCCACAAAGGCGATGCCGAATAGTACGAATTCAGCATCCAAAAGGCAATTGTGAGAAGTGGGGGTGGCGCGGCGGCAGCGGAAGGGGGCGATGGAGCCAGCTCTGGACAGCCGACATCACTTCTCACGCCAGCCAGCGAACACAGTCATCTCTGCCGGGAGTTTTGCCAGTG
>CAYUYM010000241.1:0-4538 GCA_964449305.1 uncultured Chromatiales bacterium | reverse complement strand
GAACAGCACCATGGTCACCATGCCGTCGAATGGCACGGTGCAGTGCACGGTCGAGGGGCCGCGCACGGGATTGGGATGCAGATCGACCGATGCGGGTGCGACTGTCACATGGAGCGACGCGATGCGCACGCGGGCACCGGGGATCGGCAGGCCGGCCGCATCACCCAGCTCCGATTCATCCCGGTCCGCGAGCTCCAGGCAGATCGGTTCCGCATTCCTCGCATGCTCTCCGACCTGCAGCCGCAGCAGCATCAGCGTCTCACCCGTGTGTACAAGATGCGGGTGCATCGTGCTCCAATACACTCCCGTGCCCTCACTCGTATTTGCCAGCTCCGGCTGCTCGTCGTCCGGTACCGCCGGCACTGTGGCACCAAGGATCTCCACTCCAGGAATCCTTCGGAACAGCAGCGTCGCCGCCCCCGGCTCGCAGTCCTGTGCCACACGCACCGGTACGTCCACCACCTCCCCGGGGGTGACCGCCACTGTGCCTTCGGTGCTGAGCATCGTGCGAGTTGCTGCACCAGCTTTCACCAGGGGATTCGGTGGCGTGTACGACCCATTCACATCACCCGCACAGAGGGAAAAGAACACCTCCATGCGCGACGCGCCGGAGAGCGTGATCGGGCTGCCTGAGGTCGAACCGGTTACCAGCGTGGTCACGAGCCGGGGGATCGCGAAGCCGGTTGGTGAGCTTGTAAGGTACGCAGTTCGAATGGCTGTCGCGTCAGCAAGCGTGATGGTCGGGGGCGTCGTCGGTGCCACCACATCCGCTGCCATACGCACGAGAAGCTGACCGGGCAGCGATTGTACACCTGCCACATGCCGTGCGACCGCCAGATAGTCGAGTGAGTTCACCCCCCCCCAGGTCTGCCAGGCCCCCCCGGGTCCCTGGGACTGAAACGTCAGCGAGTGGATGCCGGATTGCAGACCAGTGAACGAAAAGAAGCCCGAAGGACACCCAGGGAACGAAGCCCCGCTCACCGTGCTGGCGGTGGTCGGACCGATGGGCGGTGCGCCCTGGTGATGATCCACCACCACGCCGTTCAGGGGAATGGGGGCGGATGCATTTGAGTACAACGTGAATCCCGTGAGGCTGCATCCCTTGACCCACACTGTGCGTGTGTCAGAAAACGTCCTGGAACATCCATCAGCATCGGTCACCCCGATGATTGTCCATGTCGTGGTGCCGGTGGTCGCCGTCTCTGCCATCACATCCACTCCGTCACCGCTCACCGTCGTCACGCTGTGCGTATTCGCCGGATCGGTGCTGATCGTGTACTGGAAGGTGTACGGCGCTGTGCCGCCAAGGCACTGGAATGTCATCGGCACCGCGGGATCCCCCTGGCACACTTCCACAAGATCCGCCCCGGCAAACGCAGGTTCCAGCACCGTGACCGTGACCGGAACCCGCGGCGATGAGCAGACATCCCCCTCCATCACTGCCACCCAGTATGTGCTGGTGGATGTGGGCTGGGGTGATGGAGTGAAACTGACATCGTATTCATCGACACCCGACTTGAGGAGGTTGCCCTCCGCTGCAGCATCGTACCAGTGGTAGTGCTGTCCCGGCCCGGCACCGGAGCTCACCGTGGGAATCGATGCCGCTCCACACAACACGGGCTGTGCAACCACGGGGGCCGCGATCACCGGGCACATGGGACCGAACTCATCCGCACCCACGTCGGGCGCCGTACCTGTTCCGGGATAGCCGGGCTCCCCCTGCCGCAGATCACCCTCGAAATCGGTGGTGACAGCGGGGCTGGTGATTCGCACACCACCTGATTCACACAGCGTCGGAATTCCTGGACGTATCGCAGGAAATGCGGCCATCGAATACGCGGCCACCGGTGGCAGCTCCATGAACGATCCCGCTTCACGCGGCGACATCACCGCAAGGTATTCCGTGATCGTGCGGCTGGTATGCGTCTGCATGCCATCGACATACAGGACATTCGCCGTGTCGGACGCTGGATTGAACACGTACAGGCAGTTGTGCCCCGATGCTGCATCATGGGTGGAAAGCATCGCACCAAGTCGACGATACGCGGCTGTGAACGACCCGGCAGCAGGTCCGTGCTCCGACTGGTTGACGAGGATGTTGTTGCACACCTTCACGGGAGTGTTGATGGTGCAGGTGAGCGCACTGCTGCCGAAGACGCCCGCGGTGACGGAGGGGCTGTGAAGCATGACCGTGTTGTAGGCGACCAACGCCGACTGCCCGCCGCTGATGGTGATGCCGCTCAGACGGTTGCTGCCCGATGCCGTCGAGATGGTGAGATCGGCGATTCCATTGTTGATGATCCGCGTGTCATTGCCGCCGTTGAGCAGGATGCCATGGCAGCTTGACGTCGGCTTCCCGGCATGCAGTGCCGTGATCCTGTTGGCCTTCACCAGGCTGCCGCCCGTGCCACCCACAGTGACGCCAGCAACCGTGGCCGCGCCCGTGCCGGTGGTTTCAAACATGAGATTCGACAGCCGGTTGTTCGCGATGGTGCGCCCCGGCCACGATGACGCGGAACTGATGTGAACCGCATACACGCTGCCTGCAAGCGAGGTGTTGTCTCCTGTCATCCCGAGAACCGTGACGGCGTTGTCGGTGATGTTTTCCCCCGTCGTTGTGCCGCTCACGCTGATCCCCCGGACTCCGCTTTCTGTCGAGGTCGCAGGCGTTTCGAGCGCCAGACCGGACACATCGTTTCCGCTGATGGTGATGCTCCCACCCGTGATGGTGATCCCGGTGAGCCATCCGGATCCGGTCTTCACATTGTTCAACAGCGTGTTGTCGGTGATCTGAACGGTTTCCACCATTTCCACCGAGACACCGTTCATCGCTCCGTTGCTGTATGCATGGTTGTCACTGATTGCGTTGCCGTGCATCGACATCATGGAGCCGAGCGAAGCCTGCCGGATGCCGTTGAACTGCCCGTTGGAGGATCGAAGAATGTTCTGTGCAATGGTGTTTCCCTCGACGGTGCTGACCGTGCCAATGAACGCCGTGTTCGAGATGCCCTGAAAACTTGTGCCGGTGGATGATGGGCCTCCAACGTGGTTGGAACTGATGCTGTTCCCGGTGATGGAGAGGTGGGCGGGAAACGCCGCGTTCGAAATGCCGGTGAAGCTGCCACTCGTCGCCGAGGTCAACACGCAGTTCGAAATGGTGTTGTCCTGAATCGCCGTGGTGTTGTTGCGCGGATTGCTGCCGGTCTGTGTACAGATGCCGACAACTCCGATCACTGAGGCGTTCGTCCAGATGCGGATGCTGTTGGAACTGATGGTGGTGCTGTTCGATCCCCCCTTGTGCACAAACACGCCAAACAGATTGGATGTGGTCCCGTAGCCACCACTCACTTGGTTGTTCTCGATCCGCAGATCATCCTGATACGTGGCGTAGATGCCGGCCGCCCATTGCGATCCGCCTCCAAACTCGCTGATGATGTTCCCGCCGTCCACACCAATCGTGTTGGATTGGCCGTATGCGCGGAACGCCACCGAGTCCGCCCCCTCCATGCATATGCCGTGATAACAGCCGCTGATGGCGTTGCCGGAGAACGCACACTGCGAGCTCACGCCCTCAATGCTTGTGGGGATGACGGTTTGAATACCCTGCCGCCGGGCGTTGTCCAGATAGATGCCGCCTCGCACACTTGTGGCACCTGAAGCAAGATGGATGTAACAGTTCCGTATGGTGATGTGATGCGATGCGTTGGTTGGGGAATCGGGGAAGATGCCAATCCCCCATTCCATGCGTGTCGTGGATGTGGTGTTGCCGCCGCCTTCAGCGAACTCGATGCCGTCGATGGTGACGTAATCCGTTCCCTGGATCTCGAGGATCCCGTCGGCAGATCCCCCGCCGGCTGCCGCGGTGATGCAGGGGCGGGGCCCGCTCCCGGCATGCCGGAACACCACGGGAGCCGCCGCAGTGGGACTGGTTGTGGTCAGCATCAGATTGCAGGCCGTCTCCGTGTGACCGGAGGCAATGTCGAATGTCACCGGTCCGCTCACTCCCTGCGTATTCAGCGCGGTGATTGCCTCGGCAATCGTGGCATAGGATCCGGGAATGGAGTGGGTCCCGGTCAATTGGGCCGTGGCCGGTGCGTGGATACTGAGAAACAGGGCGATGACCCCTGTGAGAAACATGATGAGGGAACGCAGGGCATCAGCCCTGCTCGGCACAGCGTGGAGGAGAGGATTCATGTGGACTCCATGGCAAAATGCTCCCGGCATGAAACGCGTCCGTCCACCCCCCCGGAGTGATGCACATGCACCGCTCCACGGCAGCAGCCGATGCTGAGTCGAGGCATCAACGTGACGGGCAACAGCCCATGGCAAGGAGCAGGAATAACCGCCGTGATGGCGTTGAATGTCCAAACCTACGGTATTGTCGTGATCATTGCAACGCCGGCGTCCTACGATCCCCCCCGCATGCGCGAAGAGGCCGCCATCTGGCGGCCTCTTAGTGTGTTGTTTTTTTAGTGGGGATAAGCGGGCGCTAATCACGGCCTTATGCTGCGGGTGGAAACGACCGCCCCCGGAGGTGG
>CAYUYM010000240.1:0-4560 GCA_964449305.1 uncultured Chromatiales bacterium | reverse complement strand
GGACAGGCTGTGACCGGTCCGGTGATCGAGATGGACGGGCGGGGATGCACGGTGATGGCTGTCGGCACGGACGTCCCGCTGCATCCGACGTCGTCCCATACGGTGACGTGATACAACCCGGAGTGCGACACGGTGAGCGTGCGGAGGGTGTCGCCGGTGGACCAACGCTGGCGCTGCCAGCCACCGCCGCAATCGAGGATGACGGAATCGCCCTCGCAGAATTCCAGCGGGCCGAGCGCGATGATGGCGGGTGTCAGCACAAGGTCGATCGTGACATCGCGGCAGGTGTCGTGCGTGCAGCCGGTGGCGGGATCCGTGATGGTGGCACACAGCGACCACGTGCCTGTCGATTCCCAGCGGATGATGACGGAATCACCTGTCATGGGTGTGAGCGGTGAGCCACCGCCGGAAAGGCGCCATTGGACGGCGCGTGCGCCCTGCCGTGGAAGCATGTAGCGCGCCGTGGCGCCGGGGCAGACGGAACCCGGCCCGGTGATGGCCGCCGATGGCAGCGGCAGCACGCAGACCTCCACCGCATCCGACGTGTCGCTGCAACCGAAGGCATCGACCACCACCACCTGCCACGATGCGGAATCGCGCACGATGATCGAGGCGGTGGTGTCACCAGACGGCGATCCATTGCGCAGCCATGTGTGGCGGAGGTCGGGACCGGTGGGACCGTGCAGACGGACCTCGCCTTCCTGACAGAAGCGCAGGGCCCCGCCGGCAAGGATGGAGGCAGCAGGTGGGACGCGCATGGTGATGGTCGTGGCATCGGAGGTGTCGGCACACCCGCCACGCGCCACCACCACGGTGTAGCTCCCGGCAACGGATGCCTGAAGCACCGGGGTGGTTGCACCGGCAAGGGGGATCCCATTGCAGTACCACTGCCAGCCCAGCCCCGAATCCGCGGGTGCGTGCAGGTCCAGCCGGTCACCGGGGCAGAGTGCGAATGTGCCGAAGGGAAGAATCGTGGCGACGGGCGTGGGGTGGACATGCAGCGTCGCAGCAGCAGAGATCACGGGAGTGGGACAGGCGTTCGACACGATGCACCGAAGGCGCCGTCCGTCCATGTCCGTCGTTGCAGGGTGGATGATCAGCGTGTCCGTGAACACGCCGTGATGCGGCGGCTGGGCGGAGATGTCGACGAAGCCGGCCCCGCGATCCTCCTGCCAGCGGAAGGTGGTGCCGTCACTCTTCACCACAAACATGGCACGCCCGCCGTGGCACGCGGCGGCATCCGCAGGCTGGCGGAGGATGGTGGCCTGCCGGGTGATGGACAGAGCCGCGGGGAGGGACGTCTCCGTGCCGCATGGATTGGTCGCGATGACGCGCAGGAGCCTGCCGTGCATCGCGGAGTCGACGAGCAGGCGACATGACGCAGCGGTCTGCCCCGGAAGGTCGATCCATGTCGCGCCGGTGTTCGTGCTCACCTGCCACTGCAATGCGGGGGTGGGTGAACCGGCGATGAGCACCACCAGCGCGGTGTCGCTTCCAACGCACGCGCTGAGGTCGGCGGGATGAAGGAGGATCTGCGGGCGCGAATGCACGGTGAGTGTGGCGGTGCGGGATGTGTCGGTCGTGCGGCATGCCGGCACGCGCACCAGGCAGCGGTACCGGTTGCCGTGCATGAACGGATCGACAGCACTGATGGTCAGCTTCCGCGTTGTCGCTCCATCGTATGGAGGGGTGTTGTCAAGATTCCTGAACCCTCCGGACGAATCCACCTGCCACTGGAACGTGCTGCCGTGGGAGTCGTGCGCGATGGAATACTCCATCAACTGGTCCATGCAGAGGGTGGTGTCGGGTGGTTGCAGGAGGAATCCCGGCACGTTGCTCACGTTCAGGGTGATGGGAGACGTGGTCGCGACGCCACAGCGGTTGGTGAGGATAATGCGATACCTGTTCCAATCGTGTGATGCATTCACTGTGAAACGATAGTCCGGGGCGGTGACGCCGGGCACATCAGTCCACGATGCACCGCCATCGGTGCTCACCTGCAGGGATGGCACGGGTTGAGGCGTGCCGATGAATACGAGGGGGGGGCACACAAATTCATCGCCGGAGCAGAGGTGCATGGTCGAACCGCCCGGCCAGCCCTGGATGACAGGGCAGAGGCACCATGGCAGTTTGGTCAGGAAGGCATCCATGCCACCAGCGTTTGCTCCCTGCGATGGACGGCGCGTGGGGAAGTCAGGGCTGGATGTCGATCCGGTGATGTAGGTGTTTCCAGCATAGCCGATGGGACTGCTGACATCAACGGCGCAGGCGTTGCCATCGTCGTCCCCGGTTCCCCCAAGGTAGGTTCGCATGATGCCGCAGCCAGCGTTCGGGGCCTGGATCACGAACACATCTCTTCCACCGGCATTCGTGGTCTGTTGCGGTTGGGCAGTGGGGAAGTCGGTGCTGGCGGTGGAGCCGACAAGCGTCATGCCACCGTTCGGGTTCACATTCAGGGATGTCCGCCGGTGGATGCTGTACTCATTTCCGGATCCACCATAGTACGACAGATAGACCAGGGCGTTGGCGGAATTGAACCATGCAAGCATGGCGTCCCATCCACCCGAGTTTGTGCTGAAATCCGTTGTCACCTGTGATGGATTGGTGCTGGTGGTGTAGCAGCCGATCACACAGCGGTCTCCGCTCCGGGCCTTGATCGAGAAACCACATTCGTCACCGTTGCCCCCGATGTAGGAGGACCAACGGCGCACGCCGGCAGCATCAAATTTCACGACGAACCCGTCGTTGCTTCCTCCACCGAAGTTGGGCTGCGGGTGGTAGCCGGCGAGGTTGAGCGTGGGGTAGTTGTTGCTGGTGGTGGAACCGACCACAAACGTGTTGCCCGACGGATCGACACTGACCCCCTGTCCATATTCCTCACCCGATCCGCCGTGGTAGGTGGACCACGCGCAGGTTCCTGACGGGGTGAAGCGTGCGACAAAGGCATCCTCACTCCCATCACGAGCTCCCTGTGCAGCGCTGACGCAGGGGAAATCCGCACTGTACGTGTATCCGGTGATCCCCATGGCGCCGGTTGGATCGGCGGAGATGCCCAGGCCCGCATCATCGGCTGTGCCACCGAAATACGTGGCCTGTATGCGGGTTCCGTTGCTGTTCAGCCGGAGAAGGAAGGCGTCCCGCACACCGCCCAGCGTGGCCTGGACGGGGCTCTGCAGCGGGAAATCCGCACTGGTCGTTTCACCCACGACGGCGATGGTCCCGGCAGCCATTGCAACGTCGTTCGCGATATCGGATCCACTGCCTCCGTAGTAGGTGATCCACTTCCGTGTGCCGGAGGTGTCGTACTTCGCCACCCAGGCATCGTAATTCCCCGCGTTCGTGCCCTGCAACGCGCTCAGTGTCGGGAAGTCCATGCTCAGCGTCTGACCGGTGACGATCAGATGACCGGTGCCATCGAGCACGATCCCATTGCCCATGTCGGAACCACTTCCCCCCAGATAGGTGGACCACGGATCGATGATGAGTGTTCGCGTGCTGTCGTATGAGGCGATCCGGAAGGTGACGGTGGTGCCATCCACCTGGAACGCTGTGGCAACCTCCTCCATCGAGCCGTCCAGATGGGATGTCGGGGCATCCTCTTCCACGCTGCCCAGGGTTGACTCGACGACCAGGCGCCCATTGTCCGCGAGTGACACGCTGGAGTTCCCATCGAAACGCATCCGGATGTCACCCACACGTCCGCCCGGTCGAACGATGAAGGAGTATTTGAAGCGACCATCCAGCGACGTGCAGACAAGATCGATGTTGGGAAGGATGTCCTCGTACACGATCCTTCCATACTCACCGACATCGGTCACACCCTGCGGGCAATGCCCGCGGTAATGCTGCACGCCTCCCGGGTGCCGGAGTTCCCTTCTGATGTGCACGTTGGTGCGACACCCGACGAGCGTCATCTCCACCATGCTGATGCGGACGAGCGACGTTCCTGTGCAGGGATCGCGATGCCCGCGTGTATCGGGTGCGGGAGCGGGTGGGAGCAGGGAATGGAACACCACGCTGAATCCGTCTCGTCGCAGATACAGCCGGCCACCCGGAGCCTGCGCGGTGAAGAGGATGTCGGGGCGCGCTCGTCCCACATCGTCGGCCACCTGCCCCAGGTTCTCCTGGAAGCGCAGAGCGTGCAGTTCGATCATGCCTCCTTCATCGGACGGAGACAGGGAATCGGCATGACAGGCCATCGCCGGAGTCGGCTCGTTCCGGAACGCGTCTGACGCCGTCCCGACATCCACCTGGATGCGTTGCGGGTGCGCCCCGGTGAATTGGATGGAGGGGGATGCGATGAATGCCGGATGCAGGCAACCGGCAAGCAGGCAGGTGCACACGATGAGCCGCTTCATGGGAGGTCCGGGGAAGGTCAGGCGGGTGGATGAGGTGCGATGTGATCCGTTGATCAGCGACCGATACGCAACAGGCTCAAGCTAGGGGGCGGTTGGCAGAAAAACAATGCCCGGTGCGCATGCGATGGTTCGGAATGCGTCACCGGGCACGATGGGGTGTCCGTGGTGGACGTGTGTCAGGTCTGTTCGAGGATGCGCAATC
>CAYUYM010000239.1:0-4576 GCA_964449305.1 uncultured Chromatiales bacterium | reverse complement strand
GTCGACGATGATCTTGCGACCGGTGAGGCCGGAGTCGCCATGCGGACCGCCGATGACGAAGCTCCCGGTGGGGTTCACGAAGAGCTTCATCTTCCGATCCATCATCCCCGCGGGGATGACCTCGGCGATCACATGCTTCTGGATGTCGGCCTTGATGCGCGCATGCGGGACGCCCGCGTCGTGCTGCGTCGAGACGACGATGGTGTGCACACGCTTCGGGCCCTTCTCATCGTACTCGATGGTCACCTGGCTCTTCGCATCCGGTGCGAGATACGGCATCTTCTCCGGTTCGTTCTTGCGGATGTCGGCCAGGCGCTTCACGAGCTTGTGGGCATACATGATGGCCATGGGCATGTACTCGGGCGTCTCATCGCAGGCGTAGCCGAACATCATGCCCTGATCCCCCGCCCCGCCGGTGTCCACACCCATCGAGATGTCCTCCGACTGCTGGTGGATGTGTGAGGCGATGCCGCAACTGTCGGCATCGAAACGGTAGGAGGCCTTGGTGTACCCGATCCTCCGGATGGTTTCACGGACGATGCTCTGGACATCGACATAGGTCTTCGTCGTGATCTCGCCACCGACGAGCACAAAGCCCGTCGTGACGAAGCACTCACACGCCACACGGGCGGTGGGATCCTTCCTGAGGATCGCGTCCAGCACGGCATCGGAGATCTGATCGCACACTTTGTCGGGGTGTCCCTCGCTGACCGATTCCGACGTGAAGAGATACGGCATGGGTGGTGTTCCTTGTATGAGTATACTGTTGATGGTGTCTTTGCCTTCGATCCACTCCGGTGCATGACACACGCAAAGCAGATTCGTAAAACTGTCTAAAATACGGCAATCGGTCGTCAATTACGAATTGCAGATTGGCGGTGACGGGGAAATGCACTCTCTCGCGTTCACCACAACCACACAGGTGGCTGTCCTCATGCCGTTGTGATGATTGCATCGTCCGCGGCAGTCCGGTCTGAAACCCTTCCGATGTGGCACCATGACACCCTGACCGCGTCCCTCTTCACCAAAACAACAACGGAGCCCCGCACTGGGGCTCCGTTGTTGTCTGATGCGTGCGCGGTCACTTGACGTAGGTCACACCCGGCTTGGGCATGGCTGCCTGGCGCTCCTGCGCCCTGGCATCCCACTGCGGCAGGATGGTTGACTTCCAGTCCAGCTTCTCGCTGCGGAGCTTGGCCATGTCGAGCCCGATGAAGGCCTGTGCCTTGTCCTTCGTCGAGATGTCGGGCATGACGACGGCGTCGTTCACACCGTGCTTCGCGAGAATGCGGGAGAGCTGCACGCGGGCTTCCTGGGCGCGCTGCAGCGATGTGCCGAGTGTGCGCGCGGCCTCCACCGGCGAGTGGAAACCCAGCGCGTTGGCCGCGGCCACCCAGTCCCACCGCCATTGGGCATGACGGATCAGCTCAAGGACGGGCTTCATCTCCGCCTCCGTCGCGCCCTTGTCCCATGCCGCCTTGGCCTCGATGTGCGCCTTCACAAGCGCGCCCTCCACCATCCCGCGCATCTCCTCGATGCGGTCCTGGCGCTCATTCACGCTGCGGCGCAGCGCGTCCTCACTCTCGCGGTGACACACCTGACAGGAGTTGGCGATGTTGTTGAGCGGGCTCTGGATCTTGTGGTCGGTGAACTTCACACCTCCCTCGCTGCGATACGGCATGTGGCAGTCTGCGCACGACACACCACGCTGGGCGTGAATGCCGGTCATGTACAGCTCGTAGTCCGGATGCTGGGCCTTGAGGATCGGTGTCCGGCTCAGGGCATGCACAAAGTCCACATGGCCGTTCTGCTCATAGCAGGCCTCCATGCTGTCGGCACTGAAGCCCTTGTCCCAGGGGAAGGTGAGGTACTTGCCCTCGCCCTTGAAGTAGTACTCCACATGGCACTGGGCGCACACAAGCGACCGCATCTCCTGATGCGAGGCCTTGGTGATGTCCCGGCCCTGACGCTGGAAGGCCTCGATGAGGGCGGGACGTGTGATGCGGAGGTTCATCGTCTTGGGATCGTGGCAGTCCTGGCAGCCGATGTTGTTGATGATCTCCGGGCCGAGGTCCGCCCACTTGGCGTGATAGAAGTTCTCCGTGCCCATCTGATTCATCACGCGCGGCACATCGGTGCTCTTGCAGGTCCAGCAGGTGCCCGGCTGCGGCACGGCTGTCCGCAGCGTGTTGCGGATGTCCTCCACGGCATGGTAGTGCCCGCGCCCCTGGTTGTAGTCGCGCGAGAAGGCGTAGCCGGCCCACAGCACGACGAGGTTGGGATAGCGTGAGAGGTAGTCGATGGTCTGCGATCCGCCGTGCTTCGAGGCGAAGGTCGTGTCCAGGGTGCTTTCGTACGACTCGTACTCGCGCGGGAAATTCTCCCCCCACACATCGTTGCGTGGTTCCCAGTCGCTGATGGGCTTCACCATCTGGTAGGCAAGCTGGGCCTCCTGCCGGCGCTCCATGATGGATGCGCCGAAGAGGCCGATGAGGAAGACAACCAGGACGGTGCCGCCGAAGATGGCCCAGCCGACCCAGGGTTTTTCACTGATGACGTCGATGATGCGCTTTCTCATTTATTCACCTGATCTGAGTTGATGTGCTGTGATGAGGGGGTGGAGAGCAGCCAGGACGGCGTGATGCTCGATGGAATGGGGACACGGGCGTACGGCACGGAGGCAAGGCTGTTGACGCGGCCGTGGGGCGTCTCACGGTGGCATTCCCAGCAGAGCCTGCCCTCGCCATGCTGCGTGCCTTCGAGCGTCACCGTCACGAGGGACGAGCTCTGCAGCAGCTTCTGGTGGCAACGGATGCAGTTCTCCTGGATGACGCCGATGCCGGCCTCCTTGACGTGGATCACCTGCGGTTCGAGGCGCAGCGTGAACATCGTCGCGTGGCGCATGCCGTCAGAGGCCTTGAAGAGATACTTGCGGATGACGTTGGTGTGCGGGACGTGGCAGTCGTTGCATGTGGCGACACGCCCGTGACTGCCGCGTTCCCATGTGGCGAACTGCGGTGCCATGATGTGGCAGTTCATGCAGGCCGCGGGATCGTCGGACAGGTAGCTGAAGGCGTTGGAAACGCGCAGCAGCACGATGCCGAGCCCGGTGATGATGCCCAGAAGGATGATCACCGGCAGCCGCCATTGCCGTGGCGGGGCCAGCCAGGAGACCAGGGACCGCAGGCGTGAGAGGATGGATTTCATGTGGTGCTCCGGGTGTGGGGACCATCAGAGATTCACGGTGGTCATCAACCAGGCCCAGTTGGTGGTCTTGCGGCCCTTGTACACCGGACGGTCGCGATCCCCATCGAAGATGGAGACGCCGCCCGTCATGGCGACCGCATCGAACACCTTCACACTTCCATAGAGGTCCACCTCCATGCCGATGGTCTTCACATCGGTGCTGCCCGCCACCCAGTCCTTCGGATCAGTGACAGCGCTGAACAGGTGGACATCGACACCAAGTGTCGACGCCTTGCACGGAACGATGGACACCTGACCGATGATGTCCTGCAGTCCGTAGCCTGTCGGTGCACCGGGTGTGGCATAGTTCGGAAACACGGTGAAGTAATCCATGTGACCGTAGAACTTGTGGTTGGTGCCATAGAGCGTGCTGAAGGCACCGAAGGTGTCGGACGATTTTGGGTCGGCACCGGAGAGGCGGTCGAATCCGACACCGATGCGGAGCTTCGCGAGATCGGCGAAGGTGTATCCGAGCCGTGCACCGACCATGTTGGCATCGATGGTGAACGGAGGCTGACCCGTGACCATGTAGTCGCCCATCTGCAGGGCACCCTCGAGCTCATAGTCAAACCCGGCGGAATTGCCGCTGGCATGGAGAGCCACCGTGTGCCGGTTCTGATACCCCGTGGGCGTTCTGGGATTGTCGAACAACCACATTGCCTGGACGCTCCCCTTCCACCATGCCGGCCTCCATGCGGCCATGGCGGCGGTCATGTAGTAATCGCGGTTGTAGGTGGTGCCGCTGTTCGCGGTGCGCGTGATGGATGCGCCGACCAGTTCGAGCGCAACGTCGCTCATGGAGAAACGCACCGATGCTGCATCGAAGCTCTGGCCGTAATTGTTCCATTCGATGGCGCCGAGCAGACGCTCGTTGGCGAAGCTCAGCACCTGGCGTCCGATGCGGGCCTGCCACGACACGGCGCCGGAGTCCTTCATTTCGACAAAGGCCTGGCGCACGTCGAAGGACAGCGCGCCGGTGTTGAGCGTCGAGGACCGGCCCCCGAATTCACGCGCGTCCTGCACTTCGATGACGGCGGCGACATTGGCGTTGAGCGTCGCCGCGGCCTTGAGCCGTGAGCGCAGCAGATGGAAGGCATCGGTGTGCCAGCCCTGGGTGAACACTCTGCCATTGACCTCACTGCGTTCGCGGATCTGGCCGCTGAGGTTGATGGTCTGCGCCGGGGAGGTGAACACGGGGACGACGAGAAGCAACACGAGGCACAATTTTTTCATGGAAACGTCTCCTGCATTGTGGGAGGTGCTGAATGGGGTTGCGGGATGATGGTTGGGGTGGTTGCGTCAGAGGCCGTGAGCAGAGCGCGGATCGCCG
>CAYUYM010000238.1:0-4579 GCA_964449305.1 uncultured Chromatiales bacterium | reverse complement strand
TGTAGCTTGGCTGATCAACTGCTCCAAGGAAGCCCGCGGAGACGGCACTTCCAACCTTGACCACGGAGTCCTTTCGGAGCCGGCAAAGGCGATGAGTTTCAATGGACTGCAAGGCGGCGTGGTTTGAAAGCCGTTCCAGTCATTGGCGGAGGTCAATGGGGGGAGGGTAAAACAGGGCAACCAAACTCCTTGTGTTGTTGGATGTGTGTGCGACCAGCCGTTGTCCGGCGATGCTGCGTATATGCGATTTCCTCTCTACACGGCGATATTCGCGATTTCCGTCGTGAATATCAAGGAAATTCGTGGCGAGGCGCCCGTTGGGTCACGGCGCGCCGTGTCCCAACGGGCAGCGGCGTTCTTTCCTCCAACGCATTTTCATCGTATGTTTGGGGTTTCCTTCCCAGCCCCCCGAAAACGCATGTCCCCATCCTCCCCACCATCAGCATCCGAACGCATATTCTGGATCGACGTGTTGCGCGGCATCGCGATCGTCCTGATGATCCCGGCCAACCTCGCCCCCTTCCTCACCGAACCGCATGCCATGTGGTTCCGTCTGGCGGGGTCGTTTTCCGCGCCCACCTTCATCGCCCTGAGCGCGGGCATGGTCATCCTGCGTGCCCGGCACCACAGTCTGCGCTACTACCTGATCCGAGGTGGACTGGTGACGCTGGTCGGCGTGCTGCTCGACGCGCTTCTGTGGAGAATCCTCCCCTTCACGTCGTTCGATGTGCTCTACATCATCGGCCCGGGCATCCCGCTGATCTACCTCTCGCACCGAAGGAGCGGACAGGAGCTGGCCCTGCTGGGCGTCATCCTCATGCTCGCCGGCCCCATCCTCCAATCGCGCGTCGGCTATGATCCCGTGCCACTCCAGGTGTACTGGAACGATTTCTCCTGGCCCGGGCTGCCGCGCCTCGCCGCGTCCTGGTTCATCGATGGGTGGTTCCCCATCCTGCCGTGGATGGGCTTCGCCTTCATCGGTGCTGCGCTGGCAAAGACCTCCTTCGATCCACATCAGGTACATCACATCCGCCGCCTCATCATTCCAGGGCTGGTGCTTGCCACCGCGGGCTTTATCCTCCTCTTCGCCAACCAGACACTGCTGCCCGGCATCACGGAGGGCACGGTGATCCCCACGCGCGAGGGCTACTCCGAAATCTTCTACCCGCCCACCATCGCCTACATGCTCGCCGCCTGCGGCATTCTCCTCGTGGCCATCAGCACCCTGTCGCACATCGGCCCGTCAGCCTGGGATGCCTATCCTGCGTATTTCGGTCGCTACTCCATGATGGTCTACATCCTCCATCAGGCCATCGGCGAGCTGGCACTCAAACCCATCCTTGCCCTCAACGACGTGGAGCAACTCGAATCCGGGTGGATGTTCCTCGCCATCAACCTGTTTGTCTTCGCCATCATCACCCTGGTGTGCATGGGGCTCGATGCGGTCAAGCGCCGGTGGCCGCCCACCAACATCGCCCTCCAGGTGCTGATCGGTCGCTGACCGGCGCACCAGACACGTTCGTCAGAAATACAGGCCGTACCACACGGCGCCACACGGCGAGAAGCGCACGGCGGGAGCCGGGAGGTGGATGAGGTTGAGCATCTCCTTCAGGAATTTCCACAGGCCCGATTCCCCCGGCAGACGTCGCAGATCGTAGTCGAGGGCGAGGTACCACTCCTGCGTCCCCGCCCCGTGGCCGTCGCGGTCATTGTTGTACCCGTTCTTCGCCACCATCGTGTTCGAGACACCATAACCCACCGCAACGCCCAGCCAGTCCGGCCACCAGGGACGCACCGCTTCCGGAAGCACGTCGTCCACGGTGAGGGCGAGCCAGTAGGTGTAGCCGTCGTAGTCGGCCATCGGGTTCGTCTGCCAACCGCGGTGCATGTTGGCCGAAGGCAGCCAGCTCATCTTGAGGTTGACCGATTGCAGCGGCGTCCAGATGCGCTGAAGATTCGGCCACACTGCTCCCACGGCATTGCTGCCAATGTCCCACCAGCTGAAGCCCCAGCGTTTGTAGAAGCCGTCCGTGATCTCCATCTCCACATTGAAGGCGAAGGCCACTCCCGACGACCACCACATGGCGTCCTCCTCGTCGAGCTCGGCCCAGCGAAAGGCATGGAAGAGCGTGTTTGCGTACATCTGCGTGCCATACATGTGCCCGAGCTTGTCCACGTTCATGTCACCGTTGTACCAGTCGTTGAAGGTGTGCCAGCGCGTGCGCTCCGTCTCCTTCAGGTTGTAGTACGTGGCGAAGTAATACGACATGATGGCGGCATTGCCGGCAAGCATCGTCCCGCCGAGCCACCAGATGCGCGATGGATGCCGGACCGCGCTGTCACCATCCATGCGCATGCGCAGGACTGGTGGTGCCTGGGTGAACGCCTCGGGGATCCGTGACGAGAGGCTCCATGCATCAGGAATGGCGTGCGAAGGTGCACACGCCAGTGTGTCGGCCGCAGCCGGCATTGTGGCACCAGCGTCATCCTGGGCAGCGGCTGGAGGTGATGCGGCGAGGCTGAGTGTCACCGCCAGCAGGAACAAACGAGCAACGCCCCAGAAACCGGGGCGCTGCAAAGAATCACGTGTGACCGACCGTCTCACAGCTCCGTGGCTGCCTTGAGGAGCTTCCGCACCTTCGCCTGCGAGTCGGCCTCGGAATAGAAGCGGAGGATGGGTTCCGTGCCGGATGCGCGCACGAGCAGCCAGCCGCCGTCGACGCGGAACTTGAAACCGTCGAGTGTCTCGACCGAGCGCACCGCGTACCCGCCCAGTGTCTTGGGGCCGCCTGCACAGGCCTTCATGATGCTTTGCTTGTCGGCCTCGGTGGTGTGGTAATCGATGCGATCGTACCAGACACGCCCGAACTCGTCGTAGATCTCCTGCACGGCCTGCCCGAGCGTGATGCCACGCATGGCTAGGTACTCGGCGAGGAGCAGGTTGTTGAAGATGCCGTCACGCTCGGGGATGTGGAGTGTGGTGCCCACGCCGCCGCTTTCCTCGCCGCCGATGAGCACGGGTTCGTTGATCATGATCTCGGTGACGTACTTGAACCCCACCGGCCGCTCGTGCAGGGTGATGCCATAGGCCTCGCACATGCGCTGGACAAGATCACTCACGCTGAAGGTCTTCACCACGCAGCCGCGTTTCTTCTTGTACACGTAGAGGTACTTCAGCAGGATGGGGATGATGAGCTGCGTGCTGACAAAGGTGCCCGTCTCGTCCACCGCACCCAGGCGGTCGGCATCGCCGTCGGTCACCATGCCGATGGAGTAGCCGTCGCGCCGGATCAGGGCGATGAACTCCTGGAGGTTCTGCGAGAGGGGCTCGGGCGGGATGCCCTTGAAGCCGGGATTGTGCTCGTCGTGCAGGCAGGTGACATCCGGCAGGAGCTTCCGCATCACGCCGAAGGCTGCACCATACATCACATCGTAGGCGATCTTCATGCCCGACGCCTGGATCTTCTTCAGGTCGATCTTCCTCCTGATGTCCTTCACATACAGCGAGTGGAGGTCGATGGGCTGGACGAGCTTCTTCTCGCGCAACACGGCCATGTCCTTCTTCTTCGGCACCGCGCCGGAGGCAAGGATGCCCTCGAGAATGCCCTCCACCTTCCTGATGTCGCTGACGAGGGCGGAGCCGCCGTAGTCGGCCTTGATCTTGAAGCCGTTCCACGATGGCGGGTTGTGCGATGCGGTGATCATGACACCGGCGGCAGCCTGCTTGTGGATGATGCCGATGGACACCATGGGTGTGGAGACCACGTTCTCCGCGAGCCAGACGGTGATGCCCTGCGAAGCGATGACCTGTGCCGCCCGTGCCGCGAAATCCTGCGAGCCGAAACGCGCATCACCACCGACCACGACGCCGTTGGCGATCTTCGGATGCTTCTTGTAGTACTGCGCAAAGGCGAGCGCCACCTTTTCCACGTTCTCGAAGGTGTAGTCCTCGGCGATCACCGCGCGCCACCCGTCGGTTCCAAATTTGATGCTGACCATCCTGTTCTTCCACTGTTGTTGTATGAGGTGAGTGTGTGCAGAAACGATCTGCAAGTTACGCGAATTCATGCTCACCATGAAACGTGTCGTGGCGCACCGCCTGCACGGTGTCGGCATTCCTCAGCCCAGCGCGCCGTCCGCCCAGGGCAGCTCATGCGCCAGGCCACCGGCACGGGGATCGTCGAAGCCGGTCGGGACGCGTCCGTCCCGCGTGCGTGTCATCCACGTCTCCTCCGGCAGACCGGGGTGGACATGCTCCATGGTGATGCAGCCGTCCACCGGGCAGACGAGCGAGCAGAGATTGCAGCCCACGCAGCGGTCGCGGAGCACCACGGGCACACACCGTGCCATCCCGGCGTCGATGCGAATGGCCTGGTAGGCGCCGTCGTCGCAGGCCGTATGGCAGGCATGGCAGCCGGTGCACCGGGCGGCGTCGATGCGCGCCACCACACGGTGGTTCATGTCCAGGTTCTCCCACGTGGTGGTGTTCGGAAGCGCGCGGCCGATGAGCTGGTCGATGGAGGTGAAGCCCTTGTCGTGCATGTAGTGCTCGAGCCCGGCGAGGAGGTAGGCCGAGGCG
>CAYUYM010000237.1:0-4626 GCA_964449305.1 uncultured Chromatiales bacterium | reverse complement strand
GCGGCAACCACGTCATCACCCCGAAAGCACGAAGTCCTCTTCGTGCTTTTTTTTGCCCTTGAACCCATGGAAACACCAGGTACGCCACCCAATGTGACAAGTCATCAAGTTGGACTTCCGCGGAGGGACTCGCGCCGTAGTCCCTCCCAGGCAGCACTACGTCCCACTACACTCTTCCCTCTTCGCCACAATCCAAAGTTCAATTCCCGGTACGTCGGAGTTCCTTCATGGTCCGGGCCTTGACACGCATGTCCACGTCCTTGTCGAACTCATCGACGATTTCGCCGACGAGCTGCTCCAGGATGTCCTCGAGGGAGATGACGCCGGCCATGCCGCCGTATTCATCCACAACGATGGCGAGGTGCTCACGGTTGCGTTGGAAGGACTTCAGCAGGAGATCGGCGTGGGCGGTGTCGGGGATGAAGGTGATGGGATCCGCGTATTCGCGGATGGAGCGGCTGCCATGCCCGCGCGACAGGGCGATGAGGAGATCGCGGATGTGCGCCACACCGACCACATCGTCGAGGTCGTCGTTGTACACCGGGATGCGGCTGAAGGAGGACGTGTAGAGTTCGTGGGCGCAGTCGGAGAGGAGTCGGTCGGCCTGCAGGGCGAACACCACCGTGCGGGGCGTCATGATGTCGCGGGCAAGGATGTCATTGAGCGCGAAGGCGCGTCGGATGAGCTGGTTCTCCGACTCCAGGATGGCACCGTGCCGATGACCGAGATGCGCAAGCATGGTGATCTCCTCCTCCGAGGTGTGCTCGTCGGCTTCGTCCTCGGATTGCAGGGGCCGGAGAAAGAACAGCATGAGAAGGTCGAGCGGTTTGAAGACGATGCGCAGGATGTGGACAAAGCCGGCCGTCCGACGGGCGTAGGTGTCGGCATGGCGCTCGCCGATGGTTTTCGGGATGATTTCACCGAAGATGATGATGATGAAGGTGAGGGCACCGGAGAAGACGCCGAGTGCCACATCGTTGAGCAGGGTGCCGGCGATGCTGCCGACAAGGATGGAGCCGGCGATGTTGGCGATGTTGTTGAGGAACACCAGTGCGATGATGGATTCCTGGATGCTCTCCTTGTTGTTCTTCAAACGAAGCGCCCCTGGAAGCTTCTTCTCCACCATCTGCTCGATGCGGACCATGGTGATGGAAAAGAGCGCCGCCTCCATGCTGGATGCAAGAAAGGAGCAGAGCAGAATCAGGAACGACAGTGTGATGAGCAGTAGCATTGTCAGAAATTATCGGATTGCGGCGTCATATAAAAATCCGGGCGTCTGTCGATGGCGGTGGGTGCCATCTCCATTCGGGCCATCCGTGCCCATGGCGTTGGCGGGGCACTGGTTCTGCCCATGCCAACCGCCGGATTTTTCGTATCTTGTTGAACCCTCCACCGATGATCCTCCGGGCACAGGTGTGACCGACATCACCGGATTTTTCGAACAGCGAGCGAGCGACACATGCCCGAGACAAAAGCACGGATTCTGTGGGTCGATGACGAGGTCGATTCCTTCAAACCCCACGTCATGATCCTGGAACAGCGTGGCTACCACCTCACCCTTCTCTCCAACGGCGCCGATGCCATCGACTGGGTCGCGACGAACACCGTGGACCTGGTGCTCCTCGATGAGCAGATGCCCGGCATGGGGGGGCTCGAAACGCTTCAGCGCATCAAGGAGATCGCCCCCGCCCTCCCGATCGTCATGGTGACGAAGAACGAGGAGGAATCGATCATGGAGGAGGCCATCGGTGGAAAGATCAGCGACTACCTCACCAAGCCCGTCAACCCGAGCCAGATCCTGCTCGTGATCAAGAAGTTCCTCGAGGGCAAGCAGATCGTGCGCGACAAGACCTCGCAGGACTACATCCAGGACTTCAACTCCATCTCCCGCCTGCTCCTTTCCCCGATGGATCTCGCGGAATGGACCGACCTCTACCGCCGCATGGTGGAGTGGGACATGGAACTCGACCAGCATCCGGAGCTCGGCCTGGCGCAGACCATGACCGACCAGCGACGGGAATGCAACCAGGAGTTCTGCAAGTACTTCGAGCGCAACTACCGCGACTTCATCGAGGATCCGCGCGTGGTGCTTTCACCGGATGTGTTCCGGACCTTCGTCGAGCCGCACCTCGCGAGCTCGCCCACGGTGTTCTTCTTTGTGATCGACTGCATGCGGTACGATCAGTGGCTCGTGATGGAACAGCATCTCCAGGAGTACTTCACCATCACCCGGGATTTCCACCTCGGCATCATCCCCTCGGCAACGCCCTATGCACGCAATGCGATCTTCAGCGGATACCACCCGGGTGACATCGCCAAGGTGATGCCCGAGATGTGGGCCACGAACGACGATGACGACAACTCGATGAACCGCTTCGAGAAGGAACTGCTGGAACGGCAGCTCGAACGCCGGCGCATCAAGCTCCGGACGGACCTCAAGTACATCAAGATCCTCGACTCGGAGTTCGGCCGGCAGATGGTGGGCAACATCGACTCCTTCACGAAGAACCACCTCACCGCCATCGTGGTGAACTTCGTGGACATGCTCGCGCACAGCCGTTCCGACTACCCGATCCTCAAGGAGATCGCCCCCGACGAGGCGGCCTACCGGTCCCTCACGAACTCCTGGTTCCAGCACTCCTCGCTCTTCGCCATGTTCCGCCAGCTCGCCCGGCACCCGCAGGCGAAGATCGTCATCACCACCGACCATGGCAGCATGCGCTGCCTGCGCGGCTCACGTGTGCAGGGCGACCGGGAAACGTCCACCAACCTGCGCTACAAATACGGCAGGAATGTGAAGGTGGACGACAGGCATGCGATGCAGATCCGCAACCCGCTCGACTACAAGCTGCCCCATCGCGGCGCCATCGTCAACTACGTGATCGCGAAGGAGGACTACTACTTCGTCTACCCCACCGAATACAACCGCTACCTGGCGTATTATCGCGACAGCTTCCAGCACGGCGGCATCTCACTCGAGGAGCTCATGCTGCCGGTCATCACCATGATGCCGAAGGGCTGATCGTCGGGAGACGCGACACTGCCGTGACCGAGTTCATCACCCATAGCGAAGCCGAGACGCATGAGATCGGCCGCATCATCGGCGGGATGCTCGCCCCCGGCGCGGTGGTGGCGCTCACGGGCACGCTCGGCAGCGGCAAGACCGCCCTCGTGCGCGGCATCTGCCGCTGGTTCGGTTGCGACGACCAGCTTTCGAGCCCCACCTTCACCATCATCAACGTCTACGACGGCAGCTCCCGCGTGCAGCACTGCGATCTCTACCGCCTCACCCGCACGGCCGAGCTCCACGCCGCCGGGCTGGATGATGCGATCCACTCGGGCGACATCGTGCTCATCGAGTGGGCGGAACGCGCCCTGGGGCTGCTGCCTGAGCACCGGCACGAGATCGTCATGGAGCACGGACACGATCCCGATGAGCGCATCATCCGGCATCATCAGCGCGTGGCAGGTGAGCCGTCGATGCTTGAGCTCTTCCACCCCGATCTGGAGCCCCTGCAATGATCCTCGCCATCAGCACCGCCCTCGACACCGTGAGCACCGCCCTGCAACGTGAGGAGGGCACCATCATCTGCCTCACCGGGCACGAACCCAACCGGCACGACGAGCTGCTCGTCCCCCTCGTGGAGCAGGCACTGGCGCTGACCGGCAGCGCACGCAGCGACCTCAGCGCCGTGGCCGTGGTCGCCGGCCCGGGTTCCTTCACCGGCCTCCGCATCGGCATCTCCGCCGCCAAGGGCATCGCCCTTGCCCTCGGGTGCCCGATGATCCTCGTCAACACCTTCGAGGCCATGGCCGGCCGCGTGGCCGCGGTCATGGAACCACGCCACCCCGTCCCCCTGTTTCCCGTGTTGGATGCGCGCCGGGGCGATGTCTACGCCGGACGCTTCGAACTGGCCGGCCGCGGGTGGACCCAGTTCGGTCCCCCCGCCGTTCACGATGCGGCGGCATTCCTCGCCGCCCTCCCCCACGACGCCTGGCTGGCGGGCGACACGTCCGCCCTCCCCGCCCTCCCCCCAGGCTCCGCGATCCGGCGCCTGCCCGCTGCGGCATCCGCCTTCGACGCCGCAGATGTGGGACGCATCGCATGGGGCAGACTCCGCGATGGAGATCTTGCAGACGCGGCGACATGCGAACCGCTCTACGTCCGCGATTTTCACGTCACACGGCACTGACCGCCGCCCACCACCAACGATTCACAGGAGCCACCGATGTCCTGGTTCAAGCGCGAAAAAACCACCCCCGCCCCGACGGGCGACACCAGGGACGTCCCGAAGGGGACCTGGTACAAGTGCGAAACCTGCGGAACGATGCTGCACAAGAAACAGCTCCGGGAATCCCTCCACCTCTGCCCCAACTGCGGCGCGGCATTCCGGATCTCGAGCGCGGAATACATTGCCCTGCTCCTCGACCCCGGCTCCTTCAGGGAGGCGGACAAGAAGATGCGCGCCACCGATCCGCTGCATTTCACCGACACGAAGCGCTACAGCGACCGCATCAGGGCGACCATCGAGAAGACGCATCTCTACGATGCCATCCGCTCCGGCATGGGCACCATCGATGGGCGGAAGGTGTCCGTCGCCGTGATGGACTTCGAGTTCATCGGTG
>CAYUYM010000236.1:0-4731 GCA_964449305.1 uncultured Chromatiales bacterium | reverse complement strand
CTGCAGCGCATCGCTGCAACACTGAGGGAGAGGGGCGGCGACGCCCTCATGGGCTACGACCTCAAGCGTGCCGCCATGGAGCGGGTGTTCGGCTTCGAGATCATGCCCGCACCCTTTGTCATCGCGCACCTCCAGATCGGACTTGAGCTGGAACACCTCGGTGCCCCGCTGCTGGACGGCCCCGACACCACCGAGCGCGTCGGCGTGTATCTCACCAACGCCCTCACCGGCTGGGAGCCGCCAAAGGACAAGCCGCCGCTGATCGCCTTCCCCGGATTCGAGGAGGAGCGCGACGCCGCCAGCAGGGTCAAGCGCAAGAAACCCATCCTCGTCGTCATCGGCAATCCACCCTACAACGCCTTCTCGGGCGTGAGTCCCAGGGAGGAGGACGGCCTTGTGGAGCCCTACAAGAAGGGGTTGAGCACGGAGTGGGGCATCAAGAAGTACAACCTCGACGATCTCTACGTGCGCTTCTTCCGACTCGCGGAAAAGCGCATCGCCGAACATACCGGCCGCGGTGTGGTGTCCTACATCTCGAACTTCTCGTATCTTGGGGACCCATCATTCGTTGTCGCTCGGCGACAGTATCTCGACGAGTTCGATTCCATCTGGATTGATTGCTTGAACGGCGACAGCCGCGAGACGGGAAAGCTCACGCCGGACGGGAGACCGGATCCTTCGGTCTTCTCCACCGAATGGAACAGGGAAGGCATACGAGTCGGGACGGCGGTGTGCCTGCTGGTCCGCACGAGCGGGGGAGCAGGTGATGCGGCGGTGCGCTTCCGCCATTTCTGGGGGGCAAGGAAGAGGGCGGAACTTCTGGAAAGCCTGACGACCCCGGGCTTCATCGCACAATACACCGTTGCACATCCAGCGAAGAAGAACCGCTGGAGCTTCCGGCCATCGGATGTGTCGGACCAGTACATGAAGTGGCCCAAGGTCACGGAACTTAGCGCCTTCACACCATACAATGGCCCTGTAGAGCGACGAGGCATGGCATTGATTTCGATACAGCGTGATACACTATTCAACAGGATGCAAGCATATTTCGATCAAACCACCTCCAACAGCGACGTTGCAAGGATCCATCCATCACTCATGATGACCGGTAATCGCATTATTGGCCCAGATGCGCGAAAAAAACTGTTGGCTCAGTATTCATTTGATCCATCGGTAATCGTCCCATATCCATTCAAGCCCATGGATGTTCGCTGGTGTTACCTCGATAATATCCGGCCTTTGTTCAGTGAGCCAAGCCCAGAACTTCTGCGGCAACGAAGAAAGGACAACAAGTTCTTTGTCACGCGTGATACTGCCGACAAATCTCTTGAGGGTACTCCATTCTTCTTCTCCAATCATGTCTGCGACTATGATTTCATCTCTGGTCATGCAAGGCACTTTCCGGTATTTGTGCAGCATAGTTCTGTAAGATCTTTGAATCGATCCTTCGATCAGTTCACAATGATACATCAGCTCGAAATTGAGCCGGAGAAGATACACGTTAATTACTCATATGGAGTGCGCTTGTATCTCTCTTCCCTCCATCTCCCCGACCCGGACAGCGATCAGGCGACAGCCGAGCTGATCTGGTATCACGCACTGGCGATCGGGTATTCACCGGCCTATCTCGGGGAGAATGCCGACGGGTTGCGGCAGGACTGGCCCCGCATTCCGCTGCCGGCGGGTCGGAAGGTGCTGCCCGCCTCTGCCGCGCTGGGTCGGCGGGTGGCAGCCCTGCTGGACACGGAGACAGCAGTGGATGGCGTCACGGCGGGCACGCTGCCGCCGAAGCTCCGCTCCATCGGCGTGTTCCGGCGGCGTGACGGCAGGCAGGCCGATGCCGCGGCGGGGGATCTGGATCTCACCGCCGGATGGGGACACGCAGGGAAGGATGGTGTCACCATGCCTGGCAAGGGGCGCATGCTTGTGCGCAGCGATGGCGCACTGGACATCCTCCTGAACGACAGCACCGCGTGGGAGAACATCCCCGAGGCGGTGTGGAGGTTCACGATTGGAGGATATCAGGTCATCAAGAAATGGCTGTCGTATCGCGAGAAGCCGCTGCTCGGCCGCGGTCTGACACCGGAGGAGGTCCGCCACGTCACCGACATGGCCCGCCGCATCGCGGCATTGGTGGATTTGCAGACCGAGCTGGACGGGAATTACCGGAAGGTGGTGAAGGAGACGTGGGAATGGGGAGGGGACGAGGTGAGTCGGAAGGAGCGCTCGAACGATACAAACTCAAGAAACATATAAGCAGCCATCATCAAATACTTTCTTGGAGGAACCAGCATGGATACTCAGGATCCCGATGCGACCGAATCCGAATTACCAGAGATTGGTGAATGGTCGGAGAAGAAGCTCGATGTCCTCCGCCATTATGCTTCTGCATACACCAAGATCATGGCCAAGCACGGTGACAGCATCAAAGCGTATGCATATATCGATGCTTTTGCCGGCCCCGGCGATCATATCAGCAGACAAAGTGGTGCTGTTGTCCCAGGCAGCCCAAAAATCGCACTGACAGCAGGATCTGGTTTCACTCATTACCATTTCATCGAGCTGGATCCTCAGAAGGTGGCGAGAATCCGCAGGGAAACGGAAGGGGAAGCCAACGTTTCTGTGCACGAAGGCGATTGCCACAAGATTTTGCTCGAAGAGGTTTTTCCCCGGTACCGCTGGGATGATCATAGACGAGCGCTTTGCCTTTTCGATGCATACAACATGAATCCTTCGTGGGAGATTGTAAAGGCCGCGGGCAAAATGCGGAGCGTGGAGATCATGATGAACTTCATGATCATGGATCTCAACAGGAACATTCTGAGCAAGGATCCATCCTGCATGGACGAGGGCCGAAGGCAACGTATGAGGATCTTCTGGGGGGACGATTCATGGCAAGATGATCTGTACCACGAACCAACTCAGACGAGCATGTTCGAACAGCATCTGGAAAAGAACGAAAACGAACTCGTCGCATCAGCGTATCTTCAGCGCTTGAAGGATGTGGCAGACTTCAAGCACACTGCCGGCCCATTTCCCTTGAAAAATTCACGTGGATCAGATATTTACTACCTTTTGTTTGCTTCACACAACAAAGTTGGAGCAGGCATTGTGAAGGACATCTTCAGATCCATGAGCTGAGAAAGTAGGAGCATGTCGACGCAATCATCTATTGAATGGACGGAATCGACCTGGAACCCGATCACTGGATGCACAAAGATCAGTCAGGGGTGCTGGCACTGCTATGCCGAGAGGATGTCGAAGCGTTTGATGGCCATGGGGCAACCGAATTACGCGAACGGGTTTTCCCTGACAATGCACGAGAAAGTGCTCGAACTGCCCAGGATATGGAAGAAGCCCCAGGTAGTGTTCGTCAACTCCATGAGTGATCTGTTTCACCAGGACGTTCCAATGGATTTCATCCAACGGGTCTTTGCTGTGATGAACGAGTGCCCACAGCACACATTTCAGGTTCTCACAAAACGATCGCAGAGGCTGTCCACGATGCATGGAAAACTTCCATGGTCCGTCAACATCTGGATGGGAGTCAGTGTTGAAGACCGCACCACGAAACATCGAATCGACGATCTCCGCAACACCCCCGCAGCCATCCGGTTTCTCTCCGTCGAACCCCTGCTGGAATCACTGGGGACACTGAACCTTGACAGCATCCATTGGGTTGTCGTCGGTGGTGAATCCGGTCCCGGCGCACGTAGAATGGACCCCGAGTGGGTGATCGAGATCCGCGACCAGTGCGTCTCAGCTGGTGTCGCCTTCTTCTTCAAACAGTGGGGCGGAGTGCACAAAAAAAAATACGGCCGTGAACTTGAGGGTAGGACTTGGGATGAGATGCCTGATGATCAACGACGCATACCACGGATTCAGGTTGGCTGTACAGTTGAGGTCGATTTCCCGTGACCTCCATAAGAAACGATGTATGCTGGATTGTCTCTGAATTTGATGATCCAAGGGTGGTTCCCTTTCCCATCCTTTCGTGCCGCGAACTCGAAGGTCGAAAGATCCCTCGGTATCGGATACTCTCGAGGCCAGTTGGTGAACAGGTCCCCCAACACCCTCCACGGGATGGAATCGAGAGAATAGATTCGATGATCTTCCCCCTTGATCTTGACCGTCGTTTGCGGGTCAGTATCCGGGCATTCCTCTTGTACGTCAGAAACAGCAGAAGATCGCTCGAGACGCACTTCCTTTGGATTTTGCCCTGTCTTGCTGTACCTCGATGCAGCTTTGCCTACTTCCGTTGAGGGAGCCTTCATGGAAATCGGGCCAGCGGAGAATTGTGAAATCTTCACACCGCTCAATCCCCAAATGAGACAACACAGTGCTCCTGAGGCTGCAAGCACTGCCAGCTCGGTCTGGTTTCGTGGTGATTCGGTGATCCTGGTGATTTTTCCGTCCTGGCCCCATTCGGTGCTCTTTTGACTCGCGTATTGAAACGCGAGCATGTATGATGCGGCCATCAACACAACCGAAACGAGAATAATGGCTGCACGCCAGCAACGACCCATTGTTTGCCGACCCCGGTCTTCCATATGCTCTCCTTATTCGTGAATTGATGATTCTGTGAAACATGCGGCACCATACCCCCCGCCTCTACCACAGCCCCACCATCAGCCGCCAGGAGCGGCGGGCATAGGCCTCCCACTCCGCGCCGAAGGTCTTCGCCAGGAGCGCCTCCTCGTCGTGGATGCGCCAGAGCATCACGAGAAGCAG
>CAYUYM010000235.1:0-4788 GCA_964449305.1 uncultured Chromatiales bacterium | reverse complement strand
GCCGGGGAGCGTGATCTTCGTCAGAATGTTCTCGATGTAATCCCGCGTGTGCGTCCCCGGACGGATCCCGGGAATGAAGCCACCCTGCTTCTTCATCGTATCGCTCACATCCTGCGGATTGAAGGAGATCGCGGTGTAGAAATACGTGAAGAAAATGATGATGATGCTGTACACAAACGCATAGAAGAAGGAATCGAAGCGGAAGTACCGTGCGAGTGTGCCGACGAATTCACTCTCCGGGAAGAACATGAAGATCGTTTCCGGGATGAACATGATCGACTGGGCGAAGATGATCGGCATCACACCAGCGGTGTTGACACGCAGGGGAATGTACTGCGTCACACCTCCATACACCTTGCGACCGACAACGCGCTTCGCATATTGCACCGGGATGCGCCTCGTCCCCTGTGTGACGAGCACCACCCCTGCAACGATGAACACCATGGCGATGACGATGAGAATCTCGATGATGATGTTCGATCCACGCGTGATCTCGATCACGGTTGCATGGGGAAGTCGGGCGACGATGCCGATGAAGATGATGAGCGAGATACCGTTGCCGATTCCGCGTTCAGTGATCTGTTCACCCAGCCACATCATGAGCATGGTTGATGCCACAAGAACAAAGATGATCGAGAACTGGAAGAAGAACCCCTGGACATCGAGCGGAACGATGGGGAAACCGTTCGGCGTGGTGAGGTTGATGAGTCGCACACTGACGCCCCAGCCCTGCAAGGCAGAGATGAGCACCGTGCCGTAGCGGGTGTATTGGTTGATCTTTTTCCGGCCCTCTTCTCCACCCTCCTTCTGCAGCTTCTGGAAGTAGGGAACAACCGCACCGAGAAGCTGAAGGATGATGGACGAGGTGATGTAGGGCATGATGCCCAGGGAGAAAATCGCAGCATTCGAGAACGCGCCACCGACGAACATGTCGAACATGCCGAAGAGGCCGCCGCCCGAGGAACCAGCCTGGCTTTGGAGGAGCTCGGCGAGAAGCGGCGCATTGACGCCTGGCAGCGTGATGTGCGAACCGAGACGCACAAGCACGAGCAATCCTATGGTGAACAGGATCCGCTGACGCAGCTCCTGTATCTTGAACATGTTGCGAAAACTTTCAGCTATCCCGGCCATTATCTACCTGTGATCTTCGTTTAGAGAATTGTAATGCTGCCACCAAGGGATTCGATCTTCTGCTTTGCCGTCTCGCTGCATGCATGCATCGTCACGGAGAGCTTCGCCGTCAGCTCCCCCTTGCCGAGAATCTTGACCAGTGCCCTGCGCTTCGAAATCACGCCCAGACGGAACAGCACCTCGGGGGTGATGATGCCGTCAGCGACAAGACCGGTCTGTACAAGATCCTCCAGGCGCGACACATTGACGGGGAGGAATTCTTTCCTGTTGATGTTGTTGAACCCGAATTTCGGGAGACGGCGATGCATCGGCATCTGACCGCCTTCGAATCCGTGCTTGCGCTTCGCGCCGGAACGGGACTGTGCGCCCTTGTGTCCGCGTGTCGATGTTCCGCCGCGGCCGCTGCCCTGGCCGCGTCCAACACGTTTGCGCTTTCTGCGCGAACCTTCTGCGGGTGTCAGATTTCCAAGATGGTTCATATCTTCCTGCGATCTAATTGGGTGATTATTCTGCGATTTCTTCGACAGTCACAAGGTGCGCAACCTTCCGCACCATGCCGCGAATCTGCGGAGTGTCGTTGAGCGTGTTCGACCGGTTGATGCGCCCGAGCCCGAGCGCCTTGATGGTCCGCTTCTGGGGCTCCAACGATCCGATCGTGCTGCGTGTCTGGGTGATTTTGAGTTTCGCCATGGTGGTCCTGTCCATTATGCCTTGTGAAACACTTGCTGCACGTTCATGCCACGCCTGCGGGCGACAATGGACGCGTCCGAAAGGCTGATGAGGGCATTCATCGTGGCCTTCACGGTGTTGTGCGGATTTGAGCTGCCGAGCGACTTCGTGAGGACATCCTGCACGCCGGCGGATTCCAGCACCGCGCGCACACCGCCTCCGGCGATGAGCCCCGTTCCCGGAGACGCGGGCTTGAGGATGACCTTCCCGGCCCCGTAGCGCCCGATGATGGCATGCGGGATCGTCGCCTTGACGAGTGGAATGCGGACGACGTTCTTGCGCGCATCTTCCGTCCCCTTGGAGATCGCCTCGGTCACTTCGTTGGCCTTGCCCAGACCGATGCCGACATGACCATTCCCATCGCCGACAACAACGATGGCGTTGAAACTGAATCTCCGGCCGCCCTTGACGACCTTCGCGACGCGCTTGATCTGCACGAGCTTTTCTTTTAACTCGAGCTCGCTAGCTTTTACCTTGATCAACGATGACTCCTTTTTCAATTACTCGATGTTAAAAGTTCAGTCCTGCCTCACGGGCGCCTTCGGCCACGGCCTTGATGCGGCCATGGTACATGTAGCCGCTGCGATCGAACACCACTGCAGTGATGTTCCGCTCGAGTGCGACGCGGGCGAGCTCCTTGCCGACAATGCGTGCAGGTTCAACCTTGCCCTTGACATCCTTGAGTTGATCCGCAACAACCTCCGACTTCGTCGACATGCTGCAGAGCGTGTGACCTGTGTAATCGTCAACAAGCTGTGCATACATGTGGTTCAGGCTGCGATAGACCGACAACCGCGGACGTTCAGCAGTCCCGACAACTTTCTTCCTGACCCTGATGTGGCGCTTGACGCGTCCTGGGATGTTTTTCTTTACGGCTTTCGTCATTTCCTTGCTTCCTTGCGTCGGTTCACTGACTATGATTTGGCGGTCTTGCCTGCCTTGCGGCGGATGATTTCGTTGGCGTACTTCACGCCCTTGCCCTTGTAGGGTTCCGGTGGACGCAGGGCGCGGATCTTCGCTGCAACCTGACCGACGAGTGCACGATCGATTCCCTCGATGGTGATGGACGTCGGTGTCGGTGTGGCGATGGTGATGCCCTTCGGTGCCATGAACAGGATCGGGTGGGAATACCCGAGGTTCAGTTGCAGATAGTTCGGCTTCATTTCCGCGCGGTAGCCGACGCCCACGAGCTCAAGCTGCTTTGCAAAGCCGGTTGTGACTCCCGTCACCATGTTCTGGATGTTCGCCCGCGTGGTGCCATGAAGCGCCTTGTGCATGCGGATGTCGGAAGGGCGCGTCACAATCACCTCTGTCGGCTGGACGTCCACCGTCACATCGGGATGAATGCTGCGCTTCAGTTCCCCTTTCGGTCCCTTGACGTGGAGAATGCCGTTCTCGAGTTTGACGGTGACACCCTTCGAGAGAATTACTGGATTTTTTCCTACACGTGACACTGGAGTGCTCCTTCTACATTATTCGATGATTCTACCACACCTTGCAGAGAACTTCGCCACCGACGTTGTGCGTCTTCGCATCGTGATCCGTCATCACACCGCGCGGGGTGCTGATGATGGTGATGCCAAGACCGTTCAACGTGCGCGGAAGTTCGTTCGCCCCAGCGTACCGGCGCAATCCCGGGGTGCTGTACCGCTCCAGGCCACTGATGGAGGAGGTGCCGTCGATGTACTTCAGGTAGATGCGGATCGTCCCCTGCGGGCCATCCTGCAACACCGAGTAACCGCTGATATACTTCTGATCGTACAAAATCTGCGCGAGGCTGATCTTGAGCTTCGAGGCTGGAATCTCCACCTGTTTGTGCCTGGCGCGAATGGCATTCCTGATGCGCGTGAGAAAATCTGCAATTGGATCGGTCATTGTTGTATTGCTCTTTGAGTGATGAATTACCAGCTGGACTTGCGGATACCGGGGATCTGACCCTGGAGCGCCAATTGGCGGAAACACAGGCGGCAGAGACCGAACTTCCGGTAGTAGCTGCGCGGACGCCCGCACCGGCTGCACCGGTTATGCTTCCGAATCTCGTACTTGGGAGTTCGTTTCGATTTCACAATCATTGCTAAACGCGCCACGGTAGACTTCCTTCTCTAAGTAATGTTGCTGATGATGCGGTGGGGATTATGCTTCCTTCTTGCGGAATGGCATGCCGAATTCCTTCAACAGCGCCATTGCCTCCTCATCGGTCGGCGCGCTTGTCACGAAGGTGATGTCCATTCCGAAGATGCGTGAGACCTTGTCGACGTCGATTTCCGGGAAAATCACCTGCTCCTTGACGCCGATGGAGTAATTGCCACGGCCATCGAAGGATTTGTCGGACACGCCGCGGAAGTCACGAATGCGTGGGATCGCGGTGCTGATGAGTCGGTCGAGAAATTCGTACATCCTCGCCTTGCGCAGCGTCACGCGGACACCCACCTGCATCCCCTCGCGCAGCTTGAAGTTGGAGATGCTCTTCGTCGCCTTCGTGATGACAGGGCGCTGCCCGGTGATCGTCTCCATGTCGGCCAGGGCCTGATCCAGGAGCTTGGGATCCTGCACGGCATCACCGACCCCCATGTTCACGGAAATCTTCTCGAGCTTGGGCACCTGCATGATGCTTTTGTAGGCGAACTGGCGCATCAGTTCCGGCACCACATGCGTGCGGTACTTCTCGAACAGACGCGGCGTCCCCGCAGGATCATCACCGTGCTCGATTTCCTTTTTCGGCTTTGGCGCCGATTTTGCGGCGGCCGCCTTTTTCTGTTGTTTCGTGTCTGCCATAGTCTCTTGAATTTAAGGGTTATGCAATGGTTTCGCCGCTGGCAACACTTCTGCGGACGAAGCGCGTCTTGCCGGTCTTTTCATCGATGATCGGCGCCTTGCCGATGCGGGTCGGCTTGCCGGATTTCGGATCGAGAAGCAGGACGTTCGACA
>CAYUYM010000234.1:0-4855 GCA_964449305.1 uncultured Chromatiales bacterium | reverse complement strand
CCCACGGCCTCGCTCACCTTGTAGTCGGCACGATCCACTTCGAGCCTGGCGATCTGCAGGTCGCGGTTGCTGTTCAACGCCATGGTGACGGCATCGTTGAGCGAGATCCTCTGCGGCTGGGCCTGCGCCCCAAGGGCGACCACCAGCGCGAGGATGAGTGTGGAGAAAAGAACTTTCATATGGATGCTACCTTGATGGTGGTTTGTTCAGATCGGGAATCAGGCTGCAGGAAGCAGCAGCCCGTGAAAGAAGGTCCTGCGCAGAATGGCGCAGTTCCCGTCGATCATCCGCTGCAACTCCTGCGGGTCGGTGATGGGCGGTGGTTCGAACAGACAGAGGTGCGATGTTCCATGATCGACGAAGGAGGTCTTGTAAAGGGAGACAAGCATCGGAATGAACAGCATCACCACACGCTCCGCCGACACCTTGTGGATCCTCTTGTTCCGCATGTCACGTTCCAGCGGTCTGGCCAGGACGGAGTTGATGCGCCGCATGGCCTCGGCGATCCTGCTGCGCATGGGAAGCGTGTGCATCTCGCGCATGATGAGGGGGATCATCTCCGAGTGCTGGTACATCGTGCGATACATGAGCTCGGCGAAACGGAGATACTGCGTCTCGGCCGTCTCCGTTGCTTCGCCGCATGCCTCCACCGCCAGCGAGTGGATGTACTCCAGCCCATCGTGGATCACCGCATCATACAGCTCCTCCTTGTTCTGGAAGTAGTTGTACAACGTCGCCTTGCCATACTCCGCCGCAACAGCGATCTCGTCGAGCGTCGCGTCCGTGAACCCGCGGCGTGCAAGCACCTGACGCGCCGCAAGGAGGATCTCCGCACGACGGTTCTGCTTTTCCCGCTCCTTCCGGCTCCGCGGCCGCGTTTCATCCGTTTCTTTCATTGCGTTCGTCTTGTCGACCTCTTGGTTGATTTGTGATACGATAAGTCCGCATGCCGAACGTTCAGTCATATACTGATCAGTGTTCAGGAATACGTGCGAAAATACATGCTGTTGCACTGGAATGCAATTTTTTTTCTGTTGGTCACCCGGTGTCGCAGCAACTCCCTGCATGCGCGGGCCGCGCGATCAGCGGCAGATGATGTCGATGTGCCGGGGAAGCACCTCCACGCGCACCTCTGTGGCGTTTTCCGTCACGATCTCCCCGTCGAGGTGCACGGCCCTGGGATCATCCAGCGTCAGATGGAACGCCGGGGATTGATGATAGCTGACCTCCGGAAAACGAAGATGCCCTCCCCGAAGTGTGGCCGGAAGAACACGGAGGATTCGTCGAAGCGGCATGTCGATGGCAAGGCAGAGATCGGCAAGCCCGTCATCGGGTTGTGCCCGCGGATTGAGGACAAACCCTCCCCCACCGGTCGTCCCGTTGCCGATCGCTGCGAGAAACAGTGAGCTCTCCGTGCTGCGACCATCCGCCGTCCAGGTGCAGCGCGTCGCACGGTAGTGTCGCAGAGCGTGCACCACCTGGACCAGATACAACAGGACGCCACTCCCCGCGGTGCGCCGCGAGGCTCCCAGTGCCACCTCCGCGTCGAAGCCGATCCCCAGGGTGTTCACGCAGATCCGCTCCGCCTCCCCACCGTCCGCGTCGCGACAGTGTACGCGCAGCACGTCGAGCCGGCGTGTGCGCCCGGCGAGCATCGCCTCGATGCCCTGCCGGTGCGAGCGCAGCCCCATGAGCCGTGCAAAATCATTCCCCCTTCCAATCGGGATCACCGCCGCCGGCACGTTGGAACCGTCGTGGCCGTTGATCACTTCATGGATGGTCCCGTCCCCTCCCACGGCGGTCGGCACCTGCCCGTCTTCGACGCAGCGCGCAGCCAGCTCCGCGGCATGCATCCTCCCCTCGGTCAGCGTGTGCCGCACCGCCACACCCGCATCCGCCAAGAGCTGCAGCATCCCGGGCAGCAACCGATGGGCCCGGCCATTGCCGGAACGTGGATTGACGATGAGGTGAAACCGGTGCTCGCTCATGATTGCTGCTGTCTGCTGTCTGTTGCCCGTTGCCTGATGGATGCCCGGCTTCCTGCGTCACCCTCGAAGGATGCAGCTCGGAGGCCGGGGTGGCGTCGTCATACCACGGTGCCGTCCGCGGTCTTCAGGCTGATGTATTGGTACATGCGCATCTGTCGGATGAACGCGGCGACGCGTTCATCCGCGGGGGCGACCTCCTCTCCGAAGCGCTCCTCGAGGGCGGCCACCATGCGGGCCACCGGGGTGCGCCCGTCGCACATGCGCCAGATGGCCGTGCAATACATGTCGAGCTTGACGTGCACATACGGGTCGCGGTTCCGCGGCACGAGGAAGCGGCGCAGGAAGGCGTTCCTGAAACGCGGCACGAGCACGCGGTCGAGCCCCTCGTCGGTGGTCTCCGATTCAAAGAGCCGTTCGGGGCGGAGTTCGAGGAGGTTGTATTCCTGGTCCTTGTCCTTTTTTGCCATGGATGGTCCTTCTGAATGCCACAGGCGGGGTTGTGACACCCCGCCTGTGCTTCAATGAATGTGGTGATGAACGGTCAACGATCACATCGCCTTGGGAGGCGCGGGTTCGTCGGCCTTGCCCGGGTTCTTCAACGGAATGTAGATGAGGATGAGGGCGATGGCGACAAGCACCAGCAGACCCATCCAGACAGGAGGATCGGCGAAGATGGCCGGGATGTTGATCTCAAGGATCTTGAGCGGGGCGAAACCGAGGCCGGGGAGCGCCTCGCCGGCGATGAGGCCCGATGCCAGCAGGATGCCCACATTCTCGATGCGCACCTGCTGTGCCTCGTTGTAGCCGCGCTTGGCGATGATCATGTCCACCACGCCCTTCACCAGACCACCGATGAAGATGGCGAAGGTGGTCTCGAGCGGAAGGTACATGCCCACGGACACAAGCATGGGACTCTTGACCTGCATCATGATGAACGCCATGCCCATGAACAGGCCGACGATGATGAGCGGCCATGCCATGTTGCCTCCCACAATGCCCTTGGAAAGCATCGCCATGAGGCCGGCCTGCGGGGCCGACAGGGACTTGCTGCCGAAGCCGCCCTCGTACCCGTTGCGGATGCCGTCGGCGATGTCGGCCTGGTTGAGGATGTGCAGCACGCCGAACATCACTGCGGCTGCCAGCAGCACGCCGATGATGTCACCCACCTGCATCTTCCAGGGCGTACCGCCCAGGATGTGCCCGGCTTTGAGGTCCTGCAACATCTCCCCGGACACCGCAGCCGCCACGCAGACGATGGCTGCCACACCGAGTACCGCTGCCACGCCGCCGTTGCTGGAATCCACACCGATCGCCACAAGAATGAGGGCGGTGATCACGAGCGCCGTGAGGGTGAGGCCACTGATGGGGTTGTTGCTCGACCCGATGATGCCGACCAGGTATCCGGAGATGGCGGCAAAGAAGAAGGCGAGCACGATGAGCACCGTCGCCGCCACGAAGGCCGGCAGGTAACCTGTACCGAAGATGTATTTCGTGATGAAGAACGTCAGCACGGCGATGGCGAAGATGCCGACCATGATCCACACGAACGGAAGGTCCTTTTCCGTGCGGTCAACGTGGACATTCGAACCACTCGCGGCCTTCTTCACATCCGCAACCGAGCGTGCGAGGCCGGTGCCAAGGCTCTTGCGCATCTTGAAGAGCGTGAAGAGCGCACCCATCAACATGCCGCCGATGGCGATCGGGCGCACAATGAGGCGCCACACCTGGTTGATCTGCCAGCCGGCGTCGGAAACGCGCTCCATCGCCTTGTCCATCGGGAGGCTCGGGTCGGCACTGATCAACACGTTCGCCCAGTTCGTGAGAAACGTGGTGTCGATCCACGGGGCGATGAAGTAGTAGATGATCGGCGTGAGCAGACCCCATGCAAGGAGACCACCGCTGAAGTTGAGCGATGCGTATTTCGGTCCGATGATGTAGCCCACCCCCATGTACGCCGGGCTGATGCCCGGTGTGCTGATGAGCATGCCGCCCTTGCCCTTGAAGGCTGTTCCGGGGATCACCGTGTCGGAGAACCAGCCGTAGAACTTCTCCCAGTTGATTGGGAAGAGCTTGAGCTGGCCGAGCCCCTGCACAAGGGCACCGACGCCCATGGCGCTGAAGAGAAACTTGGAACCGCCCTGCCCGTGTCCCTGGCCGGATTTGTGGATTTCGGCTGCTGCGACGGATTCCGGGAAGAGCAGATCCGCATCCTCCACCATCACGCGACGCAGAAGGGCGACGAACATGATGCCGAGCACTCCACCGGCGACCAGGATCAGCGTCGAGGTCATGTAGTTGCCCGGTGTGAAGAACGGCTTCCAGATGCCGGCGATGAAAAAGGCCGGAAGCGTGAAGATCGCGCCGGCGGCCACCGATTCACCGATCGACCCGACGGTACGGGTGAAGTTCTCCTCGAGAATGCTGCCCTTCATCAATTTCAAGAGGGCCATGCCGAGCACCGCAGCCGGATAGGTGGCCGCAATCGTCATGCCGGCCTTGAGACCGAGATAGGCGTTGGCGGCACCCAGGAGCACGGACAGAAAGAGCCCGATGAGAAGCGCTCTCAACGTGAACTCCTTCATCTCCATGCTGGCAGGAACGTACGGTACGTGCTTTGATTGAGCCATACACTACTCCTTTGGGATTATGAGAATCAAGTCAGTGGTCGTCTGCGCGGAGGGACCGCCGAAACGGCGGCAAGTGTGGAAAATAGCCAGAATTGCCTTCCGGAACAATCATTTCTGTGGTACCGTGTCGGGCGTCTTCACGCTTCCATCCTGTCCCGCAGGCGGCACCGGTGCGTCACCATTCATGGGCGCGGTGATGAAGATGTTGTCCTGCCCGGGATCCGGCTTGAGCGGCTCCGG
>CAYUYM010000233.1:0-4940 GCA_964449305.1 uncultured Chromatiales bacterium | reverse complement strand
CTCGACCGTGCACTGCACCGTGCCATTCGACGGCATGGTGACCATGGTGCTGTTCGACATCATGGGACGTGAGGTGGCGACGCTGGCCAACGGCACCATGCCGGCTGGCAGCCACACGATGTCGCTCAACGGCGCGAACCTTCCCGCTGGAAGCTACGTGCTTCGCATGACCACCTCCGCGGGCGGTCGTGTCGACACGCAGCAGAAGGCCGTGATGATCGCCCGCTGATCCGCACGTCATCATCATCACACGAAGAGGCCGCCAGATGGCGGCCTCTTCGCGCATGCGGGGGGGGATGCCTTGTGTGATAGGATGACCGCGATCGGATCGCTGCTCCCGGCTGCCGGGCACTTGTCTCGCATCCGGCAATGGCGGATATTTGCATGTCATTTCTGATGGAAGACATGGTCAGACCCGGTGCCGCCCTTTGCGGGGTGTGGTGTCGCCTTGCAGTGCACACACGCCAGCGTATGGGTGCCGACTCCGTCCTTGTCGGCGATGACGCAACACAATCATCACGTCGTATCAATCCGAGGCCGGCATGCACAACACCGCTCTTCGATGGTACCTCGCCGCATGTGTTGAAGCTCTGTTCCTTATTCTGCCATTCACATCCCTTCACGCCCAGTTCGCCGGGGGCATCTACACGATCGGCGACGTCAACAACGGGGATCAGTACACGACGATCAAGGAGGCCTTTGACGATGTCAACGGGAAGGACATCCTTGGCCCGGTGGTCTTCGAGATCTCACAGAACTACCAGGGCGAGGGGGGTACCCCCGTCACGATCGACATTGCCGGCATCACCGGGACGAGCGCCCAGCGCACAGTGACCGTCCGCCCCCGGATCGGGGTCAGCGTGGTGACGGAATTCGATCCCGGAGCCGACCAGCCCCTCTTTCGCGTCATCGGATGCTCGTTCATCACCTTCGACGGCAGACCGGGTGGCACAGGCACCGTGGGAGGGTGGCTGATACGAAACACCAACACCACAAACGATGCCGGTCCCGTGCTTCTCCTCACGGGGGATGCCTCCTTCGACTCCCTTCGATTTCTCCAGGTGGAGGGGAGCGCCCGGCTCCCCGGCCTTGTGCGCATCGACGGCCGTGGAGGAAGCGCCGGCTGCACGGGGATCGTCGTGCGGCAGTGCGAGATCGGTGGTGATCGCGGGCAGACGATGCCGCTCCCGTGGTTCGGCATCGTGTCCGTCGGCGATGCATCGGCGCCCAACACCGCCGGGGCGGTGGAGGAGTGCAACATCCACGACGTCTTCAATCCCGACCCCGCTGAGCGCGTCTCCGACGCCGGCGTGTACCTCGCAGGGGGGAACAGCGGATGGCGCATCACCGGATGCAGCGTGTACCAGTCGGACGATCGCACGGCGACATCCTCCGACACCCTGTCCTTCCATACCGCAATCGCCGTGGTGACGGAAGGGGACGGGTTCAGCATCACCGGAAACTGGGTCGGCGGAAGCGGCAGCCAGTGCAATGGTGACATGGTGCTGGGTCCGACGGTGGTGGAGCAGGGCTTCATCGGCATCCTGCTGGACGTCGGTGGCCCGCTGTCGAACACGATCGAGGGGAACACGATCTCCAACATCGTCCTCGCCACCAGCTCCACGCGATCGGAGATCCCGGGTGCCTTCGCTGGCATCCATCTGGCGCAGGGGCGGGCTGTGATCGCCGACAACACCATCGGTTCGTCCGGCCTCGCCGGCTCCCTGCTGCTGACCAGCGAGGCGCCGACAGCGGCCTCCATGCATGGCATCGCTTCATCGGCCGCCGGGGCGATCGTGAGCATCATCGGCAACACCGTCTCCGGCATCAGGACATCGACGGCGGGATCGGGTGCGGGGATGGGCATCCGCGGCATCGTCGTTTTCGACGCGGGCGAGGCATCCGTGTCCGGCAACGTGATCGGCAGCGACGCGCTGACGCGCGGCATCCAGGCTGGCGATGAGGCGCCTGTGGGCAGTGCGCCGGGTGTGTCCGGCATCATCTGCGCGGACATCCCCGTGCTGTCGGTGCATGCCAACACCATCCGTCATCTGTTCAACGCCTTCGACGTCCCGACAGAGCCCCTGCCGCGGACCTGCGGCATCCTCGTGGACGGCTGCGGTGCGGAGATCACCTCCAACAGCATTTCCGGACTCGACGCCTACGGGACAGCCGTGTCCACAGCCGGCGAGGCGGCGATCTGCGGCATCGCCGTCGCCGGAGCGGGATCCACGCTGATGCAGGGCAACGCGGTGTCGCAGCTCCACGGAGATCCATCCGGCGGCATGATGCCCATCGTGGTCGGTATCGAGCTGCGGGGCACGGGCGCGACGACCGTTGCGCGGAACCTTGTCCACAGCTTCGGTTCGCAATCCGACGACGCATGCCTCACCGGAATCCGGCTGTCCGCGGCTCCGGCGACGGTTGTCAACAACCGCATCCGGCTCGGCGTGGATGTGAACGGCGGCAGCGCCTGCGGCGGCGCGGCGATAACCGGCATTCGCGGCAGCGGCATGGCCGACACCATCGCGTTCAACTCCGTGTTCATCGGCGGGGTGGTGGGGGGAGGCGTTGCCGGCGGCGTCACAACGGCGCTGCACGACTCCGCATCATCGCTCGATGCCGTGCTGGTGGACAACATCCTGCAGAACAAACGCGGCGGAGGCGGCAGTGGTGCGCACACCGCGATCATCATCGATGGCGCGCCAGGCGGCATGCGGATGGACCACAACGTGTACTGCGCCAACGGTGCCTCGCTGCAGATGTTCGGGTTTCATGGAACGACGCCGATCGCCGCGCTGAAGGATTGGCAGGGCGAATTCGGCATGGATGCATCGAGCCTGGAGGGCGATCCGCGCTTCAGCGATGCCACCGGGCCTGCCCTGCCTGGCTGCCTCACCGTCGCCCTCGGCAACCCCCTGGATCCGCTTCCTCCATCCTCCAATGGCGGCATCCCGCTGCCCGGCATCACCGGCGATTTTTCCGGCACCCCCCGCTCCGTCGAGCACCCCGACATCGGATCCCACGAGTTCTTCATCGCGCGACCTGCGCTTGTCAGCGGAACGCTGCCGGGAGGTCGCCTCGACATCCTGTCCCACACCACGGCCGGGAGGCAGATCACCCTCGGTGGGGACCTCGTCATCGACAGCCTCTGGCGGATCGATGCGGGATCCTGCTCCATCGGTGCACATTCGGTGACGGTGAATGGAACGCTGGATGTGGGTGGAGGGACGCTCATCGGCGGGGTCACGAGCCGGGTGGTCATCGCCGGCCCGGGCGCGTCTGCCGGGCTGCCCGCACTCACGCTGCACACACTGGTGCTTGACCGACCACGCGGGATGGATCTGCATGGCGACCTCATCGTCAGGCATTCGCTGCAGCTTCTCTCCGGGGCATTGCGCTCGAACGGCTGGTCGGTGACCGTGGGCGCGAGCGGTGCGGAGCCCGGGTTCATCAACGCATCCGACGGGCACCTCGACGGAGTGCTCAAATGCTGGATCGCCCCCGTCGCCGGCTCCACCTGGCAGTTCCCGGTCGGCGACAGCACCCATGCCCGTTCCATGACGCTGCATTTCACCACCGCACCAAGTCCGGGGACACTCGCCGTCCGTTTCCATCCCGTGTACCCCGGAACAGCAGGGCTGCCCCTGAACGACGGTGGCACCTGGGTGACAAATGTCGGCATGGCCGGATACTGGCAGATGCTCCCGGGTGATGGACTCCTCGGGGGCAGTTATGACATGGACCTGCAGGCCTCGTTCTTCGGCGGGGTCATGGAGCCGTCCTCCCTGCGCATCCTGACCCGAACCCCCTCGGGGGCATGGTTCACCCAGGGTCAGCATGCCGCGGGCACAGGGACGCTCCAGGAGCCGATTGCGCACCGTCTGGGAATGGCGGGGTATGGTGAGGTCGGCATCGGTGGAACGGCGATCAACCCCCTCCCTGTGGAACTCGTCGCGTTTGGAGCGAGCCTCGTGGCAGGGGTGGTCCAGCTTCGCTGGCGCACAGCCATGGAGGTCAACAACATGGGCTTCGCGGTGGAGGCGGCGCCGGCGGCAGATTCGGTAAGGTGGCGCCTCCGCGGGTTCGTCCCCGGCAACGGAACCACATGGACTCCACGGGACTATGCCTTCACCGATGATCCCCTGGACCTGCTTGATCCCGATCGACGAGAGGAGCGTGTTTTCTATCGTCTGCGGCAGATCGATCGTGATGGTACGGAAACGGTGTCCGCCACACGCACGGTGCGCAGGCTGCTGCCCGGTCGTGGGATCATCGTCGCGCTTCACCCCAACCCGGCGCATGGCGATGTGGTGGCCACCGTGGCCGTTCCCGATGACACGCCCGGACGGGTGCGTCTGATGAATGCGCTCGGAACGGAGGTGTGGAGCGCCCAGAATCTGCCCTCAGGCACCCAGTTTGTGACGCTTCCAACACGATCCCTGCCTGCAGGCATGTATCGCATCGAGGTGTCGACACCAGCGCATACCGACCGCCGCACGCTCATTGTGGTCGGCGGAAGGTGAGGATGGGATCATGAGGATGTGTTCACATCCCCCGGCGGGACGCCGCCCACCGGCTGACGGACCGGGGAAAGGCCGATGTGCCCGCCGTGGAGTGCCCTGCCGGCGGGGGATCAGCGGACGAGCGCCACCCGTGCGAATCCCCGCCGCTGTGCCGCGCCCGCTGCCGCCCGCGTGGTGACCGTGACGCTGTAGACGCCACTTGGCAGGCCGACAGCATCCCAGGGGAACACCTGTGCTCCGCGCGTCCTGTGGGGAAATGTGCGGACTGCCACGCACTCTCCCGTCATGGAATGCAGCTCCAGCAGGACGTCGGCATCCTCCGGCAGGACGCAGGCGATCGAGGCCGAGCCCGTCGATGGGGGAACGTTGTGAAAAAGCACACCGGGAAATGCAGCACCACCTCCTCAACGAACT
>CAYUYM010000232.1:0-5019 GCA_964449305.1 uncultured Chromatiales bacterium | reverse complement strand
GGCCATCAAACACGGCCAGTCCATCGACACCAGCATGGGCTTCACCCCGCTCGAAGGCCTGCTGATGGGCACGCGCTGCGGTGATCTCGATCCGCAGCTCATCCTCTACATCATGGGCAAGGAGGGGCTGTCGCTGGCCGAGGCCACCACGCTGCTCAACAAGCACAGCGGCCTCATGGGCGTCTCGGGCGAGAGCAGCGACATGCGGGAGATCGAGTCCGCCGTTGAGAAGGGCGCCTCCCGCTCGAAGATCGCCTATGACATGTTCTGCCACCGTGTCCGCAAGTACATCGGCGCCTACGCCGCGGCGATGGGCGGGCTGGACTGCATCATCTTCACCGGCGGCATCGGTGAGAACAGCACCATGGTGCGCCGCAGCGTCTGCGAGCAGCTCGGCTTCCTCGGCATCGACTTCGACGAGGAGCGCAACAGCTCCGACGCGAAGGAGAAGATCATCACCCGCGACGGATCGCAGGTGGTGGTGGGTGTGGTCCCGACCAACGAGGAGATTGTCATCGCCCTCGACACGGCCCACATTGTGCAGGGCAAGACCCCGCTGACAATGAAGTTCATGCAGCGCAACAACGCCCTCGAGGCGATGTAGGACCCGGGTGCCGGGACGGCGATCCATCCCGTTGGAACGGACCTTCGCGGCGCTTGCCGCCCGAAACGATCTCCGGATCCTCGTCGTCAAACTCCGCGCACTCGGTGATGTCCTGCTGTCGACGGTTGTCCTTCCCAATCTCCGCAACGCCTTCCCTGATGCGCGGATCGATTTCCTCACGGAGTCGCCCGCGCATCAGTTGCTTGAGGGCCGTCCCGAACTCGATGGCGTGATCAGCATCCACCGCCATGGCGGCGGCATTCTGCGGACCTTCCGCCAGGTGCATCGTGCGCACTATCACCTGGTGTTCGACCTGTTCTGCAATCCCCGCTCCGCCCAGATCACCTGGGCCACGCGTGCGGACGTGCGCGTCGGCTACCCCTTCCGCGGCCGCGCATGGGCCTACAACGTGCATGCCACCTCGCGAAGCAGCGCCGTCCACAATGTGGAGTTCAACCTCGACGCCCTGCGTGCCATCGGGATCCCCATCACCAGCACGGTGCTCTCCATGCCCGTCGATCCCGAGGCCGCAGCCGCCATCGATGCCTGGCTGGCCTCCTCCCTGCCAGCGGGCACGGGCCCGCTGGTGGCCGTGAATCCCTCCGGCACCTGGGACGCAAAGCGCTGGGGGCTGGAGCAGTTTGCCGCTCTGGGCGACCTCCTCGCCGAGCGCCACCACGCACGCTGCATCCTTCTGTGGGGGCCGGGCGAGGAGGCCGATGTGGCCGCCATACGCGGCATGATGCGGCACCCCGCCATCATCGCGCCACCGACCACGCTGCGGCAGCTTGCGGCACTCACTGCACGCTGCGATGCCGTGATCAGCAACGATGCGGGGCCGATGCACGTCGCCGCAGCCACCGGGCGTCCCACGCTCGGCATCTTCGGCCCGACGAACCCCGCCCTGCAGGGACCATACAACCCGCTGTCACGCACCGTGCGCAACGAGGCGGTGCCCTGCCTCGGCTGCAACCTCACCACCTGCCCCATCGGGAAGGTGTGCATGACGGGACTGTCGCCGGAGACCGTGCTGCAGCACTTCGAGGAGATGATGCACAGCCGGCTGTGACCACAGCATGGACGGCTCACACCCCGGACAGCGCAGACATTTCCGTACTGGTGATTCACAGAATTCTCTGCATATTGCGCGGAATTGTTCATCCATGATTTCAGACACGCATGTCACGCATCATCCCCACCCTTTCGCTCACCCTGCTGCTCCTGTGCAGTCTCGCCTCCTGCTCCGATGAAACGACGCAGCAGCCAAACTACGTCACTGTCAGCATCACGCAGCCCACGGATGGGCAGGTGCTGACCGACTCCCTCGTCCGCGTCCTGACCACGATGAAGTCCAACTGCGGCTGCTCGGCGAAGGTGGATTTCTACGTGGACAGCGTGCTCCATGATGCGGACTACGTTCCGGAGTACAGTTGCGACATCACCCTGCGGGAGTACCCGCCCGGGCCGCACCGCATCATCGCCCATGCCGTGGTGTTTGGCAAGGCCGAGGATCGCGACACCATCACCGTCGATTTCCAGCCGAGGTGAAGCCATGCCCCATGCACTGACGGACCAGCACCAGGTGATGGTGCGTGAAAAGCGCCGCGTGGCGATGACGTCCGTCCTCGCCGCCATCTTCCTCACCTCCGCCAAGCTCGGTGTCGGGCTCTGGACCGGTTCGCTCGGCATCCTGTCGGAGGCCGCCCATTCTGGTCTGGATCTCCTCGCCGCGGCGATCACCTGGTTCGCCGTGAACATGTCGGACCGGCCGGCCGATGCAGAGCACCAGTACGGGCATGGGAAGATCGAGAACCTCTCCGCACTCGCGGAGACGCTGCTGCTGCTGCTCACCTGTGTCTGGATCCTCTATGAAGCATGGTCGCGCCTCATGTACGGCCACGGGGAGATCGAGGTCAACGCGATCAGCTTCGCCGTCATTGGCGGATCGATCATTGTGGATTTCGGGCGCTCGCGTGCGCTGTCGCGCGTGGCGAAGAAGTACCACAGCCAGGCGCTCGAGGCCGATGCCCTGCATTTCAGCACCGACATCTGGAGCTCCATCGTGGTCATCATCGGCCTCGTGCTGGTGCAGGTGGGCTTCCCTGCGGGTGATTCCATCGCGGCGGCCTGCGTCGCCTTCATCGTGATCTGGATCTCGTTCCAGCTCGGCAGGCGCACCATCGACGTGCTGTTGGACCGCATCCCGGCCGGAATCCAGGACGCGGTGACCGGGGCGCTCGCCACCGTGCCGGACATCGAGTCGGTCCGGGGCCTGCGCATCCGTCAGGCCGGGGCGCATCACTTCATCGAACTCGTCATCGGCATGAAGCGATCCATGTCCTTCGATCAGGCGCACGCGGTGATGGACACGGTGGAGCGCGTGGTGCATGAGGCCGTGCCGCGTGCCGATGTGATGATCCATGCCGAGCCGGTGATCGCCGCCAATGAGCGCGTCACCGACAGCGTCCAGTGGCTCATCCAGCAGCACGGGTTGAACCCCCACAACATTCTGGTGCTCACCGCGGACGGCAGGCTCAACATTGATCTCGACATTGAGTTTCCTCCCGGCACGAACTTCGCCGACGCTCATGCCACATCGGTCGCCATCGAGGAGCACATCCGTCGCGAGATCCCCGATCTCGATCATGTGCTGATCCACCTCGAGGAGGAGCGCCCCGCGCTCACCGGCTCGAAGGATGTGACTGTCCGCGAGGCGGCACTCGTGGTGCGCATCGGGGATCTTGTGGGGCAGGTGCCCGCGATCGGCGGATGCGAGTTCATCCTGGTGCATGAAACGGACAAGGGGTTGAAGATCAGCATGGCGTGCAGTCTTGATGCCTCGCTGTCGCTCGATGATGCGCACACCGTGGTCAACGCCCTCGAGAACGACATCGTCCAGCTCGATCCGCGCATCACGAAGGTCTTCATCCACGCCGAGCCGACGGGACGGGCGTGACCCCGCGCGGTGACTGCCACCAATGAACCATGCGAACGGCTGTGCCCAGGAGGGCGATGACACGCAAGATATGAAAAGGGGCGGCAGCAGCCGCCCCTTTCCTGTGTTCCATCACGAAGCGATGCGAGGCACCGCCGGTGCGTGTCAGATGTCGAACTTGATGCCCTGGGCCAGCGGGAGCGTGGTGCCGTAGTTCATCGTGTTCGTCTGGCGTCGCATGTAGAGTTTCCATGCATCGGAGCCGGACTCGCGTCCACCGCCGGTCTCCTTCTCACCACCGAAGGCGCCGCCGATCTCCGCACCCGACGTGCCGATGTTCACATTGGCGATGCCGCAGTCTGATCCGGCCGCCGAGAGGAAGGCCTCGGACTCGCGCATGTTCGTCGTGAAGATGGCCGACGAGAGCCCCTGCTCCACACCGTTCTGCAGGTCGATGGCGTTCTGCACATCCCCGCTGTACTTGATGAGGTAGAGGATCGGCGCGAAGGTCTCCTCCTGCACGATGGCGTAGTGGTTCTCCGCCTCAACGATGGCGGGTTCGATGTAGCACCCGCTCTCGTAGCCGGGCCCCGAAAGCTGGCGGCCGCCATGGAGCACGGTGCCGCCCTGCTGGCGCACGGCATCGATCGCCTTCATGTAGGTGGTCACCGCCGCCGTGTCGATGAGCGGGCCCATGTGGTTGTTCTCGTCGAGCGGATCACCGATGCGGAGGCTGGCGTAGGCCTTGAGGAGGGATTCCTTCACCCGGTCGTAGACCGACTCATGGATGATGAGGCGGCGGGTGGAGGTGCAGCGCTGGCCGCAGGTGCCGACGGCACCAAAGACGATGGCCGGGATGGCCATGGCCAGGTCGGCATCCGGGGAGATGATGATGGCGTTGTTGCCGCCGAGCTCCAGGATGGCGCGGCCGAAGCGGCGGGCGATGACCTCGCCGCCGTGGCGGCCGACCGCCGTGGAGCCGGTGATGGAGATGAGCGGGATGCGCTTGTCGTTGAGCATGCGCTCGCCCACCGTGGCGCCGCGGCCGATGATGAGGCTGAAGATGCCCTCCGGCAGGTTGTTCTCCTTCAGCACTTCCGCGATGATGTTCTGGCAGGCGATCGCAGAGAGCGGCACCTTGGACGAGGGCTTCCACACGGTGACATCGCCGCAGACGGCGGCAAGCATCGCGTTCCAGGCCCACACGGCCACGGGAAAGTTGAACGCCGACACGACGCCGACCACACCGAGCGGATGGTACTGGTCGTACATGCGGTGGTTGGGGCGCTCGGAGTGCATTGTGAAGCCATAGAGCATGCGCGACTGGCCGACAGCGAAATCGCAGATGTCGATCATTTCCTGCACCTCGCCCTTGCCCTCCTGCAGGGACTTGCCCATTTCGTAGGATACGAGCGTCCCGAGGGCGTCCTTGTATTCCCGCAGGCGGTTGCCGATCTGGCGCACGATCTCGCCGCGCTTC
>CAYUYM010000231.1:0-5039 GCA_964449305.1 uncultured Chromatiales bacterium | reverse complement strand
GTGCAATACTCCGTGCCGCGCGATTCGCTTGTGCGGTATGTCTGGACCGTGGATGGGGGCGTCATCCTCTCCGGCGATTCCACCACGCGGCCGCTGGTGCGTTGGGACCGCGAGGGGATGGGGACGCTCCGCCTCACCATGCGGCACGACTCGGCCGCATGCACGCTTGACGTGGTCCAGGATGTGCAGGTGTTCTCCTCCATTGCCGTCGCCATCACCCCCGATGGGCCGACGACGTTCTGCGCGGGCGACAGCGTGATGCTCGACGCAGGCGCGGGGTATCACGCGTACCGCTGGTCCACGGGTGACACCACCCGCCACATTGCGCCCCGCATCGGCGGCCGCTACCGCGTGGATGTGCACGACGACAACGGCTGCGCCGGCTCCGACAGTGTCACGGTGACGGTGGTCGCTCTTCCGACACCGGTTGTGACCGTCTCGCCCGCGACCGAGGTGTGTGCCGGCGACACGGTGACGCTCGACGCCACACCCGGCTTCAGCAGCTACCGCTGGTCCACGGGCGACACCGGACAGCGCATCCGCCTGACGCGGAGCGCCACGGTGTCCGTGACGGTCACGAACACCACCGGTTGCGAAGGGACATCGATGCAGGTCCCTGTGGTGGTGCACCCGCTGCCGGCCGCTCCCGTGATCACGCAGACCGATTCCACGCTCAGCAGCTCACCGGCTGCATCCTACCAGTGGCATCGCGATGGCACCGCCATCCCCGGAGCCACACAGCGCAGCTTCAAGGCGACACAGGACGGGCGGTACCGCGTGTCCATCCTCGACGACCACGGCTGCGCCGCCGTGTCGCAGGACCTCGAGCTTGTGCTCAACCAGTACACGGTGCTGGCCATCGACTGCCCCGCACCGCGGGCCTACATTCCTGGCGAGGAGATCATCATGCCTCTGCTGCTGGTCGATGCGAACCTGACGCAGGCAGGGACACGCAGCTTCCGCATCGTGCTGCGCTATGATCGCAACGCCATTGCCATGGCGCCCGGGCAGGGCTTCGCGGTGGTGGATCAGGGACGCGAGCGCCTCGTGAGCATCACCGGGACGCGCCCCGCCGGTATGACGCAGGGGACGCTCGCATCGATCCGCTGGATCGCCACGGTGGGTGACTCCGCCTGCGCGCACATCGCCATCGATTCCCTCATCTGGCTGGACGGCATGCCACGCATCACGCTTCGTGATGCCCACTGCACGATCTGCACCAACATCTGCCACGCCGGCGGGGACCGGCTCTATCACGCCTCGGGCGGCATCACCACCTTCACCAACCACCCGAATCCCTTCAACGCATCCACGCGCATCGAGATCGGCCTGAGCAGCGCAACACATGCGCGTGTCCGCGTCCTCGACCTGCTCGGCCGCGAGGTGGCGCTGCTGCACGACGGCGACCTTTCCTCCGGCACCCACATCCTCGTGTTCGAGAGTGCGTCCCTCCCCGGCGGCATCTACGCCTGCATGCTCGAAACCCCCGACGGCGTCATCGTCCGGCTCATGGACATGGTAAAGTGAAAAAGTTGAAGAGTTGAAGAGTTCAAGAGTTCAAGAGTTATCAAAGTTATCAAAGTTATCAGGGTCGGCATCGGAGGGGCTCGCGAGGCTGGCCGCCGCCACCCCGCAGGTCCTTACGCTGTCATGCCCGCGCAGGCGGGCATCCACGCCACCGAGGCACGCTCGTTCCGCGTCCAACTTTTAAACTGTTGAACTCTTCAACTCCACCACTCCACAGCCTCTCACATCCACTTCTCCGCCTCTTCGAGGCCAAGGCCTTCGCGGATGATGTCCGGCTGGGGGCCGGTGAGGTCGATCATGGTGGACACTTGTCCCATGCCGGGGTGATGATCGCCGTACTGCATCTCCTCGATGATGATGTCGACGTGGTGGTCGAACATCGCATGGAGGTCGTCGAGGGACTCGGGGGGATCGGCATGGGGGAGTTTGGCCGACATGGAGATGAGGGGTGTGGCGAGATCGGAGATGATGGTCTGGCAGATGCGGTGGGCGGGGACGCGGATCCCTGCGGTCTTGCGTCGGGCGTTCATGACAAGCTTTGGGACGAGGCGGCTGGCGGGCAGCAGAAAGGTGTAGGGGCCGGGAACGAGACGTCGGAGCAGCTTGTACGCCATGTCGGAAACGCTGGCATAGTCGGAGATGTGTGAGAGGGAGGAGCAGACGAATGTCAGGGGCTTGTCGTCGTCGAGCTGGCGGAGTGCGCGGATGCGCTTCTGTCCCTCCTTGTTTGTCAGCTCGCAGCCGATGGCGTGCACGGTGTCGGTCGGATACAGGATCACCGCTCCGTCACGCATGGCCTGCACCACCGCCTCGATGATGCGCGGCTCGGGATTGTCGGCGTGAATCTCATAGTGCTCGGCCATTGGTCAATCCCTGGTGTTTGCAGCCCCACACTTCACCCGCATCCCGCCACGCCTGCATGCATGGTTCTGTTGTGCTGCCAGGCGTCGTCCAGTCACTGACGGCCCACGTTCAACGCTCATGATCTTCTCTCATCACCAGCTCCTCCAGCTCCGCAAGCTGCTCCACGGTGTTGACACCCTGGATCTCGTGGAGCTGCTCCACGATGCAGGGCTCCATGATGCGGCCCTCGCGTGCGAAGATGGAGAAGACGTCGGGCAGGTAGTACTCGCCCTGGGCGTTGTGGTTCGTGATGCGGCCGAGGGCGTCGGCGAGGAGCGACTTCTGGAACACATAGATGCCGCTGTTGATCTCGCGGATGGTGCGTTCCTCCTCGGTGGCGTCCCGGTGTTCCACGATGCGCACGATGTGGCCGGATGGATCGCGGAGGACGCGGCCGTAGCCGGTGGGATCGTCCATCACCGCGGTGAGGACGGTGACTGCGGCCCCTGTTGTGCGGTGGCGCTGCAACATGGCATCGATGGTCTCCGGTCGTGTGAGGGGCACATCGCCGGACAGGATGATGACATCCCCCGAGAAATCATCGAGAGCGGGCAGGGCCTGCTGCACCGCATGGCCGGTGCCGAGCTGCTCCTCCTGCACGGCGATGCGGATGTCGGGGTCGAGCTCGTGAAGGTAGGCAGCCACCGCCTCGCGCTGATGGCCGATCACCGCGACGATCACGCCGGAATGGCACCGGCGTGCGAGGCGGACGACATGCCCGATGAGTGGTGTGCCGTTGAGCGGATGCATGACCTTGGCCATGTCCGGATTGTTCATGCGCTTGCCCTTGCCCGCGGCAAGGATGACGGTCGCGGTGCTGGAATTCATGGGATGGGGTTGGAGGTGATGGGTCAGCTGTTGAGGTACTCGTGGCAGTCGGGGCCGGCGGGCGCCACGATGGTTTCGCGGATTCTGTTCGCCTTGTCGACGAGCACGATGCGGGGCCGGTGGCAGGGGGCCTCCTCGTCGCGATACCCGGCATAGGTGATGATGATGATCTCGTCACCAACATGGCCGAGGCGCGCGGCGGCACCGTTGAGGCAGATGACCCCGCTGCCCGGATCACCGAGGATGGCGTAGGTCTCGAAGCGGTTGCCGTTGTTCACATTCACCACCTGGACCTTCTCGTACGGGAGGATGTCGGCCTCCTTCATCAGCTCACTGTCGATGGTGATGCTCCCCTCGTAGTACAGCTCCGCCTGCGTGATCGTCGCGCGGTGGATTTTCGATTTGCAAAGTGTCCTATGCATCCTGGGCATCTCCGGTGTGAATGATGATGTTGTCGATCAGACGTGTGCGCCCGCAACGGACGGCCACCACCACGAGGGCGGTGCCCGCGTCCGGCAGGCGCTCGAGGCGCATCAGCGCATCTGCATCGACGATGTCGGTGTAATCGGGGACGAGGAAGCCCGTCCGGGTGATCCCGCTGCGCAGCAGATCCATGAGGGCGGAGACGGATCGCTCGCCGGCGCGGACGGCGTCCTCCACCTGCCGCAGGGAGTGGGAGATGGCCCGCGCCTCCACGCGCTCCTCCGGGGAGAGGTAGGTGTTGCGTGAGCTCATGGCCACGCCATCGGCTTCACGCACGGTGGGGGCCACAACCACGTCGATGTCGAAATCCAGATCGCGCACCATGCGTCGGATGACAACGGCCTGCTGGGCGTCCTTCTGGCCGAACACGGCGACATGGGGTTTCATGGCATGGAACAGCTTGGCGACCACCGTCGTCACACCGTCGAAATGTGTCGGGCGGAACTCGCCCTCGAGCATTCTCGTGAGGCCGGTCACGACCACGCGGGTTCGGAAGCCGTCGGGATACATGTCGGCGGCATCGGGGGCGAAGACGATGGAGCATCCCGCCGCCTCGGCAAGCGCGTTGTCGCGGGCGAGGTCGCGGGGGTAGGCGGCGAAATCCTCGTTCGGCGCAAACTGTGTGGGGTTGACGAAATTGGACATCACGACCACGTCGGTGAGCTCGCGGGCGCGGCGGATGAGACTCAGATGGCCCTCGTGAAGAAAGCCCATGGTGGGGACGCAGCCGATGCGCAGACCCCGGCGACGCAGGTCGTCGGCCCGGTGCTGCATGTCCTTGATGGTGGTGATGATGTCCATGGTTCTCGTGGCTGTGAAAAAATCAGCCCCTAATCTAACAGGAGTTTCAGCAACTGTGCAACAGTCCGGTGCATGGCCGAGCGTGGGACGACGAGGTCGGCGAAGCCCTTTTCCAGGAGGAACTCGGCCCGCTGAAAGCCCTCGGGCAGATCGCGACCGATGGTCTGCTTGATGACGCGTGGACCGGCGAACCCGACCAGGGCGCCGGGTTCGGCGATGTTGATGTCCCCCAGCATGGCGAAGCTTGCCGTGACGCCCCCCGTGGTGGGATCAAGCATGATGGAGATGTAGGGGAGCCCCTCACGCGCGAGGAGCGTGAGCTTGGCCGCGGTCTTGGCCATCTGCATGAGGGAGAGGGCGCCCTCCATCATGCGTGCACCGCCGGAGGCGGAGACGATGATGAGCGGGCAGGAGTGCTTGATGGCGCGGTCGATGGCACGGGAGATCTTCTCCCCCACCACCGAGCCCATGCTGCCACCGATGAACTCGAAGTCCAT
>CAYUYM010000230.1:0-5048 GCA_964449305.1 uncultured Chromatiales bacterium | reverse complement strand
AACTGTCAACTGCCAACTGTCAACTGCCAACTGTCAACTGTCAACTGTCAACTGTTCTTCGGTTGACACAGCTCCACGAGCACCCCGTTCGCCGATTTCGGGTGCACGAAGGCGACCCAGTAGTTGTCGGCGCCGACGCGCGGGGATTCGTCGATGAGGCGCACTCCAGCCGCCTTGAGGCGCGCGAGCTCGGCATGGATGTCGTCCACCTCAAAGGCGATGTGGTGGATGCCCTCGCCACGCTTCTCGATGAACTTGGAGATGGGGGAATCCTCGGAAATGCCGCAGGTGAGCTCGAGGTTCGTGTCATCCACATGGAAGCTGCTGACATCCACCTTCTGCTCCTCCACACGCTGCACATGGGATGGTGCCATGCCGAGGAGGGATTGAAAGATGGACTGGGCGCCATCGAGCTGGCTGACGGCGATTCCGATATGTGCGACGCGTTTGATCATGGAAAGCACGGGATAGTGGTACATGGTGAACGATCCGTCATCCGGATCCATGCCAATGTTACGGGGAATTGGGAAGGGAAGCAAGGTACAGGGAAGGTGGCACGCGGAAAGTTGACCTCATCCGCTCTTTTCGCCTGACCGTCAAAAAAAAACCCCGCTTGCGCGGGGCTTGGAAAGAGAGCTGCATGCCGTGAGTTACGGCTGCACTCCGCCACTGCGATACTTCCTGCCCTTGCCTGCGCCCGCGCCGGGGACGGTGCATGTGCCGGCGCAATGGTCACAAATGCCGTCCTCGTTCGCATCGACAAAATTGTCGCAGATGCCGTCACCGTTCAGATCGACGAACTTGCCACCCTGGCCGCGTCCGCGGGTACCTGTGCCGCCTGTCGTGGCCTGGCAATGATCGCAGATGCCGTCGTTGTTTGCGTCGACGAAGTAGTCACAGATGCCATCGTTGTTCGCATCGACAAAACCGGTGCCCGTGCCGGTACCGCGGCCGCCGGGGCCCTTGCCGCCACGCCACTGCGCAGCTGCATCGTTGGTGGTGAGGGAGAGGAGGAAGAGAGCGAGGGCTGCAAGGAACACGTACTTTTTCATGATGATGCCTCTTGGTGAAATGAATTGTGGGAGAGAATGAATCGACAACGCCCAAGAGAACACAACTGCCGTGCCAGAATGAAAACCCGCGAATACGCGCCCTGTTTTGCGGTGTCCCCGGGGTGATCGACAAAAGCGTCGATCATGATCGACAAAAATGGAGGTGTCGCGATGTCGCTCGGGCCGGAAATGGATGAGGGCTGGCCGCGTTGTGCAGCCAGCCCTCGAAACGGAACGATCGTTTCAGCAATGTCAGGCGGTGGCAGGTTTCTCGAAGCCGATCATCCACTGCACACCGAACTTGTCGGCAAACATGGTGAAGTATGCCCCCCAGAAGGCGTCCATCGGCGGCATGTCGACACGCCCGTCGGTCGACAGTGCTGCGAACAAGGCGTCCACCTCCTCCCTTGTCGAGGCATCGAGGAAGATCGAGAAATTGTTGCCCATCTGCAGGGGCGGTCCGAAGCCTTCCGCGGTATCTGCGCCCATGAGCGTCATGCCTGCGGGCAGCGGTAGGGCGATATGCATGATCAGCTGTTTCATGTGGTCCGGCATCGGGGGACACTCCTCTGTCGGTTCCTGTGCGGGCATCTCGCCATACCGCATGACGTTCGTATACTCCCCGCCGAACACGGATTTGTAGAAATCGAAGGCCTGCTGTGTGTTTCCGGCGAAGTTGAGGTAGATGTGGGATCCGTTCATCGTGGGGTCCTTTCTGTGGATGGTGATCACTGTGGTGAAGTGAGATGCTGGGCAAGTCGTGACATCGTGCCTCCAAAACCACTTCTCATGCTGTCGAAATGCTCAGAAAATGATGCCACCTCTGCATCGGAGGCATTGTACGGCTCGATGAAAAGCGAGATCATGGTGCCCGAATCAGCAGGAGTGAAATCGACTGTGGTGCGCATGTCGCGCGGCCAGGGCATGTCGAACGGCGGGTGAATGGGATTCCCGTCGGCATCAGCAAAGGAGTTGAGAAAGACGAGTCGCGACGGCGCGACGACCTCGACATAGCGGAACACACCCCAGGCCGTCGGTTTCCCATCGGCCTTCATTGCATAGTGGAAAATGCCTCCTTTTCGACACTCCAGTCTCACCACCTGGCACGTCGTCTCCACAGGTCCCCACCATTCGGAAAGCACATCAGCATCGGTCCATGCAGCAAAAACCTGGTCCACAGAGCCGGGAACCAGATGGTGGATGAGGAGGACAGGGGCAGGCGAAGAAGTCGGGGGGGGAGTGGGATCCAACGACATGAGATGGGCTTTCGATTGGGTGGGGGACAACACCGCGAAGTGGATGTCGGGGGTGTGCCATTTCACGGTTGCAGGGTGCGTTGTCGCACGATGTTGGACCAACACGTTCAGCACCCCGCTTGGTTCCAACACCATGCCGTGGGACGGATGTTTTTGCCACAATGATGGAGAAGGAGGCGTATGATGCTTCAACCGTTCATGGCATCCAGTTCCTGAAACGCGTCCTTCACCTCCATCTCCACCTTGCGGAGTGTTTCATTCATCTCCCTGATGAGTCGCACGCCTTCCTTCACATCGGTGGCGAGCTCGTCGATGGGGGTTTCGGAGTTGTCGAGACGTGTCAGAATCTCGTTGAGGCGCGCGACCTTCTCTTCATAGCTCATGGGTTGATCACTCATGGTGTCCCTCGATCCTTTGAATGGTGGTTTCCGCCATGCCGTCATGCATGTGGATCGTGATGGCATCGCCTTCATGGAATGCGGTCATGGAAGTCTGTATCGTGTTGTCTTTCTTGATGATGGCATACCCACGTCGAAGTGCATTCCGGGGATCATGGGCCAGAATGATGCGCTCGCGATCCTCGAGGCTTGCCCGCAGGGACGCGAAACGCAGACGCCAGGGTTCACGTTCCAGCCGCTGACGTTGGGCGTGCAATGCAGCCACGGTGAGGGTATGCCGGCCTCGGACCAGGTCGCTGAGGCGTTGTCCCGAGTTCACCGCATGCATGCGATCCCTCGTGCAGCGTGCCTCTGTCGCACGCCGGATGGCCGTCAACAACTGCCCCGACAGCATGCGTTCCTTCAGCATTCTCTGATCGATGCCGATCTGCAGCCGCTCCGCCTGGTTCACGAGGTGTGACCGCGTCTGCTCGGCAAGCTTGCGCGTGCCCTGGCGGATGCCCACGGTGTCGTCGTCCACAACCTTGCGGTGCCGTTGGTGGCCGCGCTCCCATTCGCGGCGGAGCACATCGGTGGCATGGGTGATGTGCTTTTCCGCCGCGGCGAAGCGGGCGACGATGGCCTCCGCTGCCGCCGTCGGGGTCTTGAACGACGAATGCGCAACGATGTCGGGTACGCCATGATCGATGTCGTGACCTATGGCCGTCCACACCGGCAGGGGGGAGGCCGCGATGGCGCGTGCGATGGGTTCGGAATCGAGCCAGGCCAGGTCTGTCCGGGACCCACCACCCCGGGCGAGGAGGATCAGCTCGGGCCGGATCCGCTCCAGCGCCTGCATCGCTCGCAGGACGGAGTCCGTGGTGTGCTCGCCCTGCATCAGCGCATCGGCGAGATGGACGCGGAAGCCGAAGCCCGCGTTCCGCAGTGTCGTGATCACATCGCTGCAGGCCGCGCTGTCGCGCGAGGTGATGAGTCCGATCCGCAGCGGCAGGGCGGGGACGGGAAGCTGCGGGTTCACCCTGTCCAGCCCCTCGGAGATCAGCCGGGCGATGAGCTCCCGCTTCAGCCGCTCCATCTCACCGAGCAGGAAGCTCGGGTCGGCATCGAGCACATTGAGCGTGAGGCCATGCACCGGATGAAACGCCACCTGGCACTCGAGCAGCGCCTGATGCCCGTCTTGCAGGGCGAAGTCGATTCCGGTATCGCGGAAGCGTCGGCGGATGGAGGAAAGCGTCGATTTCCAGATGGTGATACGCATCTCGGCCACCTTGCGTCCATCATGCAGCTCGACGACCGTGGCATAGAGATGCCCGTCCTTCTCCGACGGCTTCACCACCTCCGCACGCACCCAGAAGCGTTTTTGTGATACCGGGTCGAGCACTTCCCTGAGACGCCGGGTGACGTCGGTGAGTGTGAAAACGCGGGGAGGGGAGTGAGACATGGAGCTCAGGGCGATGGCGGTGACGAGGTGAAGGCAATGTCGGGAAAATCCTGCGTTTTGACCAGGCCCGTGGCAACACAATGCAGTTTTTCCTGTTGCATCAAGATTCCTGATGAGTTTTTACTATGTTATGGCACATCAACTCGGACACACGCGGCAAAGAGTCAGGAGGCCTGAAATGAAGTGGTTTCACCGGTGGGCGTTGCTTGGGATGGTCGTGGTGCTCTCCATCGCGGGGTGCAACAACGGATGTGGGACAAACGATCCGGAGCCGGAAGCCCCACTGCCGCCCTGTGCTGAAGGCAACATCGACAAGCTCGATTACACAACGACGCAGGTCACACTGACACCTGGTGGTCCGGAAGTGTCGGTCGTGACTCCGGAGACATACCGGGACTGCCATTGTTCTTTTCTGATCGAATATCAATGGGCCGATACGATCCATTCCATTGTGGACTCCGTGCAACCACCCGTGCATTGGTCTTTCCAGATCTGGCCAGGCTTCTTCTACATGGCCGGCATGAAGCCGGCAACGCGGATGCGGGGCAGCATGCCAGGCAGCCCGAACGATGACGCGTGGTATTGGGTCTCGCACCTGTCCGCTGCCGCCAAGGGTGTGGAGGACAAGCTGGTGAAGTACCAGACGGTTGCGTCCCTGGATGCATCAGCAAAGGATGATGTGATCCTGTACATCCGGATGATTTCGTACAGGTTGAAGAAGTGAAGAGTTGAAGAGGTTGGACACAGGTGCGCCCCTCCGTCGTCATGCCCGCGCAGGCGGGCATCCAAGTCCGGCCTTCGGAGCCATGGCGTGGATTCCCACGCCTGCACTGAGCCTGTCGAAGTGCGGGAATGACGGAAGGACTCGCGCAGTCGCCACCCATCGGTAAGCATGCAAGTT
>CAYUYM010000229.1:0-5052 GCA_964449305.1 uncultured Chromatiales bacterium | reverse complement strand
ATTGGAAGTAAATTCTCACGCTTCGTATCATCCGATTCATCACAGCACAATATAAGGAAACAGGCATGAAGAATGGTATTGAACCCACCCTCAGGCAGATGGCCGGCGTTGTAGGACTGGTGACGGCGCTGTTCCTTCTTTCTTCACCCCCTCTTTCCGCACAAAGCTGGACCTGGAAGAATCCGACGCCGCATGGCAATACGAACAACTCCATTCAACGCCCGAAAGACCGGGAGATCATCATCGTCGGCAACCAGGGACGCATCATCCGCTCGGTCGATGACGGTGTCACCTGGAAGCTGACCAATTCCAATTCCACCATCTCCTTCCACGATCAGAGCTTTGTCGACGACAAGTACGGCTGGGCCTGCGGTGAGGACGGCATCATTTCCAAGACCACCGATGGCGGTCAGAACTGGACACGTCAGAACACCGGCACAACGAAGCGCGTCTATGCCATCAACTTCTTCGGTCGCGAAGTGGGCTGGGCTGTCGGTTCCGGCGGTCTCATCCTTCACACCACCAACGGCGGTGCAACATGGATGGACAAGTCCTATGCCGAACCGATCTTCCTCCGGTCCATCTACTTCGACGAGGAACCGGGATTCGAGAAGCACGGCTGGATCGTCGGCTGGGAGGGCGCCATCCTCGAGACCAATGATGGCGGCCAGACTTGGAACAAGAAACTCACCGAGGTCCCCGGCAATCCCGAATACGTGTACTACGTGAACAATCAGGTCCGCCTCATCTGTGGTGCCAACGGTCTCATGCTCAAGACCACGGATCGCGGGATGACCTGGCAGACCATCGAAACGCACACCGGAGTCACGCTCATCTCCATGTACTTCGTGGACGACAACAAAGGCTGGGCCATCGGCAAGGGCGGTGTGATCATCAAGACTGTCGACGGCGGCAAATCATGGACCAAGTGCACATCCGGCACAGATGAGGACCTCATGGACATCAGCTTCAACGAGGGCAACACCGGCACCGGTGTTGCACTTGGCGTCAACGGCGTTCTTCTGCGCTCCACCGACTGGGGCGACACCTGGACATCCGTGTCCAAGGGCCCCCGCTCCTTCTTCTACGCCCAGGACTTCGTGGACGAAAACCACGGCTGGGTGCTCTCGCTCGACGAGGGCGTGTACAAGACTGCCGACGGCGGCGCCACATGGGAGAAGCAGATCGCCGGGCCGTCTGTCAAGATGTCCGGCATCGACTTCGTCGATCTGCGCTCCGGCTGGGTGGTCGGCTTCCGCGGCTACATCGGCATGACGAATGATGGCGGCGCCACATGGAAGCCGCAGCAGCAGGACAAGGGCTACAACCTCAACAGCATCGCATTCAAGAATGCAACCATCGGCATCGCCGTGGGCACCGAGGGAGCCATCTGCCGCACCGTCAACGGTGGGGCCGCATGGACCGAACAACGTGTCGGGACGGGCGAATTCTCCGACGTGTCGCATCTCGGCGGTTCCTGCTGGATCGCCGTGGGATCCCGCGGTTCCATCTATCGCAGTTGCGACGATGGCGCCACCTGGTCGAAGATCAACCTCGTCATGGCCGACGAGCAGCCGGTGACCAAGGATCTCCTCGCCGTCAGGTTCATCAATGCCACCAAGGGCTGGGTCTGCGGTCAGAACGGCATCCTTCTCTACACGGAGGATGGCGGAACCACCTGGGAGCAGGCACGCACGGAAACTTTTCTTCCGCTTGCATCGCTCGACTTTGCCGATGAACTCAATGGCGTCATCGTCGGCGGCGAGGGCACCGTGCTCGCGACCAAGAACGGCGGGCGCACCTGGCTCAAGGTCCCACGCCCCACGCTCGCCAGCCTCACCTCCATCCAGTTCCTTGATGCGAAGACCATGATGGTGGTCGGCGTCAACGGCACCATCCTGCGCTGCGACTGGTAGACGCGCATCAGGCACGAACGAAAAAGGGCTGACCCGATGGTCAGCCCTTTTTCGTTGCAGACGTTCCTGGATTCAGGTGCCCGTCGTTCGGTGGAATGGCTCTCCGCCAGGGACACCGCCCGGAGCGTGCCTCATCACCATTCGAGCCCGTCGGATTTCTCCAGGAGCTGATCGAGGCGCTTCTTGATGATGGGGCCGCGGTTCGCCTTGCGCTCGTTGAACTTCTCCTTCGTCCGCTGGAGATCGGCCTCGAGGCGCGAGATCTCCAGCTCCTTGCGCTGCTCGCGAAGGTCGAACAGTTGCTGAAGCGTGGTCTCGAGCTCAGCCTCGATCTTCTTCTTCTCCACGGCCTCGGTGGTCTTGCGATACTGACGCGCGATCTCGAAGGTCTTCTTCTCGAGTTTGGAAATCTCCTTGAACTGCTTGTAGGCCTCGCTGTCGAAGTTGCGGTAGAAGTTCAGATCCTCCTGGAGGCTGCGCTGCTCATCGAAGTTGCGGAACACATCACGGTAGACCTGCACATATGGGCTGTCGTTCTCCAGGCTGATCCCCAGCTCCTTCAGATCGAGCAGGCGGCCCGGTGGGAACGACGGCGGGATGGGCACGCCCAGCCTGCGGATGGTGACATGCGTCTCGCCATCTTCCTCGTCCACATCGTCAAGCCCTTTGAGGTCCTCGAGCTCGTCCTCATCGATTCCCTCCACGTTCACGGTCTCACCGCCATGGGCATCCCTGCGGATGACCACCTTCACCTTCCGCGCCTCCCTGGCTTCGGTGGAGGTGCTGTCATCATCCTTGACAGTGGTGGTGACCTTGACTTTCGCGGTCTTTTTCGTGGGTGTGTTCTGCGCGGTGGAGGAGCTTGTCCCGGCCCATAGGAAGGCCAGGATCAGCAACAGCAGGGTGAATGTTCGTGTTCTCATGGGGATTCTCCTGGTTGGTATCAGAATTCGTCGTTGTTGACATAGCGGACGAGGGAGTTGACGCGCCGGCGCATGGAGTGGATCTCCGCATCGAGGACCGACTGGGAGAAGCGGGGTTCCAGGGACACCGGCGTGGATGTGGCGGTCTCGGTGGCGCGGGCGTCGTCGCCGGCCTGCGCCGCCATGCCGGGCCGGTGCGTCTCCACGTTCCGCGCACGGGAGCGGGCGCGTGCCTGCAGCGGCCGCGCCGTGCCTGCAGGCGTGGCGATGGAAATCGGGGCCTCGGTCGCGGGGGGCGTGGTGACGGCAACGGAGGCGGGCGGCGTTCCCGTCGGGACGGCGGTCTGTTTCACCCCGGAAAGGAGGAGGACCAGGGCGATGCAGGCCGCCGCTGCCGCGATGGGAAGAGCCAGCCACATGCGTCGGAAGAACGGGCGGCGGGTCGGCGTCGGCGCCTGCTGAGCCGCCTGCAGTGCGGTCAGCGTGGCGAACAGCTCGGAGGTCTGCCGCTCGAGGTCGGGGGAGGGTGTTGATGCGTCGTAGGCGGACCGTGCCATGGCCAGCGCCGCGAAATCACGGCTGCATCCATCGCATTCCGCGAGGTGATCACGCACCTCACGCGCATCCTGCTCGTTCAGCTCACCGTAGAGAAGCGGAACGTGCCGGGCGATTGTATGGCTCGTATTCATAGTGCTCACGCAGGGCGGATCGAAGTGATAGAAGGGATGATCGCATCTGACTCAGCACGGTGTTGATGGGCCGGCCGAGGATGGATGCAATCTCATGAAACGGCAGATCGGCATGATGCCGAAGGAGGAACACTTCACGCTGTACCACGGGCAGGCGGTCGACTGCCTGAGAGACGAGTCCCTGAAACTCCTTTATTTCCAAGAGCTTGTCTGGCAACATCTGATCCGGATTCGAGATGTCGTCCAGGCTTCCCCCATGGTCCTCGTCCCTGTGGGACCCGTTCCCGTTGCCCGGTGTGGTCGCACTCCAACGGGTGAAGGTCTGCGACCATCGCCGGTTGCGGCGGATGTGATCGATGCACGTGGTGTTGGTGATTCCATACAGCCAGGCCGAGAAGGCGCCTCGTTCATCGTAACGGTCAAGGCTGTTGAACACCTTGATGAACACCTCCTGGAACACATCATCGGCAGCATCGTCGCTCCCAAGCATCGAGCGGATGAATCCATGGACTCCGGCCCGATGCCGACGCACGAGCTCACGGAACGCCCAAGGCTCGCCCCGGCGATGGATGGCGATGAGCTGCTGATCTGATATGTCGTGGTGGTTCGTCATCACCGGTAGAACGTGTCAACCAGAGGAAATATTGTCCGAATCTGTCAGGAAATTCCGTGCCTCAGGAGGGAAAATCCGTGACCTGCCCGCCGACATGCAGGAGACACGTCGGCCGACGCCGCATCAGCGCTGGACGAGCGTGCGGCCGGACAACGTGCGGACAACTCCGGCCCTGTCAATGATGCGCAACCGATACAGGTACATCCCCTGGGAAAGGGCGGCAGCCGCGGCCGGCGACAGCCATGCCGAATGCGCGCCCGGACTCTGCGCCTCGTCGACGAGCATCGCCACACGACGCCCGAGCTGGTCGAAGACGGCAAGCTCCACATGCCAACCATCAGGGCCGCCGGGGATGCTGTAGTCGATGCGTGTTCCCGACACCCCCACCGGATTCGGGTGGTTGGGCGACAGGGAGAAGCCAGGGATATCAGCAGGCAGCTCGACGGCCGAAACGGGGAACATGGCCGTGTCAGCCAGAACAAGCACGCGGGATTGGAAGGGGGCGAGCTGAAGGCTCACATCCACACGCCCGGTGCCACCGTCGAGGGCGACAGGGAAGGCCACGTCGTTCAGCACGTCGTTGAGGTAGACGGTCACCCCCGGCGTCAGCGGTGTGGACAGCGCAAATTCCGCCTTGTCCATCCGCAGATCCACATTGCCCACCGCGGAGTTGAAGCTGATCAGCACCACGATGTTCTGGTCGCGGTACGGGCGCAGGAAGGTGTAGGTGGCGGACGTCCCCGATGCGAGGCGCCTGAGGTTGGGCGTGCGCAGCGCGGCAAAGCGGCGGCGGATGTCGATGAGCCGCGTGTAGTAGGGGCGCAGGACGGCGGCGTTCGGTGTGCTGAAGTCGATGGGATCACGGCGGCCCTTCCAGCCGACCTCCTGCCCGGCGTAGATCATTGGAATGC
>CAYUYM010000228.1:0-5062 GCA_964449305.1 uncultured Chromatiales bacterium | reverse complement strand
GCCGTGGTCTTCGCCAGGCCGGGGACGCCCTCCAGCAGAATGTGGCCGTTGCCCAGCAGGCCGATGAGCAGGCGCTCCACCATCTGCTTCTGGCCGACCACCACCTTGCCCATCTCCATTTTCAGCGCCTCGACAAAGGCGCTTTCCTGCTGTACACGTTCATTGATTTCCGTGATGTCGACCTGCATGCGCTCTCTCCGATTCAATGTGTTGGACGTGGTTGATCCTCAATGTGGACAGCTCCCTCGTGATTGAAGGGCGCTCCCGTGTGCTCGAAAAGCCATGCAAATCTAGCATCACGATGCACCACGGTGCAAGAACGTCACCGGTGCAGAAATTTTGCCCATCGACGCCACCACCGTGTCTGCATGGCCGGCTTGTCTTTTGCGCGGGTCGGTGCCACATTGGGACATGCGCACACATGAGAGCATCCACCCCATCGATCACACCGCCGACGCGGGATTCGAGGTCCACGCCGGGACTCTCGACCGCATCTTCACGCTGTCCGCCAGGGGGCTCTTCGATCTGATCATCCCGGGTTTCACGCGGGAAACCGGATCGACCGAGGTGGTGGACGTGCAGGCCGGCAGCATGGAGGATCTGCTGCACGCCTGGCTGTCGGAGCTGCTGTGGCTCCATGCCAGCCGACGGATCATGGTCACGGACGCGACCGTCACGTTCATCGGCAACGCGGTGCTCACGGCATCGGTCACCACCACCGCGATGACGAAGGACGACATCGCACGGGCCACGGAGATCAAGGCGGTGACCTGGCACGGCTTCTCGCTCGTCCACTCCGGTGGCGCCTGGCGCGCGACCGTCATCTTCGACACCTGAATCACGGCTCCGGCACACGGACCGCACCATATGATCACCATCTCCAAAATCAATGACACCCTCTGGGAGGTGCCGCGGCACGGCGGCATGCGCGTGCCAGGACGTGTGTACGCCTCCCACGCCATGATGGAACACATCCGTTCCGACGAAAGCCTGCAGCAGGTGGCGAACGTCGCCCATCTTCCCGGCATTCTGAAGTACTCGCTTGCGATGCCCGACATCCATTGGGGCTACGGCTTCCCCATCGGCGGTGTGTGCGCCACCTGCGCGCACGAGGGCGTGATCTCGCCGGGCGGCGTGGGATACGACATCAACTGCGGAGTGCGGCTCATCGCCACCAACCTCACGGCTGCCGATGTGCAACCCCGGATCCGTGCGCTGGTGGCGCAGCTCTTCAAGGCCGTTCCGACAGGCCTGGGCGCCTCGAAGGCCATCCCGAAGCTTACGCGCAGGGAGATGATGCGGGTGTGCGACCTGGGCGCCGGCTGGGCCGTGGAGCGCGGCTTCGGCGAGCCGGCACAGCTCGAGTTCATCGAGGAGCATGGCTGCCTCGCAGGCGCCCGACCCGGGACGGTGGATGTGCGTCCCTGGGAGCGCGGCGCCGACCAGCTCGGGACGCTGGGCTCCGGCAACCACTTTCTGGAGATCGACATCGTCGACACGGTGTATGACGCCGCGACGGCGGAACGCTTCGGTCTGTGCGAGAATCAGATCGTGGTGCAGGTGCACTGCGGTTCGCGCGGTTTCGGCCACCAGATCTGCGACGACTACCTGAAGGTGGTGCAGCGTGCGGCCGAGCGGCACCGGATCGCGCTGCCCGACCGGCAGCTTGCCTGCGCGCCGCTCGACAGTCCCGAGGGACGGGACTATTTCGGCGCGATGCGCTGTGCCGCAAACTACGCCTTCGCCAACCGGCATGTGATCATGCATCTGGCACGAACGGCCTTTCACGAGGCGCTCTCCTTACGGGAGGGCGAGTTGCGCTTCGATCTGGTCTACGACATCTGTCACAACATCGCGAAGATGGAGCGGCACGACATCCATGGTGAGGAGCGCGATGTCTGCATGCACCGCAAAGGCGCGACGCGCGCGTTCGGGCCGGGCAACCCGGCCATCCCCGAGCGGTACCGCAGCGTGGGGCAGCCGGTGCTGATCCCGGGCGACATGGGGCGCTACAGCTTCGTGTGCGCAGGCAGCGAACGGGCGATGCGTGAGACCTTCGGCAGCTCCTGCCACGGCGCCGGGCGCATGATGAGCCGCAACAGGGCGATGAAGGAATCCAAGGGGCGGGACATGATCGCGGAGCTGCGTTCCCGCGGCGTGGAGATCCAGGCCACCGGGATGCGGACAATCGCCGAGGAGATGCCGCACGCCTACAAGGATGTGGCCGATGTGGTGGATGTGATGGATCGCGCGGGCATCACTCCCAAGGTGGCGCGCCTCAAGCCGATCGGCGTGATCAAAGGGTAGCATCAGGGAGCCGAGATCGGTGGTTGGAGAAGCGCGCTGGAGCCATCAATCACACATGACGAATTGCCAGGGTAAGGTGGGCGTGGTGCGATCGCAACGGCCTTGGAGGAGCAGACCGGAAATGCAAATTCCTTTCAGTGCTCAGCAGTGATTTTCCACGTGATGGTTGAGCGTTCAACAATTCTCCATTCTCCATTCTCTCTTCCCCCTTCACTCTTCTCTCTTCACATCCTCTGCTCCAGCACGCTCCCGTACATGATCGCGTTCCTGCCGAAGCGGCGGCGGAGCTCGTCGAGGCGGGCGTAGAGGTTGCCATCCTTTTCCTCCTCATCGGAGAACAGGAAGAGTTGGCTGCAATCCTCGGTGAGGTCGCTGGTGGTGATGCCGACGAGGCGGACGCGGACGCGGCGGGTGTAGAGGTCGGAGAACGCGCGTTCCGCGAGGGTGTAGAGCGCCTTGTCGCCGTTGGTGTAGTCGCAGTGCATGGCCTTGGTCACGGTCACGAAGTCCGCATAGCGGAGTTTGAAGGTCACGGTTTTTGTCATCAGGGAGCGCTCGCGCAGTTCCTGCCCCACCTTTTGGGACAGGCGCCTGAGGGAGGCGAGCACCACGGTGGGATCAAGCACATCCTCGTGGAAGGTGTGTTCCGAGCCGAGGGACTTCTGTTTCCTGTAGGGACGGATGGGGCTGTTGTCGATCCCCCGCGCATGGTCATGCAGGGTGATGCCCACGCGGCCGTAGAGATGTGAGAGCACCTGGGGGCTGAGGCGTGCGATATCGCCGATGAGATGGATGCCCATGGACAGCATCTCGCGTTCGGTCACCTCGCCGATGCCGGGCATGATGCGGATGGGATGCGGGGCCATGAAGCGCTCCTCGGTCCCTTCCGGCACGTAGAGGTCGCCGATTTTCTTGCCGACGTTGGTGGCGACCTTGGCCACCAGTTTGTTTCGTGCGATGCCATAGGTGAGGGGCAGGCCCACCTCCCCCACCACTGTGCGTTTGAGGGATCGCCCCCAGTCAGAATCACTGCCCATGATGCGTTCACAACCGGAGAGATCGAGATAGAACTCATCCACGGAGGCTTTTTCGAGCACAGGGACGCTGTCGGTGAGGATCTCGGTGACGCGGTCGGAATACTCCATGTAGTGCTGATGATGCCCATGCAGGAACACCGCCCGGGGGCAGAGTTCGTAGGCGCGCCTGAGCGGCATGGCGGAATGCACCCCGTATTGCCGTGCCTCGCGCGAACAGCCCGCCACCACACCGCGCTCGAAGGGTGTTCCGCCCACGATCACCGGACGCCCATTGAGCGCCGGATCCAGCACGCGCTCCACGGACACGAAGAAGGTGTCCATGTCAAGATGCATGCAGCGCTGGGGGGGACGGGTGTCGGAGGTTTCCATGTGGTTGGCCTTTTGTCCAACCCATGATACGGAGGATTTTGGGGAATGTCAAGCTGGTGGCCGGTGGTGGGGCCGCTGTGCGAATCCCTCCGTCATTCCCGCGAACACCTCGGCAAGCTCGGTGCAAGTGCCGGAATCCACGCCCCGTCCCTCCCCCCAGCAGTCCAACCCTGACAACCCTTCAGCGTGCATGACGATGGAGTGGCCAATGGCTGGTGACCACTCACTGACTCCTTCCGTGAGTGGTGCCAAGAGTGAGCAGGCATGCTCAACCGGGCAACCTGGATATCTTTGCAAACTTCCCACGCAGGATTCTTGTCGGCGTTGTCACGGTCACGAAATGGCGTCGCAATCGCTGTCCGTGGCGAGCAGTCCGCGTCCTGTCAACGGCCTTTCATGCCTGTCCCGACGCACGAAATGTGATCGGGTGGAATCATCGTGGTGCGTTCGGACTGCGACGGTGGAACCAGTCACCGGTTCCGGCTCCGCCGCCTCATGTTGATCGGTGGTGATCGTCGCGGCGCCAGCCACTCCCCCGCTGAGGAACGCCGCAGTGAGAGGACAGGGAGCGCATGACTGCGGATCTGATGCATTGCCTGCCTGGCTTCAAGGTTCAGAACAGTCACTGCGGGGGATCTCCTGGAGGACGCCATCCGCGACCGGTATCGCCGATGGACACCGATGACAGCACATCGGCACGCTGATCACTTCTTCTGAAGCTCGGCATTCGTCCGGATCTCCAGGATGTCGTCGTTCGCGGTGACCGATGTGCGCGAACAGCGGACCTCGAAGGGAACGAACTCGTATTTCTGGTCGCCCGCCTGCCGGGCAGGGATGGGCAGCGACAGCTCGGAGATGATGGATGAGGGGATCGTGACCGGCTGCAGGAGTTCCGTCACCTGCAGGGGAATGTCCTGGTTCCAGGGCACCGACCATGCGAGCAGGGTGATGGACGAGCGCGTCCTGAGCGTCAAGGTCCGCGGGTTGGGCGTCGCCACGATGTTCCCGTTGACGTCGGTGGAAAGCTGGAAACTCACCGCTTCGTTCAGGTAGGCGTAGACATCGGGTGTGACGCTCGCAGGCACGCCAAGGTACCTGCCCGACACGGCGATCGATCCCCTGCCCTCGAGCTCGAGCGTGGCGTCGAGGCGGTTGCCGCCCATGCGGTCGAACCGCAGGGCCTTGAGATCGACGGCGATGCTGCCGCCATCGATGTCGATATGGTTGGTGTAGGAGACAAACAGCACGGATTTGTCCTCGCGCACCACGTTCGGGGACTTGCGGAACGTGAGCGTGAGGTCGGTGGTCGCGTTCCCTGTGAGCGCCTGGAGAATGCGGTTGATCATGTC
>CAYUYM010000227.1:0-5124 GCA_964449305.1 uncultured Chromatiales bacterium | reverse complement strand
CCATTTCCTTGCCTTCGGGCAGCTCGATCGAGCCGGTCACGTCGGTGGTGCGGAAGTAGAACTGCGGGCGGTAGTTGTTGAAGAACGGAGTGTGACGGCCACCCTCTTCTTTCTTCAGCACGTAGATCTGGCACTTGAACTTCTTGTGCGGGGTGATCGAACCCGGCTTTGCGATGACCATGCCGCGCTCGAGCTCCGTCTTGTCGACGCCACGAAGCAGCAGACCAAGGTTGTCACCGGCCATGCCTTCGTCGAGCTCCTTGCGGAACATTTCGACACCCGTCACGACGCTCTTCTTGTGATGACCGAGACCGATGAGCTCCACTTCGTCCTGCACATGGACACGACCACGTTCGACACGACCCGTGCCGACGGTGCCGCGACCGGTGATGGAGAACACGTCCTCCACGGACATGAGGAAGGGCTTGTCGATGTCACGCTCGGGAATGGGGATGTAGCTGTCGCAGGCTTCCACGAGTTCGAGGATGCACTTCAGGCGCTCATCATCAACCGGCGTCGACATGTCCGTGCCGGCTTCGAGGGCATGGAGAGCGGAACCGCGGATGATGGGGATCTCATCGCCCGGGAATTCGTAGGAGCTCAACAGCTCGCGAAGTTCGAGCTCGACGAGTTCGATGAGTTCGGGATCGTCCACCTGATCGATCTTGTTGAGGAACACGACGATCTTGGGCACGCCCACCTGGCGGGCGAGGAGGATGTGCTCGCGCGTCTGCGGCATGGGGCCGTCAGTGGCGGCGACAACGAGGATGGCACCGTCCATCTGGGCGGCACCGGTGATCATGTTCTTCACATAGTCAGCGTGACCCGGGCAGTCCACATGTGCATAGTGCCTGTTCGCCGACTGGTACTCCACATGAGCCGTTGCAATCGTGATACCGCGCTCGCGTTCTTCCGGGGCGTTGTCGATTGAATCGAACGTGCGAACCTCGGAAAGACCCATGCGCGACAGGGTCATCGTGATCGCTGCGGTAAGAGTGGTCTTCCCATGATCAACGTGGCCGATCGTCCCGATGTTGACGTGGGGTTTTGATCTTGCAAACTTTTCTTTTGCCATGCTACTAAAGCTCCTGTGAATTGTATGACGGTGAAAAATGATTCATGGACGATGACACAATTGGACTAGCGCGGCTTGGCTCGACCCTGATACTTCTCGATGATCTGCTCGCTGACACCCTTCGGCACCTCTTCATAATGGCTGAAGTGCATCGAGTACAGCGCACGCCCCTGGGAAATCGACCGAAGTGTGGTCGCATACCCGAACATCTCCGCCAAAGGCACCGTGGCCTTGAGCACCTGCGCATCGCTGCGCGATCCCATCCCCTCGATACGCCCCCTGCGCGAGTTGAGGTCACCGACAACGTTGCCCATGTACTCCTCCGGCGTGACAACTTCGATTGCGAACACCGGCTCCAGGATGCAGGGCTTCGCAAGCCTGGCGGCGTCCTTGAACGCGATCGATCCCGCGATGCGGAAGGCCATCTCCGATGAATCGACCTCGTGATACGAGCCGTCGAGCAGCGTCACCTTGATATCCTCCACCGGGTACCCTGCGAGAATGCCATTGCGCATCGCCTCCTTGATCCCCTCGGAAACCGGAGCGATGAACTCCTTCGGAATGGAACCACCGACAATGGCATCGACAAACTCATAGCCCTGCCCGCGTTCGCTCGGCTCGATTTCGATCACCACGTGCCCGAACTGGCCGCGACCGCCGGACTGACGCACGAATTTCCCCTCCGCCTTGGCCCTGCCCTTGATCGACTCCTTGAACGCCACCTGCGGTTTGCCAACCGAGGCGACAACACCAAACTCCCGCTTCATGCGATCGATGATGATCTCGAGATGCAGTTCGCCCATGCCGCTGATGATGGTCTGACCGGTCTCCTCATCGGTGTGCACGCGGAAGGTCGGATCCTCGTCTGCGAGCTTCTGGATTGCCTCCGACAGATGCTCCTGGTCGGCCTTGCTTTTCGGTTCGATTGCGACATCAATCACCGGTTTCGGGAACTCCATCTTTTCCAGGATCACCGGATCGGACTCGAGGCAGAGTGTGTCGCCTGTCCGCGTGTGCTTCAGACCGATGGCGGCACAGATGTCGCCGGTGTATGCCGTCTCCACATCCTCGCGGTGATTGGCATGCATGCGCAGAATGCGACCGATGCGCTCCTTCTTGCCGGAGGTGGGGTTGTAGACATAGGAGCCGGCCTGCACCTGACCCGAATACACACGGAAGAACACGAGTTTCCCAACATATGGATCGGTGGCCAGCTTGAAAGCCAGCGCGGAGAAGCTTGCACTGTCGTCGGCGCGGCGCTCCACCTTGTCGGTGAGGTTCGGGTGTTGACCGGTGGTGGCAGGGATGTCGATCGGCGAGGGAAGATACTCCACCACGGCGTCGAGCAGAAGCTGCACGCCCTTGTTTTTGAACGAGGATCCGCAAAGCACCGGGATGATTTTCATGTCGAGCGTTGCCTGACGAAGCACACGCATGATTTCGAGCGGCTCGATCTCCTCTCCCTCGAGGTATTTCACGAGCAGCGTTTCATCCACGTCCGCCACCGCCTCAAGCATCTTCGTGCGATATTCACGGGCTGCGTTCTGGAGATCGGCAGGAATGGGGATTTCGTCCCAGGTGTTGCCGAAGCTCTCCTCGTGGTAGATGCGCGCCTGCATGGTGATGAGGTTCAGCACGCCGACGAAAGTCTCACCCTGCCCGATGGGCAGCATGAGGGGGATGGCATTTGCGCCGAGGCGCTGATGCATCATCTCCACGACGCGGTAGAAATCCGCTCCCACGCGGTCCATCTTGTTGACGAAGGCGATGCGGGGAACGCGGTACTTGTCCGCCTGCCGCCACACCGTCTCCGACTGCGGTTCGACGCCACCCACCGAGCAGAACAACGCCACGGCACCGTCGAGCACGCGGAGGGATCGCTCCACTTCCGCGGTAAAATCCACATGGCCCGGGGTGTCGATGATGTTGATGCGGTTGTCGCGCCAGAAGCAGGTGGTGGCAGCAGAGGTGATGGTGATCCCCCGCTCCTTTTCCTGCTCCATCCAGTCCATGGTGGCCGCGCCGTCATGCACCTCCCCCATGCGGTGGAGCACACCCGTGTAGAAGAGGATGCGCTCCGTCGTCGTGGTCTTCCCCGCATCAATGTGAGCCATGATGCCGATGTTGCGGGTACGTTCCAGTGGGTATTCGCGTTGTGCCATGAACCGATTCTATCTTTCTAGCTTGTTGTCGGGAATGAATCCTGTCACCACTTGAAGTGCGAGAAGGCCTTGTTGGACTCGGCCATGCGATGCACATCATCCTTCTTCTTGATCGCGCCGCCTTCGTTGTTCGCCGCAGCGATCAACTCTGCCGCAAGCTTGCGCTCCATGGACTTGTCGGCACGGCCGCGGGCGCTGTTGAGGATCCAGCGGATCGACAACGCGGTACGGCGATCCGGGCGGACCTCCATCGGGACCTGATACGTTGCACCACCGACGCGGCGGGCACGAACTTCGATCAGCGGCTGGGCGTTGAACATGGCCTTGCGGAACACTTCATACCCGACCTGCTTCGTGCGCTCCTCGATGATCGCGAAGGCGTTGTAGACGATCGTCCGCGCCGTGTTCTTCTTGCCCATCTTCTGCACGTTGTTGATGAAACGCGACACCAGGACGTCGTTGAACTTCGGGTCGGGCGAGAGAATCCTCTTGTCTGCTCTTTTCTTTCTCATGATCGTTTATCGGTTCTGCGGTGATGATTGCGTGGGGTTACTTTTTGGGACGCTTTGCGCCGTACTTGGATCGAGCCTGATTCCTCGGCTCTTCCTTGCGCGGACCGACGACGCCCTGCGTGTCAAGTGTTCCGCGGATGATGTGATAGCGGACACCGGGCAGGTCCTTCACACGACCGCCACGGATGAGAACGATGGAGTGCTCCTGCAGGTTGTGCCCCTCTCCAGGAATGTAGGCGGTCACCTCCTGGCCGTTGGAAAGGCGGATACGGGCCACCTTGCGGAGAGCGGAATTGGGCTTCTTGGGCGTCGTTGTGTAGACACGGGTGCAGACGCCACGTTTCTGGGGGCAGGACTCGAGCGCCGGGGCCTTCTTTTTGGCCTTGATTTCGGTCCTTCCTTTCCGTACAAGCTGACTGATTGTTGGCAATTCCTTATCCTTCGTTGTTTTTTCGTACTTGTGATCGTTGGTTACAACTTACAAGAGCTTATTAACCTAGTCAAAATATTCGAAATAGTCAAGAGCACGATTTGCCTATGCTGATTTTTATGGTGCAAAGCCGAATTTTTTTCGAAAAACGACTTTGCACCATCGATACATCGAGGCATGTCGGCACTGATTATTTCAGGAGCAGGGCCTCCTCAGCGATGAGCCGTTCGGTTTTGCGGGTCTCGATCGGCTCCACCTGGATGTTCTTGAACTTCTTCAGGCCGGTTCCGGCGGGGATGAGGTGCCCGATGATCACATTCTCCTTCAGACCCACCAGCGTGTCCTCCTTGCCCTCGATCGCGGCCTCAGTCAGGACCTTGGTGGTTTCCTGGAATGACGCTGCCGAGATGAAGCTCTCGGTGGTCAACGAGGCCTGGGTGATGCCCAACAGGATCGGTTCAAAGCTGGCCGGCTCGGCGTCGCGATACTCGGCCCCCTCCTTGCCCTTGCGCTTCTGCTCAAGATTCGTTTCACGCACCTTCTTCTTGGGAACGAGGTTGCCGAACTTGAACTTCGTCTCGTTCTTGTGCGTGATGAACACCTTGTCCTCGAGTGACAGGTTCTCCTCGATCACGCGGCTGCGCTCCACCACATCGCCCTCAAGGAAACGGGTGTCACCGGATGTCAGAATGCGGACCTTCTGAAGCATCTGGCGCACGATCACCTCGATGTGCTTGTCGCTGATCTTCACGCCCTGCATGCGGTACACTTCCTGGATCTCGTTCACAAGATACTCCTGGACGGCACCGGCACCCTTGATGCTCAGGATGTTGTGTGGATTGATCGCACCATCGGTCAGGCGCTCTCCGGCGCGGATGTGGTCACCGTTCTGTGCCAACACGTGCTTGCCGATCGGGACCAGATAGGTACGGACGTCCGTTCCAT
>CAYUYM010000226.1:0-5169 GCA_964449305.1 uncultured Chromatiales bacterium | reverse complement strand
CCTGACGCGCCACGGCGACAAACTGCAAACCTTGCCCGTGCCCGGAGGACCCACCAGCAGCACACCCTTCGGCACACTTCCCCCCAGCGCCTTGAAATCCTGCGGCCGCTTCAGGAAGTGGATGAGCTCGAACAGCGCCTCCTTCTGCTCCCGCATGCCGGCCACATCGGCGAAGGTGGTGCGCACCTTTTCCTTCGAGTACATGTTCGCGTTCATCTTGCCCATGGACAGCAGCCCGCCGCCGCCACCACCGGCCTGGGCGCGCATGCGGTTGTTCATCACGAAGAAGAAGAGCATCACCGCCACCATCGGCACAAGGAACCAGAGGATCGAGGTCCAGTAATGCGAGGTGTCGGGCAGGGCGGCGACCACGACGCCCTTCTCATCCAGAAGCGCCATGAGCTGCGGGTCGGGCACGGTGCCGGGGATCACGACGATCAGGATCTCCGGTTCGGCCTTCACGCTGTCCGGAACACGCGTCCTGGCGGTGATGGTGTACTGATCGATCTGCACCTGGGCGATGCGGTTTTCCATGACGTGGCGCTTGAAGTCGCTGTACGAGATCTCGCGGCCCGGTTTATTCCACGTCATGAGGAACTGTGCCGCGAGCAGGACGACGGCGACAACGAGGAACCAGCGCATCATGGACGATGGGCGCGCGGCATTTGGCAGCGATGGGCCCTTGGGTGTCTTGGGGGAGGGCATATGCTCTGTCGGTTGTGAATGAAATCGTGATTCGCGGGGCCGCCCCGCAGCCGCCTACTTCTGGCGGAACTGCACGGTGAGCGGAACCCCCTTGTAGCCGAAGTGCGTGCGCACGGCGCGCTCCACGAAGCGTCGGTAGCTTTCGGGGATGTATTTCGGCTCGTTGGTGAAGAGCACGATCACGGGCGGCTGTTCACGCACCTGGGTGATGTAGTACACCTTCACCTCGCGACCCGTGGGTGTGGCCGGCGGCGGCGTCTCGCGCACCACCTCCAGCAGCGTGTCGTTGAGCAGTGAGGTGGGGATGCGTTTGCGTCGCTCGTCGTGCACCTCGATGCACAAATCAAGCAGCTTGTAGAGGCGCTGCTTCGTCATGGCGGAGACGAACATGACCGGGATGTAGTCGAACATCTTGATTCGCTCAAAGATGTCGCGTTCGAGGAGCTTGGCCGTGTTGCTGTCCTTGTCCTCGATGAGATCCCATTTGTTGACGGCGATGACCACGCCCTTGTTCATCTTCACCGCCTCGCTGATGATCTCGAAGTCCTGGTGGGTGATGGGGATGGTGGCATCAATGAGGATGAGCGCCACATCGCAGCGCTGGATGGATTTCAATGTGCGGAGGGTGGAGAAGAACTCGATGTTCTCTTTCACGCGGCTGCGGCGGCGGAGGCCCGCCGTGTCGATGATGGTGATCTCCTGCCCGTGGTATTTCAGCACCGAATCGATGGCATCGCGCGTGGTGCCCGGGACGTCGGTGACGATGGAGCGCTCCGTGCCGAGGAAGGCATTGGTGATGGACGATTTGCCGACGTTCGGCCGCCCGATGATGGCGAGCTGGAACGGGCGTTCCGTCTCCTCGTCGGAGGCGGTGTGCATGCCCTCCACCACTTGGTCGAGCAGGTCGCCCGTCATGCGTCCGCTGATGGCGCTCACAGCGTGCGGTTCGCCGAGGCCGAGGCTGTGGAAGTCGTGGATCCCTTCCTCGAGCTTCTCCGAATCGATCTTGTTGACAGCCAGCACCACGCGGCGCGCATGCCGGCGCACAAGCGTCGCGATCTCCTCGTCGAGCGGCAGGATGCCCTCGCGTGAATCGACCACGAAGATGACCACGTCCGCCTCGGAGAGGGACATGAGCACCTGCTCGCGAATGGCCTTCTCAAACACGTCGGAGGAGTCCGGCACATAGCCGCCCGTGTCGATGAGGATGAACTCGTGCCCCGCCCAGTCCGACTCGGCGTAGTGCCGGTCGCGCGTCACGCCCGGTTCATCATGGACAATGGCACGGCGTTCACCGATGATGCGGTTGAAGAGCGTGGATTTTCCGACATTGGGACGACCGACGATGGCAACAATGGGCTTGGGCATGGTGGATTCTGGGCGCTTTTCGTGATGAAGATCTGCATCCATTGCAGACAAGATCAAAAATGTACGAAAAGTTTCATGGGCAAAAGAGAGTGCCCTGGTCCGAAGGTTCCAAGGCTTGTGCGGAAAAGTGCGATATTCGCTGTGACGAACTCACCATACCGTGAGATGCCGCGATTCCTGAAACGATCCCCGGGCATGCCCATGACCCAGCAACAGCACACCCTCTGGCCCTTCATCCTGCTCCCCATTGTTCTTTCCATCATCACCGGCATGGTGGATCTGTTGTCGGTGGAAACATACCTGCCCTTCGCGCTGCTCGTGCTCGGATCGCTGGTGTTCGGGTACATGAACGCGCGGTGGGCGTGGGCGTGGGCGCTCATCATGGGGCTTGGCATCCCCTCCGTCCACCTCGCCGCCGGCCTCCTGCACATCGCGACCGGCTTCATCGTGGAGCCCGGCCTGTCCACGCTGATCATGACACTGCTGCCCGCCCTTGTCGGCGCCTATTCTGGGGCCGCCTTCCGGTACCTCACGCGGGCCTGATGCGCAGGAGAGGACCGCTTCAACACAGCCCCCCCACGACAGTCCATGGCTCGGATGGTGCGGCGGGGGGGCATGCGGATGAAGCCTGCGTATGCCGTGTCAGTTCGTGAACACGCCGACGATGCCGCCGATGAGCTTGGGCAGATCCGTGGCTGTGGCAGCCGTCAATGTCGCCGGCGCGGCAGCCAGCCGTGCGGTCAGTTTCGACGTCTGAAGTGGATTGAGTTTTTCCTTCGCGGCAATCGTCTCCACGTTGATGGCGCTGATCCTGGCACTGATGGCGCCCGTCCTGTTGGTGAGGTCCGACATCGTGTGTATCGCGTTGGTGATGGTGACGATCGCATACATGGATTCCGGGCTTTTCACCCGTGCCTTCACATCATTGAAGTGGATTTCAGTCCCTTGATCGCTTCGAGGCTTTGCGAAAGGTTGGTGGGCGACAGGTTCGAGAAGGCGCCAGAGACCTTGCTCCACGAATCCCCGAGCACTGAACTGACCTCGGTCATCAGTCCCAGCTGCTTGATGGCATCCAGACCTTGGATGGTCTGATTCAGCGACGCACGAAGAAGGGTGATATCCTTGAACACCTCGTCGATCTGGCCGATCCCCGTGGCATCATACGAATACTGGCCCTTGACAAAATCCAGCGTGTCATTTCCCTCGAAGGCCTTCAGCTGGTTGTCCACATCCCCGAGTGCCACGAACACTTCCTTCCCCCCTCCGCCAAAGATGCCCTCGAAGAAACTGCATGCAGAAATGGTGACCGTCAGTGTGCAGACAATTACAACCCAGTACAACACGTTGCGCTTGGCGTGCTCCTTGTTTGATGAGTGCCGGCGATCAGGTGTCTCTGCTCAGTCGCCGGCTGACATTGTCATTCAGCAGACGTCCTGATATAGCGTCACAACACATGGAGTGGTGAAAGCGGGTGGGGGAGCAGTGCACTGCGAATGAGCCGACACCTTGCAGCAATGTGGGATTTGCAGACCGAGCTGGACGGAAATTCCCGGGCGGGGGTGAAGGGGGTATGGGAGTGGGGAGGGGGGAAGTGAGGCACGATTGAATTCCGGATGCCGGGCGTGTATTTTGCCATGCGCGTGCCACGTGAATCGCACCGGTTCGAGGCTTGCACAGGGTGGTGGGAACCGGCATGCGGTCTAGTGACGAACGGCGATCCATTGTGTTGCCGATCCCTCAATCATCTCATCGAACCTCATGAACGTGCTCGAAACCTACCTCACAGACCTCGCGGCAATCCGGGGGACAGGAGCAAACGTGCCGGAAACCTCGTTCTATCCCGCACTGGCGACTCTGCTGGATTCCATCGGGGAACAGCTGACGCCTCGCGTGACCTGCATCATGCACCTCTCCGACACTGGAGCCGGCATCCCCGATGGCGGCCTGTTTTCGGAGGACCAGATACAGCGAGGCAGGCACGGCCGAGGCTCTGTTCCACCGGGAAACACCGGCCAGCTTCCATCACGTGGCGTCATCGAAGCGAAGCCCCCCGCCGCAGACCTTCAGCTTGTCGCCTCATCACCCCAGGTCGGGAAATACTGGAATCACTACCGCATGGTGCTCGTCACCAATTTCCGCGCCTTCATCCTGATCGGACGGGATGCGAATGGCAACCCCGCGATGCTCGAGTCCTTCACGCTCGCTTCCACCGAGGCCGGGTTCTGGACGGCCACCGCACACCCGAGGAAGACGGCAGGAGAACTTGGGGCGCGCTTCGAGGAGTACCTCCGCCGCGTCCTTCTGCACAACGCCCCGCTGGCCGCTCCGCAGGAAGTGGCCCGCCTCCTCGCTTCCTACGCCCACGACGCCCGGCTCCGCATCGAAATCGGCGGGCTGCCCGCACTGGCCCGGCTGCGCGAGGCCCTGCAGGAGTCACTCGGCCTCACTTTCGACGGTGAACGAGGCGAGCACTTTTTCCGGTCCACACTTGTGCAGACGCTGTTCTACGGCCTCTTCTCCGCATGGGTGCTTTGGGCACGCCACCAGGAACGCACATCGCCACCGATCGATTTCGGCAGCGCCATACGTGCTCCAAAGTCGCCCTACGCCACCGATGGCATCTTCGACTGGCGCTCCGCGCATCATCTCCTGCGCGTCCCCATGCTGCGTGCCCTCTTTGTCCAGATCGCCGACCCCAACCACCTTGGGCCGCTCGGCCTGATCGAGGTGCTGGATTGGACCGCCACCGCACTCAACCGCGTGGAGCGTGCGCAATTCTTCGCCACCTTCGACGAGGGGCACGCAGTGCAGTACTTTTACGAGCCCTTCCTGCACGCCTTCGATCCGGTGCTGCGGAAGGATCTTGGGGTCTGGTACACACCGGAGGAGATCGTCCGGTATCAGGTGGAGCGTGTCGATGCCGTGCTGCGCTCGGAGCTGGGCGTACCGGATGGCCTTGCCGATCCGTCGGTGGTGGTGCTCGATCCCTGCTGTGGCACCGGGACCTATCTGCGCGCGGTGCTGCAGCGCATCGCTGCAACACTGAGGGAGAGGGGCGGCGACGCCCTCATGGGCAACGACCTCAAGCGGGCCGCC
>CAYUYM010000225.1:0-5241 GCA_964449305.1 uncultured Chromatiales bacterium | reverse complement strand
CCGGAGGGACGCGCGTTCAACACGACGGCACCAGTGCCCCGTCGTCGTGCCCTGGTCAGGGATGGTGTCAGCCGATCCAGTGTTCTCCTTCCTTCCGCCGTTTTGCTTTTCCAACAGGAATTCGGGACTTTGCAGACAGCATTCTCCCGCCTTCATTCACATCGTCACGCGCCCCGTCATGGATCTCGACACCACCCTCCTCACACTCAAGGAACTCTCCGACCCGCGTGCCATCAAGGTGTGGGCGCGGCTCAACATGCCCGTCGAGTCCTACCTGGGCGTCGGCCTCACCAAGCTGCGCGCGCTGGCGAAGAAGATCAGGAGGGATCATGATCTCGCCCTTGCGTTGTGGGACACAGGCATCCATGATGCACGTCTGCTGGCGACCATGATCGCCGACCCGAAGCGGATCACGAAGGAGGATGTGTTGCGGCATGCGGCGGATTTCGATTTCTGGGATCTGTCCGACAACTATTGCCGCTCCATCATCGCGGCGACGCCGTTGCGGCGTGCCTTCATCATGGAATGGATGGATGCGAAGGACGAGTACCTCCAACGCTCCGCATACATCCTTCTTGCAGCGCATGCCAGGGCGGACACGGAGGAAAAGGATTCGTGGTTCGACAAGCATGTGACGCGCATCGAGAAGACGGTGCAGAAGCAGCGCAACTGGGTGAAGGAGGGAATGATTCTGGCGCTCATCGCCATCGGTGCCCGCAATCCAATCCTGCGTGAGCGCGTGCTTGCCGCGGCAGAGAAGACCGGCCGCATCGACGTGGATTACGGGCAAAGCTCCTGCACAGCCCCGGATGTCGTCACCGCTCTCACCTCGTCGCGCCCGCCGCGCGGCTCCTGCTGACGCGGAATGGACACATCACTCGTCGTCTTTCTCATCGGCATGGCCGCCGGTTCCGGCATCGTGGCGCTTGTGCTGCGCGGCCGCATCCGGCAGGCACGCGAGCTGGGCGCGTTGGAGCGCCTCGCGGAGCTGCGTGTACTCGAGGCCCGGCTCGACGAGGCGGTCCACACCGCTGCCGGTTTGCGTGACTCGCTGGCTGACCGTGAGCGGGAGATGACCGACCTCCGTGACACGGCGATCGCACTCACGGCCGAAGCGGCTGCGCTGCGCGAGGCTGCCGGGCGCATCCCGCAGCTCGAGTCCGGGTTGGAAGAGCGCGACGGGCGGATCGGGAGCCTGACTTCAGCGAACACGTCACTCAGGGAGACGCTCGCCGAGCTGCACACGCGCCTCGATGAGGAGCGCTCGGCCGCGGAGGAGAAGCTGGCCCTGCTCACCGGGGCCCGGGAGCAGCTCTCCGTTGCCTTCAAGGCCCTCTCCAGCGATGCGCTCAAACACAACAGCACCTCCTTCCTCGAGCTCGCAATCACCGAGCTGAAGCGCCATCACAGCGAGGCCGGCGCCGATCTGGCACAGCGGCAGGAGGCCATCCGCACGCTCGTCGAACCCCTGCAGAAATCACTCGGGACACTCGACACGCGCATCAACGACATCGAGCGCGATCGCCAGCAGGCCTTCGGCAGCATCCGTGAGCATCTCGCCTCCATCACCGCGCAGAACACACGACTCGAGATCGAGACGGGGAACCTGGTCAGGGCCCTGCGGCAGCCCGCTGCGCGCGGGCGCTGGGGCGAGATCCAACTCCGCCGCGTCACCGAGATGGCTGGCATGGTGGAGTACTGCGACTTCGTGGAGCAGGAGACCGCCCCCGGTGCCACGGTGCTGCGCCCCGACATGACCATCCGTCTTCCCAACGGGCGCAGGATCGCGGTCGACAGCAAGGCGCCCATGGAGGCGTACCTGCAGGCACTTGAGGCCGCCACCGATGCCGAGCGCACCCAGCACATGGAGCGGCACGCCCGGCAGATCGCCGACCACATCGCGAAGCTCTCGCGGAAACAGTACTGGGAGCAATTCGACGCGGCACCGGAATTCGTCGTGCTCTTCCTGCCCGGCGAGAACTTCTTCAGTGCGGCATTGCAACAGCGTCCCGAGCTCATCGAACGCGGTGTGAGCGAGAAGGTGCTCATCGCCACACCCACCACGCTCATCGCCCTGCTCAAGGCCGTGGCCTATGGATGGAACCAGGAGCGGACCACACAGAATGCCCGCGAGATCGCCCGCCTGGGTCGGGAACTCCACGAACGCATCATGAAATTCACGGAGCATTTCATCCGGCTGCGCCTATCCCTGACGCAGGCCGTCGCATCCTACAACGATGCCGCCGGCAGCCTCGAACGACGCGTGCTTGTCACCACCCGCCGCTTCAAGGATCTCGGCGCAGCACCCGACACCGACATCCCGCTTCTCGATCCCATCGACGAGTCCCTCCGATCGATCGAGGGGTGAAGTGCAAAGAGGAACGTGAAACGTGGAGGAGTGGAAATTCAATTCATCGCCAATTCGTCATTCGTCATCCGGAATCCGTCATTCACCATGAAGCCCATCATCATCGGCATTGCAGGCGGCAGCGGCTCGGGCAAGACCACGCTCGCCGTCAACATCATCAGGCATTTCCCGACAGGCACAGTGCTGCTGTTCCAGCACGACGCCTACTACTACGACCTGTCCTTCATGCCCGATCCAAATCCGGCCAACATCAACTATGATCATCCGGACTCATTGGAAACGGCCCTGTGCGTGCGGCACCTCCAATCCCTGAAGAACGGGGAGGAGGTCCTGCAACCGATCTACGATTTCTCCACGCACAGGCGCCTGACGGAGACCAAGGTGCTCGAGCCTCTGCCCATCATCATTGTGGAGGGCATCCTCGTGCTTGCCGAGCCCACGCTGCGCGAGGAGATGGACATCCGTGTTTACGTGGACGCCGAGCCCGACATCCGGCTCCTGCGCCGCATGGAGCGCGACATCATGACGCGCGGTCGATCGGTCACCTCCGTGCGCGACCAGTACTACGCCACGGTGCGGCCGATGTTCGAACAGTTCGTGGCGCCGAGCAAGAAGCACGCCGACATCATCGTCCCCCACGGCGGCGAGAACCAGATCGCCACCGAGATCATCGTCGGCTTCCTGGATGGCGAGCTGAAGAAGCGCATGCAGGTGTGACGGTCGCCGGATATCCACACGGACGGTTGGCAGAAACGGTGCTGCTGGTTGAGCAGGTGGTTGACAGCCTTTCGCTGGGGTGACGAACGGGCTGCGTGTGATCGTCAATCCGGCTTCCTGTAGACGCTGATTCCGTAGCCCATGTGGTCGCGCCCGCCGAACTTGAGGTACATGTCGATCTCGTGCTTGTAGTGGCGGATGAGTCCCTTGAGGTGCTTCTCGCCCTCGAAATGCGTCTTCACCTTGTGCCGCACATCCTCGATGAACTGGGAGTAGAAGGCCTCGAGCACGGTGGACGCATCGCGCTGTGCCACCTGCTCAAGACCACGCGAGGCGGCGAGGGTTCCGAGATCATCCAGAGTGTGGACCTTGCGGTTGGCGGTCTCCCACAGTTCTGCGATGGCGGTCGGCACAGGTGTCTTCACCCAGATGGAATCCGAGATGCACACCATCCCGCCAGGGCGCAGGATGCGCACGGCCTCGGCCAGTGTGCGCGAAGCGGACAACTCGGAGATGATGCCCTCGAGGAACACGACATTGCACGACTCCGCCGGCATGGCGGTGGCCAGGGGGGAGAGCACGCGAAACGTGACGTTGGCCGGTGTGCCCGGCGTGCCAAGCTGCATCCTGGCATAGCTCACCGCCTCGGCATCCTGGTCGGTGCCGATGACGCGGCCGGCGAAGGCGCGTGCCACGGCGATGGCATTCTCACCGAAACGCGCACCGTGGAAGACGAGCACGGCGGAAGGATCGGCGGTGATGGCGGGGGGGATGTGTGCAAGCAGCTCGAGCGAGAGGGTGGGTCCGCCAGGTGTGAAATGTGGAGTGTGGGAGGCGGATTGTGCAGCCATGGCAGTGTTCCGGTGAATGGGGTGAAGCGATCGCGTCAGCGCTCGACGAGCGCCTCCTTGAGGAAGCGTCCGATGGACACCATGCTCCCGATGAGGCCGAGCAGGGCGCCGATGCCGATGAGCATGAAGTAGAAGCCCGCGCTGATGTCGATGGTGATCATGAGATCCTCCGAGATCGGCAGCAGGAAAAAGGTGAAGGTGACGAAGATGAGGGCGGCGGCGAGGATGCCGCCGATCATTCCCTGCACGCTGCCCTCCAGCAGGAAGGGCATGCGAATGAACCATGATCCCGCGCCGACGAGCTTCATCGTGCGGATTGTCTCGCGCCGGGCGTGGATGGCGAGTCGGATGGTGTTGGCGACGAGCGTCACCGCCGACAGGGCGAGGACGAGACCGATGAAGATGGACGCGAGGTTGAACGCCTTTGCACGGCGGTCCACGATGGTGAGGAACTCCTTTCGGTAGATGACGCTCTCGACACCGTCGATCTTCTTTGCGGCAGTCACGATCACCTGCACGCTGTCCGGATTGTTCCAGCCCTCGGCGAGGGACAGGCGGTAGGACGCGGGCAGGGGGTTTGCCTCGAGGATGCCGGAGAAATCCTCACCTATCTCCTTCTGGAAGATACGTGCCGCCTCCTCCTTGGAGATGTAGCCTGCATCCGACACGCCACGCAGGCGCTTGATGGCGGTGCCGATTGCCTCGTGCCGGCCGGCGCTTTCCTCCTCCTTCAGGAACACCTCGATCTCCACACGGCTGCGCAGTGAGCCAGCGAGCAGCGAAAAGTTCAGCGTGATGAGCATGAAGAACCCCAGCAGCAGCAGGGCCGTCCCCACCGCGAACACCGTGATCATCGTCGCCGAACGGTTCCGTTTCAACCCGTTGAGGGACTCGGTGAATATGTAGGAGAAGTTCATTGATGCAAATTACGAATTACGGATCACGAATCGGCAGAGCCGCAAATGGAAAATGGAAACGGAGGATTGTGGCGGGACAGAGGATGAACGAGGTGGGTGAACGTGAGTGATGAGAAGTGGGCGGCGGCGGAAATCCCACCGGAATTCGTAACTTCCCACGCGTTGATTCCCCCACCCCCCCGACCAGTTCCAGCTCGACACGTCTTCATTTTTCATCCTTCATTCGCAACACCCCATGTCCTCCTTCCCCGAACTCCTTTCCATCATGAAGCGCCTGCGGCAGGAATGCCCGTGGGACCGCGAACAGACACACGATTCCATCAAGGGACACACCATCGAGGAGGCGTACGAGGTGGTGGAGGCCATCGACGATGGCGACATGGCCGAG
>CAYUYM010000224.1:0-5248 GCA_964449305.1 uncultured Chromatiales bacterium | reverse complement strand
GCCGGCATCCCCGTGATCCTCGTCAACGCGACCCTGCGTGAACGCTCCCTCCGGTTGCTGCCCGTCGTCCGCTCGTTTCACCGCGCCATCTACAATGCCATGCAGGCAGTTCTCACCGTGTCCGATCTGGACGCCGCGCAGTTCCGGCGCATGCGTCTTTCCACTCCCGACATCCGCACCACGGGTGACACGCGGTACGACCGGGTCGTGGGCAGGGCGGAGACCGCCCGTTCGCGGCAGCTCGTGCCGCCATCGGTCCGTCGCAACCGGCCCGTCATCGTGTTCGGCAGCAGCTGGTCCGAGGATGAGGAGGTGTTCCTCCCGGTGGTGTTCAAGCTCATCGAACAGGGGCTCGACGCGCTGTTCATCATCGTCCCACATGAGCCGACCATCGCCCATCTCGAGACACTGGAGTACAGGCTTCGCGGCCATGCCCGCTCCCTGCGCTTCTCCCACATCGCCCAGCATCAGGACGAGCAGGTGCTGCTGGTGGACAGCGTCGGGAACCTCCTGTCACTCTACGCATCCGCGGATGTGGCCTTTGTCGGCGGTGGGTTCAAGAGCAATGTCCACAACACGCTCGAACCTGCGGCCTACGGCATCCCCGTCCTCTTCGGCCCCAGGATCGACAACAGCCAGGAGGCGCGGGAGCTCATCGAGGCCGGGGGCGCGGTGATGGTACGCAACAGGCAGGAGTGCTTCCGCCAGCTCCGGCGCCTGCTCGATGACGACGGGATGCGGACCGCCATGGGACAGGCGGCGGGCACCTTCGTCCATTCCCGTGCCGGCTCCACCCGTGTCATCCTCGATCTCCTCCGTCCAATGCTGGAATGAGTGGCCAACCCTCCGTCCGACTCGCGCGTCCTGATCCGGGGCGCGTCGCCTACAAGGTGCTCCAACATTCCATGAAGCCTTCACCCTGCCGGAAGAGCACGATGTGTTCCTCCGGTGCGTAGTGGATGAAGTATGGAGAATCCAACTCCACACGCATGATCTGTCGGTTGGCGCAGTCATCACCCAGCATCTCCACCACATCATCCGAGCAGTAGTACAGGACGCCGTCGGATCGGATGAGACCGAGTGGTGTGTCCTTCGGGGACACGTCCCACTTCCTGCTCCACTGGCAGGATCCATCGCTCGCGATCCTTGTCAGCTCATCCTCCCCCATCACCACGATGCCCCTGCCATCAATGCAGACACCCTCGATGGGACGGTGCCAGTACCGCTCACGCGAGGCGGCGTATTCAAAGGTCGTGCGTGACCGGCGCATCTCGGGGAATTTCCTTGTCCACAACGGGGTGTCCCAGTAGGCCTTCGGGGGATCGCCCGTGATGAGGGGGAATGCGCGGATCTCGCCACGATGGATTTCGTAGCAGTGGGTGAAGGCGTCGAAGTCGCAACCTGCGAGCCAGAGCTTTTCGGACCATGCGAGCAGCGTCTTCTGCAGGGTGTCGCTCACCACACACACCCGCCACACCTTGTTGACCTCCGTGGCATCCCTGCCCTGCACGGCGCTGCGGACATGAAGCGTGTCGCCATGGTCGGCCAGGAAGTCCGGACGCTCCCGACCAAAATTCAACGCCGTGACTCTGCCATTGCGGATCGCATAGATGTCCGTGCTGCCAAACACCACGGTGCGGTCGCGTTGGTAGATGACACGATCCTCCTCGATGGCCGTGATCGCGTTGTACGATTCCATCTGGTGATCGAAGAGCACCTTGCAATGCACCACATCCCGGATGCCTCCATCCTGGAGCGACACGGTGAAAATCTTCTCCGGTCGTTTGCCGGGTTGGAAATCGTCTGATGGCACGACGGAGTATTTACCTGCGGCCAGCAGTGTCGCACTGCCATCGTCCATCTCGAGGATGCGGAACACCGTCCCCGATTTCTTCGCCTTGTACAGCAGGCTCGTCATGTCGACACCGATGAAGTACCGGTAGGATGATCCCACGGACGCAGCCAGGCCCGAGGTCGCCACACTCAGGGCAACAGAGGCAAGCACGCTGACCACCTGCATCAGCGCCATCCCGGAGCTCCGCCGATGCCCGGGTTCATACGAGCGCTCCATGTTGACGAACATCGCCCGCTTCCACTCGACCCGCCCTGTCGCAAGATTCAGCCCGGCGAGGCCGCAGGTGTCGCTCTTGGCGAACCACGTCACCAGCGCCCGGCCATCCCGTATCGGCACCACCTCATCGATGAACTCCGGCAGAACACGGGCCTGTGTCTGCCACACCTGCCTCCCTGTCACGCACTCATACAGGGTGTGCACACCATCCGTCCCCACCAGGAGATGGAGCCGGTCATCCACCACGACGGGCTTGTAGTAGTCCGGATCATCGGGGTCGACAGGCAGCAGTGCCGCAACCGTTCCCGTCTGAAGATTCACACAGTTGATGGTCTTCTCGTTGAAGATCAAGAGGTCGTTTTTCCAGCGAAAGAAGTGGCTGTACACCGTGGAATTGAAGTCCGAAGGGCCCTTGTACACGAGTCGCTCCATTTCCATGTCCACGTAGAATGTGGAATCCCATATGCGGATCATGAGGAGCCCGTTCGACACTTCCATGGGCTCGGCAATGCGACGGCTGGCAGTGGTGAGAATGCCCCGCCTGTTCTTCAGGCTGATCACCTGAAAGGCATCGTCGAATGCGAACACCGCCCACGTGTCGCCAAACTCGGGAACCACACGGTAGCCATCACCCGACCCCACCACCAGATCACTCCAGGATTCTCCGGCAATGGGGATGGAAGCGACAACCGTGCCCGTCCGGACGTCGATGAACTCGTGCACATTCCCCTCACCGATCAGCAGCGTGACATCGTCGACAAAGCGCCACAGATCGAAGCGCACCACGTGTTTCATTTTCGGGGGGGCGCTGATCGGGCGTGTCCAGAGGACCTTGCCGGTCGGCACATCGTGACATGTAAGAACCGGGCTGTCGTCACCGCTGACCGTCACGAAGGTGGTCGCATCAGGGGAGAGGATCGATACCTCGATCTCCTGCGGAGCCGGGATGTGCCACAATTGATGCTGGGCGTTCAGGACGACAGGCAGAGAAAGAAGGATCAGCAGGCAGGCGATACGTTTCATCGGACACTCCGGGCAGGATGCGGTGGAAGGGGAGGCTGAGTGTGCATAGTCGTGAGATCGGCCTCAGGTTTCAGGCGTTCGGATTCCGTTGCTGCATTGATCACGAAGGGTCCCTCCCGTTCACGCGTGCCGCTGGAAACCGCACATGGAAATTGCCATTCATATGCACATTTCCCAAGGAAGACTCTGGCCATGCGCAGCACCGCGCGGAACGGCAACATCCAAGCCCTGGTGGATGCATGTTTGTGTGAAGTGCAGGCTTGATTGCTTGCAGTAAAAAGCGGAGTTTGTCGCAACGAGAATGTCATGACACCCAGATTCCTCCTCATCATTGCCTCCATCGGTTTCACCCTGTCCGCGGTGCCGGATGCGCACGCACAGCCGGGGATGCATCCGGGAGGCTCGACTGCATCCATTCTCGCATTGACCGTGGATGCCGGTCCGGACAAGGCCATCTGCCCCGGCGGATCCACACTCATCGGCGCTCCGGCCACAGGAGGCACGGCACCGTACACCTACCTGTGGTCGCCTGTCACAGGATTGACCGCTCCGACCTCGGCCATCACCGACGCCGCCCCCATGGCCACCACACAGTACATCGTGACGGTGACCGACGCGGGCAGTGCCACTGCCAGCGACACGGTGCTCGTCACCGTCCTTCCGCTTCCGACCCCGTCGATCGTGCCACCCGGCCCCTTGTCCATCTGCACCGGCGACTCCATCCCGCTCAGCGCCAACACCGGTGCCGGCCTCACCTGGCGCTGGTCCCGCAATGGCAATCCCATCCCCGGCGCGACGGGCCCCATGTACACCGCCATCACGACAGGGGCATATCGGGTGATCGAGACGCTGAACGGCTGCGTGGATTCCTCGGCGGAGGCGGTGATCATCGTCAAGGCGCGACCCACAGTCTACGCCGGCAAGGACACCATGGTCTGCCTCGGGACACCGGTGAAGCTTGGAAACGCGGCGACAGGGGGGGTGGGGCCCTACCTGTACCAATGGTCGCCTGCCACCGGGCTCGACAACGCGACATCGGCGACGCCCACCGCAACTCCGCCTGCCACAACGCAGTATATCGTGACCGTTGTTGATTTCAGCGGGTGTGTGGCCCGCGACACAGTGATCCTCACCATTCGCCCCGTCCCCGTTGTGACCGTGGGAAGCGACATACCCATCTGTGGACCGGGCACGGTCGCCCTTGGGTCCACCATGATTGCGGGGACTCCCCCCTACACGTACACCTGGACTCCGACCACGGGATTGAGCAGCGCCACCAGCCCTGATCCCACCGCCACCGTCCTCATCTCGATGCGATACGTGTTGACAGTGATCGATGCAACCGGTTGCGAGGGCCGTGACACCGTGATCGTCATCGTCCTTCCCAAACCCAGCGCACATGCGGGGCTGGATGCCCGGATCTGCCGAAACGCCAGCGTGCAACTCGGATACCCTGCCACAGGCGGCACTCCCGGATACACCTATTCCTGGTCGCCGACGAGCGGGCTTGCCTCACCAACGGCCGCGCTCACGCTCGCCGCGCCCACGATGACCACGGAGTACGTCGTGACCGTCACCGATACGAACGGATGCCAGGGGCGCGACACGGTGCTCGTCACTGTCAATCCACCGCCGATGCCGAATGCCGGAGGAGACGCAGTCATCTGCCGCGGCACCAGCATCCAGCTTGGGCAGCCGGCCTCCGGAGGCACTCCACCCTACTCGTACCACTGGTCTCCTGCCGCCGGGCTGTCCGACACAACCACCGCCACACCCATGGCGCAGCCGCAGGTGACGACATGGTACACACTGACCATCACCGACGCCGAGGGATGCCAGGAGAAGGACTCCGTGCACATCACCGTGCTTCCCACACCGAGTCCCACGGTGTCGCCTGCAGGACCTCTCGCGTTCTGTGATGGTGGTGCGGCAACCCTGACGGCCAATCCCGGGACAGGCATCGCCTACCGCTGGTCCAAGGATGGATCGCCAATTGAGACCGCCGCAGGCCAGCAGCTCGTGGTCACCACGGGCGGACGATACCGCGTCATCGAAACACTCGGTGGATGCACCGATTCGTCCGCAGAGGTGGTGATCACCGTCAACCCGCGCCCCATCGCGAATGCGGGACCAGACATCGCCATGTGCCCGCGA
>CAYUYM010000223.1:0-5265 GCA_964449305.1 uncultured Chromatiales bacterium | reverse complement strand
CAGTTGACAGTTGACAGTTGACAAAGGAGGGACGTTGCGAGTTGACAGTTGACAGATTCAAGAGCCCTTTTTCCTTTTACATGCGTTGATGATGCTGGTCAGAAGTTTCAGGAGTTCTTTCACATCCTTGTGGAGGGAGTCAAATTCCGCCGGTGAAAGGTGATTGGTCTCCATCAGGAGGATCATCCAATACTCCGTTTCATTCGCTTCTTTCAATGCGACTGCAAGCTTGTGAATGAAGTCAGCATTGCTTTCCGCCTGCTCTGCTTCACGAACAAGGGCGCCAATTGCGGTTCCTGAGCGCAGCAGTTGATCACGAACGGCGTATTCAACCCTGCGCAGCCGAAGAACGTGGTTGAGGTTTATCATTCGCACGCCGAACTTCAGGGACTTGGTTCGAAGTGGGAATCCTGGCGAGGGCTCGTGGTTCGCATTCATGGCCCTTCCCCGTATCTGGTGAATCGTCATGACAAGTTACAGCTCTTTGAAAGCCAAATCAAGCTCCCCGGCTCGATCCAACGATCAACTGCCAACTGCCAACTGTCAACTGTCAACTGTCAACTGCCAACTGTCAACTGTCAACTGTCAACTGTCAACTGCCAACTGAAAAAACGGCGCATCGTTGCTGACGCGCCGCTTTCGCAATTCGTGATTCGCAATCGTTACTCCCCATACATCTCCACGATCTCCTGCTTGGTTTTGTGCAGGATGCCGTACTTGGCGCCAACCTTGGTGAAGGCGGCAAGCGCCTTCTCCAGGTGGTGCATCTCGTGCGCTGCGGAGAGCTGCGTGCGGATGCGCGCCTGCCCCTTCGGGACCACGGGAAAGAAGAAACCGACAGCGTAGATGCCCTCGTCATAGAGGTCGCGTGCGAAGTCCTGGGACAGCTTCGCATTGAACAGCATCACCGGCACGATCGGCGTCTCACCCGGCTTGATGATGAGGCCGGCATTGGTGAGGCCCTCGCGCCAGAAGGTTGTGTTCGCCTCGAGCTTGTCGCGGCGTTCCGTCGTCTTCGTGATGATGTCCAGTACGGCGTTGGCGCCCGCCACCACCACCGGGGCAACGGTGTTGGAGAACAGGTACGGGCGCGCCTTCTGGCGGCACATCTCCACGATCTCGCGGCGTCCGGAGACGCATCCGCCCGATGCGCCGCCCAGCGCCTTGCCGAGCGTCGTCGTGATGATGTCGATCCTTCCCATCACGCCGCAGTGCTCGTGCGTGCCGCGGCCCGTCTTCCCGATGAATCCCGAGGCATGGGAGTCATCCACGAACACCATGGCGTTGTACTTCTCCGCCAGCCCGACGATCTGATCGAGCTTGGCGAGATCGCCGTCCATGGAGAAGGATCCGTCGGTGATGATGAGGCGGATGCGCTTGTTCTGGTGCAGTTGGAGCTTGGATTCCAGGTGCGCCATGTCGCTGTGCTTGAACGTGTCCTGCTGGGCCTTGCAGAGGCGCATGCCGTCCACGATGGAGGCGTGCACCAGGCGGTCAGCGATCATCACGTCCTCCTCGGTGAGGACGGCCTCGAACACCCCGGCGTTCGCATCCATGCACGAGGGGAAGAGGATCGTGTCCTCGGTGCCGAGGAAGGCGGTGAGCTTGTCCTCGAGCTCCTTGTGGATGTCCTGCGTCCCGCAGATGAAGCGGACCGACGACATGCCATAGCCGCGCACATCGAGGCCGGCATGGGCGGCGGCCACCACGTCGGGATGCGATGAGAGGCCGAGGTAGTTGTTCGCGCACATGTTGATCACCGGCTTCTGATCCGAGCCGATCGGGAACTCCGCCACGATGTCGGCGTCCTGCGGTGAGCAGATGGCGCGTTCCACCTTGAAGATGCCGGCGGCCGACATGTCGCCGAGCTGTTTCGCGAAGATCTCGCGTGTTGCGTCGTTGAATGCCATGGGGGTGACTCCTTATTCGACGCCGAATTCTTTCAGCAGGGTCGCGATGTTGTTCACGCTGTCGAAGGCCTCGGGCGACGCCTTGGCATCGGGGATGCTGATGCTGTAGGACGTCTCGAGGAACACCTTGAGCGACACCATCGAGAAGGAGTCAACAATGCCCGACGAAATGAGGGGCGTGTCGAAGGTGATCTCACGGTCGTCGTCGGATTCGAGGTACTCGTTCTTCACGTAGTCGAGAATGGATTCTTTGATGGTCGGCATGGACTTCTCCTGTGTATGGTGTGAATGGTCAGTCGTTTTCAAGTGTGGACAGGTCGCCGATCTCTTCGCCCCATTCCTTTGCCCGGAGCACGCGGCGCATGATCTTGCCGGAACGGGTGCGCGGAAGCGTGTCCACGAACTCCACATCCTGCGGCATGGCGAGCGGGGAGAGTTTCTTCCGGATGAAATTCATGATCTCGAGCTCGAGCATCTTGTTCGCTTCGTATCCCGGCTTGAGCGCGATGAAGGCCTTCACCACCTCCATGTTGACCGGATCGGGCTTGCCCACCACGGCGGATTCGGCCACGGCCGGGTGTTCGAGCAGGGCGGACTCGATCTCGAAGGGACCGACGAGATGCCCAGCCGTGTTGATCACGTCGTCGTCACGACCCACGAACCAGTAGTAGCCCTCGTCGTCGATGCTGCCCCGGTCGCCGGAAAGATACCAGCCGTTCTTGAACTTCGATTCGTAGGTGGCCGGGTTGTTCCAATAGCTGCGGAACATCGCGGGCCAGCCTGGCTTGAATGCGATCATGCCCACGAGGCCGGTCTTCTCCAGCGGCACATGCGTCTTGAGATCGAGGATCGTGGCCTCGATGCCGGGGAAGGGCCTGCCCATGGAGCCCGGTTTGATCGGCATGCCGGGGTAGTTGCAGATCATCTGGCTGCCCGTCTCCGTCTGCCAGAAGGTGTCGTGGAACATGATGCCGAACGCCTCCTTGGACCACAGCACCGCCTCGGCGTTGAGCGGCTCGCCCACGCTGCACAGGTGCCGGAGGGAGGAGAGGTCGAAGCGCCGCACCACATCGGTTCCCTCCTTCATGAGGCTGCGGATGGCCGTGGGGGCGGAGTACCACACGGTCACCTTCATCTTCTGGATGAACGCGTACCAGTTCTCCGCCTTGAAGCCCGTGTCCGTCACACACTGAGTGACGCCGTTGGCCCATGCACCGATGATGCCGTAGGAAGTGCCCGTCACCCAGCCGGGATCCGCGGTGCACCAGTAGATGTCGTCGTCGTGGAGATCCAGCACCCACTTGGCGGTGAGGTACTGGGACACGATGGAGCCATGCACATGCTGCGCCCCCTTGGGCTTGCCTGTCGTGCCCGACGTGTAGTGCAGCACCGAGGGAGTCTCGGCCAGCGTCGGCACCACGTCGAAGCTGTCGACGCGCTCCGCCTGGTCCATTGCAAATGCCACCTCGCGATCGCGCAGCGGCTTGGAGCCGTCGTCATCCACCACCACGATGAGCCTGAGGCACGGGAGCTGCTCCACGATGGTGCGCACCTTGGCCAGGTGCTTCTTCTGGGTGAAGATGGCGGATGTCTGCGCATCCTCGAGACGGGTGATGAGCGATTCGGATCCGAAGGCGGAGAACAGGGGCTGGGCGATGCCACCCATCTTCAGGATGCCGAGGAACCCGAAGTAGAGTTCCGGCACCTTGTCCATGAACAGGCACACCCGGTCCCCCACGCCGATGCCGTTGTTCTGCAGGAACACGGCGATGGTGTTGGTGAGCTGGCGCATGTCGTTGAAGGTGTACTGCCGGATCTCGCCGGCGTGGCTCTCCCAGATGAGCGCGAGCTTGTCGCTCCCGCCCATGCGGCAGATGCGATCCGTGCACCACTCACCAATGTTGACGTGGCCGCCCGGTTGGAGCCCGAGCTCCCGCTCCGCAACCTCCCAGGAAAAGCTCTTGCAGGCATCCTCATAGTTGCCGATGTGACTCATGAAATGAGACCTCCTCTATTGGAACGTGAACGGGGCGCATCATGCGGCGCCCCGCAGGGGTGGATTACTGACGGCACAGACGATCGGCACCCTTCATGGTGGAACATGGAGGGTGGATGTCCGAACAGGACATGCGCATACGGGAGACCGGGCTCGGTACGGATCGAAGTGGTGCCAAAGAGAGAGTAACGATGGAGGTGCGTGGAATGTCGAATCGGCCTGCATAATACGGGATGCCGGGGAAAGACACAAACGACGTCCGAAAACAGAACGGCATCCCCGTGAGGATGCCGTTCTGCAAAAACCCGCTGGATCGTGCTGTCAGAGCGCGTAGCCCACGCCGATCATGATGGACATGTCGTCCTTGAAATACTGCTCGCCGGCAATGCGGAACTCGAGGTTGGCGTGACCGCTGATCTGCGGTGTGAACCAGTACCGACAGCCGCCGACGAGGTTGAGGAACATGCCGTTGTTGTCGGTGGTTTTCGCTTCGAACAGACCCTCGACCTTCGTCGAATAAATGCCGTATCCGAGACGTGCTCCGACAAACGGATCCACCGCTTCACGCGGCATGAAGTGATACATGCCCTGCACCTGCGGCATGATGAGCGACCACTTCACGGTGTAGCCACCACCCTCGGTCGACTTGCCCCAATACCGCAGCACTCCACCCAGGCTGATGTTTGGTGTGAGCCCATACTCGAAATCTGCTCCAAAGCCAGTGGGGTCGGTGAAGGTGGCATTGAGACCAAGAACCTTGACGTCCTTGCCGTAGCCAACCTGTGCCTGAGCGGATGGCGCGAATGCCACCAGAACGACTGCTGCAATGAGAAGTGTGGTTGCAAATGCTTTCATGAGATACTCCTGAATGGTGGTAGTGAGATGCGATCGAGTTTATGCCGCGTAAAATGGCATCATGCGATCAATAAAACAAGCAGCGAAATGCGGCTGAAGCAATGCGCACACCTGCCGCCTCACCAGGCATAGCCCAGGTTCACACCGATGCCGAAGGCCCTGTGGCTGATGCCGTTCACCTCATTGGCATTGATCGCGAGACGCAGGATGGGCTCCACGGCGAAGCCGCCAAACACCCATTTGTAGGCCAGCTCGCCGCCGATGGCCAGACGGGTCCCGCCGTCGTAGTGCGCCTTGCTGCCGCGCCAGTTCCAGAAATCGATCATGGCAAAGGGCCCCACACTCAGCCCCTGCAGGGCGCGCTTGCCATCCTTGATGTCGATGTACCAACGGTAGGATGCACCCAGACCCATGGCGTCCCAGTCCGAGTAAGTGAAGAAGGACCCGAAGACAGTGAAGGAGTTGGCGGCCGCTGTGCGGTGCTCGTAGGTCACGTGGAGCACG
>CAYUYM010000222.1:0-5275 GCA_964449305.1 uncultured Chromatiales bacterium | reverse complement strand
ATCAGTACCTCGACTTCGTCGCAATCGCCGCGGCGGCCGACATCGTCCCGATGGTCAACGAAAACCGCATCCTTGTGCATTACGGCCTCAAGATGATCAACGAGAATCCGCGGCCCGGCATCGCGGCATTGATGAAATCCTCGGGGCTCACCACGGGCAACCTCACGGCCCAGCAGATCGTCTTTGTCATGGCCCCTCGCATCAATGCGGTCGGGCGCCTGGGCGACGCCACGCGGGCCATCGACCTGCTCACCTGCGCCGATGCGACCGCGGCGGAGCAGTTCGCCGAAATCCTGGAGCAGGAGAACAAGAAGCGCCGCGAGATCGATGAGAAGACCTACAATTGCGCCCTCGTCACCGCGGAAGAAAAGCTCGACGGGCAGAATGTCCAGACCTTCATCCTCCATGACGAGACCTGGCATCCCGGCGTCATCGGCATCGTGGCTTCGCGGCTCGTGGAGAAATACCACAAGCCGACCATTCTCCTGACCAAGATCGACGGTGTGTGGAAGGGGTCGGCCAGGAGCATCGAGACCTTCAACATCTTCGAGGCGCTTCGTCGGTGCGAACCCTGGCTGCTGCAGTTCGGCGGTCACAAGTATGCCGCCGGGCTTGCAGTGGAGGATCACAACCTCGAACGCTTCAAGGCCGAATTCACCGCCGTCTCGGACGAGATCCTCAACGAGGAACTCCTTCGACACGAGATCACCGCGGACGCCATGATCGGCCTCGCCGATATCACGCCCCGCTTCATGCGCATCCTCAAGCAGTTCGCCCCCTTCGGGCCGGGGAACATGCGCCCCGTGTTCTTTTCCCACAATGTGGAGGCATACGGCGAGGCACGCATCGTTGGACGCGATCACCTCAAACTGAAGCTGACACAGGATGGCACCACCTTCGATGTGATCGGCTTCAACCTCGGATCGCGCCTGCCCGTCGTCGCGCGGTCCGGCGCCCGGGTCGACATCCTCTTCACCATCGAGGAGAACTCGTGGAACGGCAATGTGTTTCCACAGCTCAAGCTCCGCGACATCCGTCCCGTGGATGATGAACGGACGGCCGTGGAGGTGCTCGAAAAGGCAGTCATGCAATCCACACAATAGATCATCATTCCCGGAGGAATCTGTATGTCAGGTCATTCGAAATGGGCCACCATCAAGCGTGCCAAAGGAGCCAAGGACGCCGCCCGCGGCAAGCTCTTCAGCACAATCATCAAGGAGATAACCATTGCAGCCCGGCAGGGCGGCGGTGATCCCTCCGGCAACGCACGTCTTCGCCTGGCGGTCGACAAGGCCAAATCGAACAACATGCCATCCGACAACATCAAGCGCGCCATCCAGCGCGGCACCGGGGAGCTCGAGAGCGTGTCGTATGAAGAGTTCCAGTACGAAGGCTATGGGCCGGGCGGCGTCGCCATCATCGTCCAGGTGATCACCGACAACAAGAACCGCGCGGTGTCGGAGATCCGGCACATCTTCAGCAAATACAACGGCAACATGGCGGAATCCGGTGCCGTGTCCTGGAAGTTCGAGCGCAAGGGATCGATCACCCTTCCGGGCACCTACAACGAGGACGAGCTGATGATGACGGTGATCGACGCCGGTGCCGACGATCTGATCAACGACGGCGAATCCTTTGAGGTGGTCACCAAGCCCTCGGAGTTCGAGGCTGTGAAGAAGGCACTCGAGGATGCAGGCATCACCATCACCGAGGCATCCCTCCAGATGGTGCCGCAGAACACCGTGAAGGTGGAGGGCAAGGATGCGGAGAATATCCTGAAGATGTTCGAGGCCTTCGAGGAACATGACGACGTGCAGAACGTCTACGCCGATTTCGACATTGATCAAAGCGTGATGGAATCCCTGCAGGGATGAGCCTGACCATCATCGGGGTGGATCCGGGTTCCCTGGTCACCGGCTATGGTGTGATCGAGATGCATGGAGCACGGCTCCGGCGCGTGGACTCGGGCACCATCCGCATGCAGCCGTCCGCGGCCATGCCGGAGCGGCTGGAGCGGATCTACGCCGGCTTGATCGAGGTGATCGCCTCGCACCATCCCGATGAGTTCAGCATTGAAACCGCCTTCTATGGCAAGAACGTGCAATCGACACTCAAGCTCGGACATGTGCGTGGCGTGGCGCTCCTGGCAGCCATGCACCGGCATCTTGGCATCGCGGAGTACTCACCCCGCGAGGTGAAGAAGTCGGTGACCGGATCCGGTGCAGCGTCGAAGCAGCAGGTGCAGTACATGGTGCGCGCCCTGCTGGAGTATCGCGGCGACTTCCAGCGTTCGGACGAGGCGGATGCCCTCGCCCTTGCCATCACCCACGCGCTTCACATCAACCAGCCGCGGCGCACGGCGGTGAACTGGGCGGCCTTTGTGGAACAGCATCCCGACAGGGTGCGGACATGATCGAGATGCTCACCGGCGTCCTGCGCCGGAAGGAGACCGGTCACGCCGTGCTCGACGTCGGCGGTGTGGGCTTTGCCGTGGCCATCCCGCTCCAGACCTTCGACCAGCTCCCGGAATGCGGCGGGCAGGTGACACTCGTCACCCACCTCAACGTGCGCGAGGATGCACTGCAGCTCTTCGGCTTCAGCACGGAGCAGGAACGGGTGATGTTCCGTCTTCTCCTGGGCATCACCGGCATCGGTCCCAAGCTGGCTCTCAACATCCTCTCGGGCAGCGGCGTGGAACGGCTCCGCACGCTGGTCACGAGCGGCAACCTCGGAGCTCTGACCGCCATTCCCGGCATCGGACGCAAGACCGCCGAGCGCATCATCGTGGAGCTGCGGGACACCCTGCGGACGACTGCGGCCCTGGAGCCCGCAGAGGTTGTGGAAGGGGAGGAGGGGGCCCGGAGCGAGGCGATTCTCGCCCTTCTGGCGCTCGGCTATGCGCGTTCCGCTGCGGAAAAGGTCATCCAGAAGGTGTTCCGCAACCAGAAGGCTCCCCCGAATTCCGTTTCCGACATCATCCGACAAGCGCTCCAGGAGCTCAACTCGTGAAAAAGTCGTTGTATTTCAACGTGTTAAATATTTTTACGTAAACTCTTGCTTTAAAGAAAACGCCGATGTAGATTTGTATCGCATTCACTGTTCAACGAACCGGCCGACAGCTCCCCTCCTCAATGTCGGCCGGTTTTTTCTTTTTGACTTTCAGCGGCCGAAGAACTAACTTTGCGGTGCCTTGCTGTTCTGCCTTATCCATCCAAAACATATCTGCCATGCTCACTGCTTTTGGAAAAGTATTCGTTTTCTTTCTCCTGGGCATCATTTTCGTCGCGGCGGCGCTGATCGTTGCAGCAATCATCCGTCCGAAAAAGCCCACCTCGGAAAAGCTCACCACCTACGAGTGCGGTGAGGATCCGATTGGAAGCCCATGGGTGCGTTTCAACATCCGTTTCTACGTGGTCGCGCTGATCTTTCTGCTCTTCGACGTGGAGCTTGTGCTGCTCTTTCCCTGGGCCCTCGTGTTCAAGGATCTCGGCATGTATGCCTATGTGGCCGGAGCGGTGTTCATCATCGTGCTTTTCGTGGCGGATTTCTATCTGTGGGCGAAGGGCGACCTCGAATGGGTGCGCCCGGCACAGCACATCCCCGTGCTTCGTGACATCGTGGACCATGCCCCGCCCCGCGACGTCGTCACCGCCCCCAAGGCGGAGGCGGGGGATGTCCCCGCAGTGGAGCCGCAGGCCTGATCGTCGCATCGTTGAGTCATTTTCACAGGAAGCAGATCTATGGGTTTACTCAGCACACAATTTGAAGACAGCAACGTCGTCCTGACGTCCGTGGAAGGCGTGTTGAACTGGTCGCGCCTCTGTTCGCTCTGGCAGATGTCGTTCGGTCTCGCCTGCTGCGCGATCGAGATGATGGCCGCCTCGGCCTCGCATTTCGAGCTGATGCGTTTCGGCGTGTTGCCACGCCCCAGCCCCCGTCAGTGTGATGTCATGATCGTGGCGGGCACGGTGACGCTCAAGATGGCGACGCGTCTCAAGCGCCTCTTCGAACAGATGCCGGAGCCGCGGTACGTTGTCTCCATGGGCAGCTGCTCCAACTGCGGTGGGCCGTACTGGGAGCACGGGTATCATGTGCTGAAGGGAGTGGATCGGATCGTCCCGGTGGATGTCTACATCCCCGGCTGCCCGCCGCGGCCGGAAGCCCTGTTTGACGGCTGGATGCGTCTGCAGGAGAAGGTGCGCACCTTCTCGCTCACACAAGGCAACCAGACTCCGCCGGAAATGAACTGACCCCCGCCTTCCTCCCCCTCCTCCTTCCCGACCTCTCCATCACCACTTTTCCGAACTCCATGCAACTCGAAACGAAAACCATCTTCGAAGAGCTGGTCGGCACCTTCCCCGAGCATGAATTCCGACTCGATGAGGCCGTGCCCTGCATCTTCGTCCCGCCGCTTGCAGTGAAGGACGTCAGCCTTCACCTCCGTGACACTTCGCGGTACCTTTTCGACGCCCTCATGTGCCTTTCCGGGGTGGACAACAACGATGGCTCACTCGGCGTTGTCTACCACCTGTATTCGATGACGAACAAGCACAAACTGACAGTCAAGGTGACCGTGCCGAAGGACAACCCTGTCGTGGCCTCCGTGGAGAAGGTGTGGCGTACGGCGGACTGGCACGAACGCGAGGCCTTTGACCTGATCGGCGTGGTGTTCGACGGGCATCGCGACCTGCGCCGCATCCTCCTGCCCGACGACTGGGAGGGCCATCCGCTGCGCAAGGACTACACGGTCCCCGAGTACTACAACGGCATGAAAGTTCCATATTGAGTCAGACCCTGGAAACGCAATGATCGATTCATACGACAATCTCGATACGTTACGCGAACACATCCGCAGCGGCCGTCTCAAGACCGATGAGATGATTCTCAACATGGGCCCGCAGCATCCGTCGACCCACGGCGTGCTGCGCCTCGAACTCATCCTCGACGGCGAGGTGGTGGTGAAGGTGCTGCCTGCCATGGGCTACCTCCACCGGTGTTTCGAGAAGCATGCCGAGGCCATGACCTACCCGCAGGTGATCCCGTACACGGACCGGCTCGACTACCTGGCCTCGATGAACAACAACCACGGCTACGTGCTCGCCGTGGAACGCATGATGGGGATCCAGCTGCCCGACCGCGTGGAGTACATCCGCGTCATCATGGCGGAACTGAACCGCATCGCCAGCCACCTGGTCGCCATCGGCACCTATGGCATGGACATCGGCGCCTTCACCCCGTTCCTCTACTGCTTCCGTGACCGCGAGTACATCCTCGA
>CAYUYM010000221.1:0-5278 GCA_964449305.1 uncultured Chromatiales bacterium | reverse complement strand
CCATTCCGTCATTCCCGCACTTCGACAGGCTCAGTGCAGGCGCGGGAATCCACGCGCGAGTCCTTCCGAAGCCAACCCTGATAACCCTGAAAACGCTGATAACCCTGAGAACCCTTCAACTGCCGGACATGGATGCCCGCCTGCGCGGGCATGACAGCGTAAGGACCTGCGGGGTGGCGGCGGCCAGCCTCGCGAGCCCCTCCGATGCCGACCCTGACAACCCTGGAAACGCTGATAACCCTGATAGCTCTTGAACTCTTCAACTCTTGAACTTCTTCACCTCACCACTGCCAGCCCGCAATGATCACTCACAGCCAGCGCTTCCGACGGAACCAAAGGAGCATGATGGCGCTGATCACGATCATGACCACCCATAGGACGGGATAGGCCCAAGGCATGCGCAGCTCCGGCATGAACTCGAAGTTCATTCCGTACACCCCGGCGAGGAAGGTGAGGGGGATGAAGACGGTGGCGATCATGGTCAACACCTTCATCACTTCGTTCATCCGGTTGCTGACGCTGGACATGTACATGTCCAGCATGCCGGCAAGCATGTCCCGATATGTCTCCAATGTGTCGATCACCTGGATGGTGTGGTCGTACACATCACGAAGGTACACCGATGTGTGTTCGGTGATGAGCTCCGACTCCTCGCGATGCATCACGCCGATCACCTCCCGCAGCGGCCACACCGATTTGCGGAGACTGATAAGCACCCGCTTGAGGTTGTGCACCCCTTGCAGTGTTTCCGGCGTCGGATTCGACACCAGATCGTCCTCCAGCAGCTCGATGCGTTCGCCGATCTCCTCGAGAATGATGAAGTACTGATCCACCACCGCGTCGATCAACGAATAGCACAGGAAATCCGCCCCTGACTGACGCACACGGCTCTTTGCACTGGAGATCCGTTGGCGCACCTGGTCGAAGACGTCCCCCTCCGCCCCCTCCTGAAAACACAACACGAGCCGGTCCTGAAGGATGAGGCTCACCTGCTCGCTTTCCACCGTGGAGGTTGCATTGTTCCACCGAAGCATCTTCATGACGATGAAAAGGTAATCGTCGTAGTCCTCCAGCTTCGGACGCTGGCGCGTGTTGAGGATGTCCTCCACGGTGAGCGGGTGCAGCCCGAAGGCCATGCCGATGGACTCGATGGCTGCCGGATCGTGCACACCCTCGACATTCACCCAGAGGTTTCCGACCCAGCCGCGTCCCTCGGCATTCAGCGCCACTGGGTCGGGCACCTGCGTCACACCATCGGCGCTGTAGCACATGGCCTCGATCCCCACCGAACCACTGCGCGTGCCGATGTACATGGGGGTGTCCGGGGAGACGCCGGTCTTTGCTGACTGCCGATCGGAACGGATGGAGGAACTCATGGGGTGGAGTGATGGTGGTGATCGAAGTGTTCACCTAATCTACCGGGGTGGATCAAGAATTCAAACCGTTGAGCTGTCAGGGGATTCGGCTCCGTCATGGTGGAAATCCTCATTCCGGAGATGCGAAATCTTGAATCTGGAGCCGATTTTTCGCATCTTATGGGCGTATCATCACCATCAAGCATGAACGTACGCCCAGATGCCACAGACACCGATAAAATCCACGCACGCCCAGGCCATACTCGACTGCGTCGTGGACGGGGTGTTCACGGTGGATGCGGAGATGCGGATCACCTACTTCAACTGCGCTGCGGAGCGCATCACCGGCATCCCGCGTGACCAGGCCATTGGTCAGTATTGCTTCGAAGTGTTGCGGGCGAACATTTGTGAACGCGCCTGCGCCCTCCAATGCTCCATCACCAGCGGGCAGCAGACCGTCGGCATGAAGGTGGACATTCTCCGCCCCGACGGCAGGCAGATACCCATCAGCATCAGCACGGCTGCGCTGCGCAGCGAGACCGGCGAGATCATCGGTGGCGTGGAGTCGTTCCGCGATCTCTCGCAGCTCGAAATTCTTCGGAGGGAGGTGACACGCAACTACCGCTTCGAGGACATCGTGTCGAAGAACCATGCCATGGAGAAGCTCTTCGACATCCTGCCCTACGTCGCAGACAGCATTTCCTCGGTGCTCATCGAGGGCCCCTCGGGGTCCGGCAAGGAGCTTCTGGCACGGGCCATCCACCACCTCAGCGGCCGGTCGGAGGGCCCCTTCATCGCGGTGAACTGCGGGGCTCTGCCCGACACGTTGCTGGAATCGGAGCTGTTCGGCTATGTCCGCGGCGCATTCACCGATGCACGCAGGGACAAACCCGGGCGCTTCGCCCTGGCCGATGGTGGAAGCCTCCTCCTTGACGAGGTGGACAGCCTGCCCAAGCCCGTCCAAGTGAAGCTCCTGCGCGCGATCCAGGAACGGGAATACACGCCGTTGGGCGGCACCACGGCCGTCAAGAGCAACGTGCGCATCATCGCTGCATCCAAGACGCCGCTCCGCGAGCTTGTGGACAGCGGTCATTTCCGGGACGACCTGTATTTCCGGCTCAACGTAGTGCGCCTCCAGCTCCCGCCACTCGCAGACCGCCGGGACGACATCCCCCTGCTTGTCGAGCGTTTTGTGGAAAAGTTCAACACCATGCTCGATCGCTCCATCCGTGGCGTCACCGACGAGGTCATGCTCATGCTCATGATGCACGAGTACCCCGGCAACGTCCGCCAGCTCGAGAACATCATCGAACACGCCTTCGTGATGTGCCGCGACGACGTGATCGATGTCCATCACCTTCCGGCCGAAATGTTCGTCACTCAGAAGCAGCCCCATCCCCACCCCGGCCAGCCCATCGATCGCGGCGAACGGCAGATCCTGATCGATGCCCTCGCCAGGTACGAAGGGAATCGCATCCTCGCAGCGCAGGCGCTCGGGATGCATCGCACCTCTCTCTGGAGGAAGTTGAAGAAACACAATCTCGTGTGACGTGTTGCATGCGTGCAACTGTTGCGGAGACGTGTTGCAGAAATGCAACGCGTCTTTTTTCGATGTGCGAAATGTTTGCGTTTTGAAGAGTTGAAGCGTGCCCGCATTCTGGCCCGAATGTTGTAAACGAATGGCAGACAAACCAGCACCTTCATGATAACGCTCGCCATTTCCACCTTCCACCACCGCATCTCCCCACGCTTCGACTGCTCCGAGTCCGTCCTGGTCATCACCATTGAGGACGGCGTGGAGCTGAGTCGCGAATCGTTTCATCTGTTACCGCGCCTGAAACGGGCGGCACTGGAGAAGCTGGGCGTCACCGATCTCATCTGTGGCGGCCTCTCGGATGATTGCGCCCGCCTGCTCCAGGGTTCGACCATCAGGGTTCATCCCTGGAAACAAGGGGATGTGGAGGACGTGCTGGCACAGTTCCTTCATGATCTCCATGTGGCCGAGCCGGCCCACTGAGCTCGTCGATATTCAGCACCTCATACAAGCAAGGATTCCGACATGAACCGCACGTTTCTCCTCCTGGCGCTTCTCAGCATCCCGCTCTTTGCGATGGCCTGCAAAAGCGACAGTGACACTCCAAGCAACCCGAACACCCCGTCGAAGGACGTGACCACATGTCTCGGCTGTCACAGCGACGAGGCCACACTCAAGGCCGTCGCCGATCCCAACCCACCCGCAGGACCGTCGGAAGGGGGCTGCGGTGGCACGCTGCCCGAGATGGCCGCATGGGAGAAGGTGTATATCGGTGGTGACAACGGGGCGAAGTTCCTCGCTTCCACGCACGGCCGGATGGCATGCGTCTCCTGCCACGGTGGCACGGAACCGGCGGCGAACAAGCTCGTGGCGCACGCGACGAACTTCGTCGGACGGCCTTCGTTGCAGGCCGAGAAGTACTGTGGCACCTGCCACAAGACCATCGCCTCCAAGGACAGGACCAGCATCCACACGCAGGGGCTCGGTCAGAAAAAGATGCTCTGTGACCGCGGGGCATACGCCGACAGCACGGCATGGCCCGACCAACTCCGGTATGGGTACAACAAGAACTGCGGCAAGTGCCATTCCTCCTGCGGCGAATGCCACGTCCAGCGTCCCCGCCAGGCGGGTGGCGGCTTCCTCGAGGCTCACAACTTCAAGCTCAAACCCGACATGCGCCTGAACTGCACCGCCTGCCACTCCGCGCGTGTTGCCCATGCGTACTTCGGCGAGGGCTTCGGTCTCCGTCCCGACGTCCATTACCTCAACATGCCCGGCGGCCAGTGCACAAACTGCCACAGCGCGAACGAGATGCACGGCACCGGCGTCCCCATCGACCAACGATACTCGGTGACGACCATGCCGAAATGCGAGGGCTGCCACGGCGGCAAGTCCACGGCCAATGCCTTCCACGCGAAACACTGGAACGACCTCGCCTGCCAGGTGTGCCATTCGCAGGACTACCAGAACTGTGGCAGTTGCCATGTGGACGACGGCGTCCGCAACGGTCCCTACATCTCGTTCAAGATCGGGCTGAACCCCCTCCCGCAGACGAAGCGCTTCAAGTACGTCGTCCTCCGCAATGCCCCGCATGCCCCTGACACATGGAGCAACTACGGCGTCCCGACTCTGACCAACTTCAATGTGCACCCGACCTGGCGCCTCGCCTCACCACACAACATCAAGCGCTGGACACCGCGCACAGAGGTGGAGCAGGGCAAGCCATGCTTCGATGCCTGTCACATCACGCAGGGACGGAATGCAAAGTGGTTCCTGTTCGATGCCGACCTCAAGGAATCCTGGGAAAAGACATCGAACTCGTCCGTCGTGGTCGATGGAAAACTCCCTGCGGGCTGGTCCAAGTAGTTTCTCACACATCTCATCATATTCACCGTTTCATCTGAAAGGACCATCATGAAGTACCTCACCATCAAGCGTCACCTTCTTGCCGCCCTGTTCATCCTCCCGTTGCTCGTGTTCGTGAGCGCCTGCTCCAAGGATGAGAGCACTCCGACACCGCCGGCAATCGACGAAGCCGCCCTGCTCGTGGCCCAGCTCGAAGGCGCGAACGGAGACTACCTCAACACCGCCTGCCCCGCAATCGTCACCGCACAGGAAGTGTATGAGGACGTGAACGGCGCAAAGAAGTTCTACATCATCGACATCCGCACGGCCGCCGATTACGCTCTCGGCCACATCTCCGGTGCGGTGAACGTGACCATGGCCAACATCCTGACGCATGTCCAGGGCCTCACTCTGGCGAACTATGACAAGGTCATGGCTGAGTGCTACCCGGGGCAATCGGCCGCCTTCGCCACCTCAATCCTCCGCTTTTCGGGACTCAAACAGGCCTGGTGTATTATGTTCGGCTTTTCGAGCTGGCACCACG
>CAYUYM010000220.1:0-5290 GCA_964449305.1 uncultured Chromatiales bacterium | reverse complement strand
AGGGTGGCCCCCCAGAGCGAGTTCGATGTGACGCTCCTCATCTCGGGCGATGAACGACGGGTGCGTATCGAGCCGCAGCGCATGCTGTCACTCCTCGTCTCGTCGTATCAGGCGGCCATCATCAAGAACCGTGAACTGGTGCAGACTCAGGAGGAGCTGCTCGACCTCAACGACCATCTCGAGGACCTTGTGGACGAACGGACGGAGGCGCTGCAACAGCTCAACGACGTTCTGGAGGCACGCGTGCGCGAACGGACGCGAGAGCTGGAGGCGGCGAACGACCAGCTCCTGAGCTTCGCCTCCTCGGTGTCCCACGACCTGCGGGCACCGCTCCGTGCCATCGACGGCTTCACGAGCATCGTTGTCGAAAAGACCGCCACGATGGACGATCCCGAGATCCGGCACTGTGGTTCGATGATCTCCAGCGCTGTGCGCGACATGCGGCGCCTGATCGACGACATCCTCGACTTCTCGCGCAGCGGCACTGTCGCGCTGTCGGCTGTCGAGGTGGACATGGACGAGCTCGTCACCTCGGTCCTGGAAGGGTTGACACACGACAGGGACGCCTCCCGCATCACGGTGCAGCGTTCCCCGCTGCCCAGGGCGAGGGGCGATGCCGCCATGCTGAGGCAGGTGTGGACGAACATCCTTTCCAACGCCCTGAAATTCTCCGGCCACCGCGCCATGGCCGTCATCACCATCTCCGGCGGCATCGAGAACGGCCGCGCCGTGTACCAAGTCCAGGACAATGGCGCAGGCTTCGACATGGCCTACGTGGATCAGCTCTTCACCATCTTCCGACGTCTTCACGGGCAGCGGGAATTTGAGGGGACGGGCGTGGGCCTGGCCATCGTCCATCGCATCGTGCAGCGCCACGGCGGCACCGTGTGGGCCACGGGCGAACCCGACCATGGGGCGACCTTCGCCTTCGCGCTTCCCTGCCCGGAGCCCGATGCCGCATCGCCCATGAACCCGTGATGCAAGCATTCTCCCGACGGCTGTTTTCATCCATCGCCGTCCGACACTGCGTTTCCTCCCAGGCCTGATACCGGGAAGGGACGCGCGTGTCCATGCCACAGGGACACCACTGGCCATGCAGCATTGCACGCCGCAGACACCATGGCATCTCTCACGGAGGGGGCAATGATGCGGATCGTCTGCCGTGTCAGGGCTGCCGGGGCGCGGTGCCCATGCGTCCGCCCCAGCGGAAGCGCTTCAGGTAGTACCCTTCGGTGATGCGTGTGAAGATCACGCCATGGTTGCTGGATGAGTGGGTGAAGACGCCGTTGCCCAGCCAGACGCCCACATGGCCGATGCGTGAGGAACGTGCATTCCGCCCCGAGAAAAAGACGAGGTCGCCGAACTGGAGACTGTCGATGGAGCGGATGGGGGTGAACTGCCGCGCCTGCCAGCGCGGGTCGCCGCGGAAGGTCTCGCCGAGGGTTTCGGACAGGAGGCAGGACGTGTAGCCGGAGCAGTCGGCACCGCGCCGCGACCAGCCACCATGGCGATACGGCGTGCCGAGCCAGGTGCCGATGGTGGCGATGAGCATGCGCCGCAGGCGTGGGTCGGCGAAGGGCGAGGAGGCATCCACATGCGTCTCCGGGACGGCCACCGACTCGTCGCCGCGGAGGAGGGCGCGGTAGAGGGCCTCGTGGTCCGGGAGCCAGGCCCGCAGCACGGCGAGCGATTCCTCCGGGGAGCGGCGGTGGCGTGCCCGCCGGTGCGCGCTGTGTTTCGTCTTCACCCGTTTCTTCGTGCCTGGCGTCGATGTCAACGCGCGCTTCGTGGTCCGGGCGCGGTGCTGTGCCGGCATGTCGTGCGCGGCGAGGCACAGGATGAGGAGGGTGAGGAGAAGCGGGACGAGGTGGCGCATGCCCACGCGCATCGCACCCTGGGGCGCGAAGCTCATCGATGGGAGGGATGCGTTCACCATGCCCATCGCGTCACCCCGTCGCATGGTGTGCCGAGGGCGAGTGCATCCTCGAGGTCGGTGAGGCGGCGCACCGTGGTGCCCGGGTAGTAGGCGGCGAGGATGGTGCGGAAGTCCTGTCCCAGGCGCGCGCGGCCGATGGCGCCCCACTGGCAGAGGCCGATGCCATGGCCGTTGCCGGCGCCATCGATGCGCACATTCGTGATCCAGTTGGTCGCGTCGCGCTCGATGGCGACGTCGAACAGGGAGCTCCGGAGGATGGCGTTGGTGCCCGGCCGGCGCAGCGCCCAGCGGACGCGGTCGTTCTGCACGGTGTAGGTGGTGGTGTGGTCACCGTTGCCCATGGTGATCAGGAGTGTGGCGACGCGTCCCGATGGGTGGCGCGCGGCGATCCTGATGTCGTAGAGGTACCATGGTCCGTCGGGCATCGTCCCGGTCACGCCACCGGCGGTGGGCAGGGAGGCTTTCAGGATGTCCTCCAGCTCGCGGCGGGTGTAGCGTTCGGACCAGCGCCATGACGGTGAGGCATGGCAGTAATCCCCGTCGCCGCCGTTGTCGGTGATGCCGGTCAGCCATGGTGCGGATGCGGCGCGCGACCAGACGAGGGACACGGCCTCGGTCCTGCCGCCACAGGTGGAGTGGTAGTAGCACTCCGCCACACGCCCGGCCCGGGCCACGACCAGGCCCTGGGTTTCGCGCACAGCCCGCGTTCCGAGCGGCGTCCACGAGCCCGAGCCGCGGTACACCTGATCGCGCGTGTCGGCATGGACATCGAACAGGCGTGTGAGCGGGGAACGGATCTTCATGACGGCGTAGCTGCGCGCAATGACGGCCTGGGCCTGGACGGCGGCGAACTCCGTCTCCGTCCTGTCCGGCCCGATCTCACTGGGGACCACGCCCTGGAGATAGGTTTCGAGGGGGAGGAGGTTGATGAGGCGGAGACCGGATCCGTCGTTCACCACCAGCATGGTGTCGGTGTAGCGGGAGGTTCCGTGGGTGAAGGCGGCGTTGAGGGAGGTTTGAAAGAAGCGGACGGTGCCAGTGAGCAGCAGGGGCTGGTAGCTGTCGATGGCCACGTTCACCGCGCCACCTGAGGCGGGGGTGCAGACGATGCGCCCGGCGGTGGGGTAGTATTTGCCGCCCTCGTCGGAGCGGATGGAAAGCCCGCCCACGCAGGTGAGCTCGATCGACGCGCGGGGATCAGCAATGGAGACGCGTATCGGTGGCAGCATGCCGACCGGCACCAGGGCATCCCCCGAGCTGCACGATGCCAGCAGCAGTGGAAGGAGGACGACGGCGAGCCCGGCAAGGCCGGTGCGCCATGTGAAGCGGGGTTGATGAAGCAGGCGGTGACAGCGCGTCATGAAGGGTCCTGGAATGAAAAAGGGCACATCAGCAATGATGCGCCCTGATATTCTGGAAGCGGGCCGTGGGTCAGCGGAACATCGCCTTGATGCTGCCCCATGTGCGTTTGACGCTGGTGGCCGAATGATGGATCGTGATCTCGTTGGAATAGGACTGTTGATTGGAGTCGTTGTCGACAATCCTGAGGCGGTAGACGTAGAGGTTTGCAGAGGCCTTGTACGCAGATCGGTCCACATACGTGTACGAGGAGTTGGACCCTTGCGGTGTGACGGTGGCGATGGTGACGAACTCACCGGTGTTGCCCGCCCGGCGCTGCACCTCGAAGGTGCCCACATTGTTCTCGTCGCGCGTCCGCCATTCGATCGTGACGTTGTTGCCGTCGCTTCTGCCCTTGAAGAAATCCAGGAACGCACCGGCAGTCAGCGTGGAGGCTGTGAGGGCGATCAAAAGGAAGTAGATGGGAAGACGTTTCATGGTGTCCATGGTTTTGGTCAAGGCAAAGGTAGGAGGTTTTTCGACGTGAATCAAGCCAGATTTTTCAATGTGATGTGGTACGCCGGTTCAAGGAAAATGTTCCGCCCGGGAGTGGGGCACCGCATGGTTTTCTGCCACGTCATCCGTTGGACACGGCATGCGCAGCGATGTTCCCTGAGGGGGCGGGAATTGCCACGGAGCAGTGAATGCGCGTACATTGCAACGTCACAATTCCTTCATCCACAGGACAGGAGCACCATGAGATCCCTCATGCTCACCAGCCTCGCTCTGACCGTCCTCGCCTGCGTCCGTCTGCCGGGACAGACGCGCATCGTCATCAACGAAATCATGCATGCCCCGCCGTCGGGGAGCCCCGAGTGGATCGAGCTCGCCAATCCGGGAGACACGGCGGTGGACCTCACAAACTGGATCCTCCACGACGCCTCAACGTCGCGTCCGCAGATCCCTGGTGGCTGGCCCGCCATCGCACCCCACGGCCTCATGGTCATCGCACGCGACGCCACGCTGCTGTCCGATCACCCGGAGATCGCCCCCATCCTCATCATCATGGACAGACTGCCCTCGCTCAACAACGACGGTGATCTGCTGCGGCTTGTGGGACGCGACGGCGTCACGATGGACAGCCTGGTGTACCAGCCAGGCTGGGGCGGTGGCGATGGCCGCTCCATCGAACGGCGGGACGTGCTCGCCGCCTCCACCGACGCCGCCAACTGGGGTGGCAGCACCGACGCACGCCGTTCCACGCCCGGACGCGTCAACAGCATCGCGCGCCGGGATCACGACGTGGAGCTCGTCCGGCTCATCCCCGACAGCGCCGGGGTGATGTGTGTGGCACGCAACCGCGGCTACCGGGCATCCGATGCGTGCGCCATCGAGTGCACGCGGGCCGTGGAGGACGGAGCCGCCTCCGTGGGTTCCGTCGGGATCCCGCCGCTGGCCGCAGGGGACTCGGCGTCCGTGCGGCTGTGGGCGGATCTACGCAACCTCGGGCGCGTCCAGCTTCTCGGCGTGCTGCACTGGGAGGCCGATGAACAGCGGGCAAACGACAGCGCGCGTGTGCGCTGGTGCTCCTGCCCGGCGCACGGAGTGCTGACACTCAACGAGGTCATGGCCGCACCGCACAGCGACGAGGCGGAATGGGTGGAGTACGTCAACACGGGATACACGGCAATCGATGTCGGAGGGGGATCACTGGCGAACCGCCCATCGTCGGACGGATCACGCTCGGCGACACCGCTTCCAGAGGCGGCGCAGTTCGTCCCACCGCGCGGGTACCTTGTTGTCGCCGCGGACAGCCTGTCGACGCAGCGCTGGCCGCACCTGGCGCACGTCTCGGCCGGGCGCGTGATGGTGGTGGTGCACCGGTCGGGATTGAATCTGCGCAACGACGGTGACGACGTGGTGCTCCGCGACGCCTGCGGCAGCGCCATCGACAGCGTGCGATACAGTGCGGACTGGCACAACCCCCTGGTGCCCTCGACGGCGGGGATGTCGCTC
>CAYUYM010000219.1:0-5333 GCA_964449305.1 uncultured Chromatiales bacterium | reverse complement strand
AGCTCGGCGTAGTATTCCGCCGGCCATTTCTTCTGCGTGTATCCGCCCGTGGGCACGATGCCGATCACGATGCCATCGTTCCGCAGTCCCAGTTCGTTCCACACCTGCTGCGCATCCTCGCGCTCCGCGTCGGACACGTTCCAGACCAGGTCGCGATGCACGATGGGCAGCTCGAGCGCCCGCAGGGTGTACATGTCGAACTCCGCCTCGTGTCCCTCATTGGCGGCGTGCCGCGACAACACATGCGTGTAGAGGTGCTGACGGATGCGATAGTCGAATCCCACGCGCACCCGTGCGCCCGACACAAGGCCCTGGATGGCGGTGGCGGGCGAGCAGATGATGTCGATCGAGATGTCGAAGTGTTTCCGATGCAGCCGCCGGAGAAAGCCGATCTGCCGACTGATCCGCTCATCGTCGAACACGATGATCTCGTCCACGGCGGGGTTGTTCTCCAACACCGGAGCGCAGAACGGGCGTGTGATGTAGCCGATATGCGCCTGCGGATAATGATGACGGAGATTCGCCAGCAGGGGGGTGGACCAGACGATGTCGCCGATGCCGGACATGCGGATCACGAGGATTTTGGATGCGGGATATTTCGGGGTGGGGGAGCTGTCCATGCACGAATTTGTGGAAAGGTGCGACATGGAGCAAACCCCCTGCACCTCGTCGCATCATCCCGTTCCGCCCGCCATCCATCCGCCTTGCCTGCAATCGTCGGAAACCGCTATATTTGCAAATTCGCACGAACAGGCGAACTCCCATCTGATGCATATCCCCTCCCACATACGACAACGTTTCTCCACCCCCGGCGGGGTGAAGGCACGGCTCTCTCCGGCCAATCGTTGCCGCACCCGCTCACGCAAGATCTCCCAGTTCAAGCACTACCCGATGGACGCGCCCATCTGACGGGCATTGGAACGTTGTGCCCTGTCGGCGGCTCCCCCGATGCCGTCCTCTGCCGTCCATGTGAATCATTGAACATTTCAACGACAGGAGTCATTGTGAAAGCGACAGATTTTCTCACCATCCGCGATCTTTCCCAGGAAGAAATCCTTGCCACCTTCGATCTCGCCATCGACATGAAGGCGGATCGCATGAAGTATGCCGACTCCCTCAAGGGGCAGGCAATGGCGCTCATCTTCGAGAAGCCGTCCCTCCGCACGCGCACGAGCTTCGACATCGGCATCCAGCAGCTTGGCGGGTACTCGCTGTACCTGTCGCCAGCGGAGATCAGCCTCGGCAAGCGCGAGTCCGTGCATGACGTGGCCAAGAACCTCGAGCGCATGGTGCAGGGCATCATGATCCGCACCTTCGCGCACCAGATCGTCATCGACATGGCCGCCCATGCTTCCATCCCCGTCATCAACGGCCTCACCGACTACTCCCATCCCTGCCAGGCCATGGCGGACTTCATGACCATCAAGGAAGTGAAGGGGGATTTCGCAGGTCGCAAGCTCACCTACGTGGGTGATGGCAACAACGTGGCGCATTCCCTGATGTTCGCAGGCGCCCGCCTCGGCATGGACGTCTGCATCGCCTGCCCCGTGGGCTTCGAGCCCAACCTCATCGCCTTCCAGCATGCCACCGAGGACGCGGCCCGCACAGGTGCGAAGATCACCGTGGTCCATGATGCGAAGGAGGGCGTCCGCGGCGCCGACGCAGTGTACACCGATGTGTGGGCCTCCATGGGCCAGGAAACGGAGACCGAAAAGCGCAAGGCCATCTTCAAGCCGTTCCAGGTGAACGAGGACCTCATGGCCGCCGCGAAATCCGATGCCATCTTCATGCACTGCCTGCCCGCGCACCGAGGCGACGAGGTGACCGACGGCGTCATCGACGCCCCGTCGTCAGTCGTGTTCCAGGAGGCGGAGAACCGTCTCCACGTGCAGAAGGCCATCATGTATCAGTTGCTCAAGAAGTAAGAGGCGCCTGTGTCACGCAGCGCTCTCATTGCCATCGGAGGCAACTCCCTCATCCGCGCTGGTGAGCGCGGCACGATTCCCGAGCAACTTGCCAATGCGCATGCGACAGCAAGGGCCATCGCCGCCATGGTGGCCCGCGGTTGGCGCGTGGTCATCACGCACGGCAACGGCCCGCAGGTGGGCGCGGCGCTGCTGCGCTCCGAGCGCGCGGCATCCGAGGTCTACACGCATCCGCTCGACGTGTGCGTGGCCACCACACAGTCCGAGATCGGCTACCTCCTGCAGCGCGCCATGGAATATGAGCTGCGTCAGATCGGCCTCACCACGCCCGTCATGACCGTCCTCACGCAGGTGCGCGTCGATCCCGACGACCCCGCCTTCACCAACCCCACCAAGCCCATCGGGCCCTTCTACACCCGCGAGGTGGCCGAAGCCCGGCAACGCCAGCTCGGCTGGGATATCGTGGAGGACAGCGCCCGCGGGTACCGCCGCGTCGTGGCCTCCCCAGAACCGGTGGAGGTGTTTGAGCAGGACATCATCTCCCGCATCCTCGGCCTGGGGATGATCGTGATCGCCCTGGGCGGCGGCGGCATCCCGGTTGTGGAGAAGGACAACTTCCTGGTGGATGGCGTGGAGGCGGTGATCGACAAGGACCGCGCCTCGGCTCTGCTCGCCTCCCAGCTCGGTGTCGATCTCTTCATCATCAGCACCGATGCCGATCAGGTGTACGTCAACTACAAGAAGCCCGACCAGAAGGGGATACGCAATGCGACGGTCGCCGAGATGCAGGCGCATTTCGATGCCGGCCAGTTCCCTCCGGGCAGCATGGGTCCCAAGGTCGAATCCGCCCTGCGCTTTGTGCGCAATGGCGGGCACGAGGTGATCATCACGTCCTACGAATACCTGATGGACGCGCTCGACGGCACTGCGGGCACGCACATCACCGCATGACACGGGAGTCCGCATGATACTCAACCACGTCTATCAGTCCCAACAGTTCACGGTCCCCCTGCTTCTCGAGCTGTTCGATCGCGCACGCCGGATGGAGCACATCGTGGCACGCGGCGGCACGCGCGATTACGAGAGCCGCATCCTGGCCTCGCTGTTCTACCGACCGTCGACGCGCACGCGCTTCTCCTTCGAGGCGGCGATGTACCGCCTCGGCGGCAGGGTGCTGTCCACCGAGCAGGCCAACGAGTTCTCCTCGGAGATCGAGGGTGAGCAGCTTGAGGACACGATCCGCATCATCTCGCATTTCTGCGATGTGATCGTCCTGCGGCATCATGAGTCCGGAGGCGCCGAGCGTGCCGCCAGAATGTCGCCGGTGCCGGTGATCAACGCCGGCGATGGCGATGGGGGGCAGCACCCCACGCAGGCCCTGCTGGATCTGTACACCATCTACAACGAGTGCAAGACGCTCGACGGCCTGTCGGTGGCCTTCATCGGCGCCCTCGATCGCGGCCGCACGACGCGTTCACTCGCCTATCTCCTGTCCAAGTTCGATCGCGTGAAGCTCTACTTCATCGCGCCCGACCAGTTGCAGATCGGATCCGACATCCTCGAGCACCTCGACGAGCGACGCGTCAGCTACGAGCTGCTGTCATCATCGGAGCGCGTCATCCCGCAGATCGATGTGGTGTATCAGACACGCATCGATCATGAGCGGCTTGGCAAGGATGCCTCGGTTTTGTCACGATACAACATCAACACCGATGTGCTGCGCCGGATGAAGTCCGACGCCATCATCATGCATCCGCTTCCCCGGTCGGTGGAGATCGATCCGGCGGTGGATGCCGATCCCCGCGCCGCCTATTTCCGGCAGACGAGGAACGGCCTGTTTGTCCGCATGGCGCTTCTGACCATGCTCTTTGATACGGAATGATACGAATAGCCAGAGTCCCATTTTTCAACAAGTCTGGAGAGCGAATGACACCCATCAACACCATCATCGTCGGCGCCGCCGGCCGTGATTTCCACAATTTCAACACGATCTACCGCGACAACGAGCTCTACAACGTGGTGGCCTTCACCGCAGCGCAGATTCCGGACATCGCCGGAAGGAAGTATCCGAAGGCACTTGCCGGCAAGCTCTATCCCAAGGGCATCCCCATCGTCGAGGAGAAGGATCTCGAGATGATGATCAGGAAGCACAAGGTGCAGGAGGTTGTCTTCGCCTACAGCGATGTGACCTACGATCATGTGATGAGCATCGGCGCCCGCGCCACCGCGGCCGGCGCCCACTTCAAGCTGCTCGGCGGCGAGCCGACCATGATCAAGAGCACGCGCCCGGTCATCTCCATCTGCGCCGTGCGCACCGGCAGTGGCAAGAGCCAGACGACGCGCCGCGTGTCGAAGCTGCTCCAGGACGCGGGCCTGAAGGTTGTGGCGATCCGCCACCCGATGCCGTACGGCGATCTGGAAAAGCAGAAGGTGCAGCGCTACGCCACAGTGGCCGATCTCAAGAAGCACAAGTGCACCATCGAGGAGATGGAGGAGTACGAACCGCACATCACCACCGGCACCATCATCTATTCGGGTGTGGACTATGCCGCGATCCTCGAGCAGGCCGAAAAAGAGGCGGAAGTGATTTTGTGGGATGGTGGCAACAATGATCTTCCTTTTTACAAGCCGGATCTGCATATTGTGGTTGCCGACCCGCTGCGCGTCGGCGATGAACTGTTCTATTTCCCCAGCGAAGCCAATCTCCGGCTTGCCGACGTGGTCATCATCAACAAGATCGACTCGGCGGATCCGGAGGATGTGAATGAGTTGCGGGACAACATCCGTTCAGTGAATCCCACCGCGCGCATCATTGAGGCGGCTTCTCCGCTCACCGTCGAACGCGGCGAGCTGATCACCGGCAAGAATGTTCTCGTGGTCGAAGACGGACCGACCCTCACCCATGGCGAAATGGCCTTTGGTGCGGGCACCGTCGCCGCCCAGAAGTTCGGCGCCGGCGAGATCATCGATCCGCGTCCGTATGTGACCGGAGAGATCAAGAAGACCTTCGAGAAGTATCCGGACATCGGCGTCCTCCTTCCGGCCATGGGCTACAGCGAGAAGCAGGTGAAGGATCTCGAAGCGACCATCAACAAGGTTCCCTGTGACCTCGTTGTCTGTGGAACCCCGATTGATCTGAAGCGCATTGTCAAGATCAAGAAGCCGATGCTCCGCGTCGGTTACGATCTGCAGGAGATCGGCGAGCCGAGTCTCAAAACCGTGCTCAACGAATTTGTGAACAAACTCTGACGGCATACCAAACAACTCACCATCCTACCCAAGGGGCGGCCGTAGCTGAACGGCCGCCCCATTTGTTTCTGGGCGGGGGGTGGGGGGGGGCGAAAGGTCGTCTTATGAGTACGTTGTTGGGCGCTAGGGGGGGGGGGGGGGGGGGGGGCGGGGGGGCCG
>CAYUYM010000218.1:3828-5379 GCA_964449305.1 uncultured Chromatiales bacterium | reverse complement strand
TGAGGTCGGTGGTCGCGTTCCCTGTGAGCGCCTGGAGAATGCGGTTGATCATGTCACGCCGCAGCCGCACGATGAGGTCCTGCCCCGCGGGGAGGCGAAGATTGCGTGCGGTGATGGCGCTGTCCACCGCGGCTATCCGCAGCCCCTCCCGTGCGATCACCTGCTCCGATTCTGCGATGGGCGGCAGATCGATCGAGCTGCAGCCGGACACGAGGAGAAGGATGAGGATGATGGCCAGTGCCCAGTGGCTGGTGGCCGGTGGGCAGTCCGACAGATGTGCAACGCGGGCAAAGCGAAACGTGAGAAGAGAATGGAGAGATGAACAGTCTTTCATTGTCTGCCGGTGCGCCGACCTGCTCATGCCTCGTGCCTCATGCCTCATGGCTGACCTTCTCATCATTTCACCTCCACCTTCGAGAGATTGAGCGTGACCAGGGCGAGCCCCTCGAAGAACTGGAACTCCCGTATGGTGAGCGTGGAGGCGACGGAGCGGGGCGCCGCCTCGATGAGGACATTGACACGGCTCTTCACGTCCATCGATACACCGGCCATCGGCAGGGTGCTGCTGAAATCCACCGGCAGCGTCATCGGCGGGAAATCGCGGCTCATCGTCGCGAGTCTGATCCTGATGATGTTTTCGATGATGCCCTCCGTTGCTGCGAGCACGCCCGAGGCGTTCACCACCGGTGTGATGTTGAAGGGTTCGAGCAGCATCACGAGAGTTCCGTTCTCGATGCTCAGGGTGATGATGCAGTCCATGGCGAGATCCACGTCCACATCATGCGTCGTGTTGTGGGCGGTGAGCATGAGGGACGCGAAGGCGGCGCCGTTGTGTATCGTCACCGAGGCCGCTGTGACGGTGTAGGATGTGGCGGGATCGAGCCAGCCGGTCATGCCCCGGTACTGTTCCGCCACGCGGTTCAGCAGGGTCTGGCCCAGGGTGAAGCAGACGTCGGCGTTGGTGACGGCGTCTCCGTTCCCGAGCCGGTCGGCCAGCCGCTGCGCCGCATCGGCGCGGACCTGCACCATCCGCGCCTCGCGGGCACGGGCGAACTGTTGGGGATCGATGTCCGCCCCCACGAGCTTCTTCACCACCACGCATCCGGGCAGTGACACAAGGCTCACCATGAGGGCGAGAATGAGGGTGTGTTTCATCGGCATGTCAATGGATTTCAAAGCGGACTTCCACAAGGTGTTTCTGTTCCCGGGCAAACCAGGGCTCGCCCGGCAGATCCAGGGGGATGGTTTCGATGGAGCGGACGACGGGCAGCCGCCGCGTGGCCGTGATCTCCTGCGACAGGTCGCCCCCCTTCCAGACGATAAGGCGTGCGTCGGGCACGGGCGCCAGCAGGGGCGGACACCAGCGCGCCAGCACGTGCAGGTCGTCCACCGCACGGGAGATGACGATGGTGTGGCGCCCGCGATGCATGGGGGACCGCGCAAGCTCCTCGGCCCTGCCGTGGGCGATGCGGACGTTGGTGAGACCGAGCGCATGAGCCATGCCCTCCACCTCGCGCATCTTCTTCTGGATTGAATCGCACAGCGTGAAGG
>CAYUYM010000218.1:0-3728 GCA_964449305.1 uncultured Chromatiales bacterium | reverse complement strand
GCCATGCCCTCCACCTCGCGCATCTTCTTCTGGATTGAATCGCACAGCGTGAAGGTGGCCTCCGGCAGCATGATGGCGAGCGGCAGCCCGGGCAGCCCGCCGCCGGTGCCGAGATCGAAGTACGCCCCATCCGGAGAAAGCCGCCCGAGCAGCAGCGGTGCGAGGGAATGCAGCACATGGTTGCGCCACACGGTGTCGGTCTGCCTGCGCGACACGAGGTTGACACGCGCGTTCGCCTCGAGGAGCAGTTCCACGAAGCGGGCGAGCAGCCCGAGGCGCGCCTCATCGGTCGCCAGACCGACGCGGTGCATCATGGCGCGGATGTCGTCGATACCGGTCACCGCCACCGTCATTGCAGACGTTGCAGAGAGATCACCACGCGCCGGTTGCGCTGGCGTCCCTCCTCGGTGGCGTTTGATGCGACGTGCTGCGTCTCACCGAAGGAGCGCATCACCAGGGGATTGCGGAGCTGGACACCGCGGGATTTCAGATAGCGCTCCACATAGGCGCCCACCTCCTGCGCACGCTCCTGGCCAAGGCGCTGGTTGTACTCATCCGTGCCCACACTGTCCGTGTGCCCGGACACCATCACCGAGCATTCAGGATACCTTGTGAGAAGCGTCACGACGCTGTCGAGATTGCGCCGTTCCGATTCGCGGATGTTCGACAGGTTGAAGTCGAACTCGACCACGAAGGAATAGATGGTGCTCTCCTTCTCGCCATGCGGCGTCATGAGGATCTCCTGTTCACGACGCCCGCTGGCTGTGCGTGGGAGTGTGATGCCGGTGGTGGAGGGCATGAACCCCGGATGCGTGGTGGTGATGGTGTACGCAGCTCCCGGCTGCATCTCCACATCCGCGATGCCCTTCACGTCCGCGGTCAGGGACAGCGGCTCCGCGTCCGGCGCCTCGATGGCGATGGTGGCGGAAATCGGTTCGTTCGTGAACGCATTCCGCACGATGAGGCGGACGACAAGCGTGGTGCGCTGCGGCGTGGGTGGCTCCACCTTCCGGCGGATGATGATCTCGTAGATGTCGAAGCCCGTGGCATCATCGCGGTTCGATGCCAGGTAGGCCGTGTCACCTGTCAGCGATGGTGTGTAGAAAAGATCCTGCCGGGGCGAGTTGATCGGCGTGCCCACGTTCTTCGGTGCTGTCCACCGGTCGCCGTCAAAGGTGGTCTGGAAGATGTCGAAGGCACCGTAGCCGGGATGGCCGTTGGAGGCGAAGTACAGCGTCGTGTTGTCGGGGGCGATGAAGGGGGTCTTTTCATCACCGCGTGTGTTGACCGGAGGACCGAGGTTGACCGGGCGGGACCACGTGCCATCGGTGCCGCGGCGCGACAGGTAGATGTCGCTTCCCCCCATGCCACCGATGCGCTCGGAGGCAAAGTACAGCGTTGAGCCATCGCGGCTGATGGAGGGATGGCAATCCCATTCCGGGCTGTTGACCGGGTCACCCGGATTGCGGGCCGTCCTCCAGCCATCGCGACCGGTGGAGGCGATGTAGAGATCGCAATCCCCCATGCCGTCGTTGCGGTAGCACTGGACGAACACGACCTCGTTGTGGACATTGTCGAAGGCGAGGGAACCGGACTTGATGTCGGGGTCGCCGCTTGCGTCGATGCGCTGTGCGGCCGTCCATGCCCCGCCCTCGCGTGGGGCCTCGTACACATTCTCGATGCGGTCACCGTCCTTTTCCAGCAGGCGGTTGGAGGTGAACATGAGTCGCGTGCCATCGGCCGACAGCACGGGAGCGAAATCATCCGCCTGGGAGTTGATGGCTGGGCCGGCATTTTCCGCCAGCACCTCGCGCCCGGGACGTTCGACGAGGTCGATGGTCGACGACCCACAGGCGGCGAGTCCGCCGAGGGTGAGCACGAGGACGATGGAGTGAAGCAATGGCCGGAGGCCGTGGAGTTGATGGTTCATGGGAGCCTCACAATCGCACCTTGAGGAGAAGGACACTCTGGAAGGTGGACACCTTCCATGTGTCGTCGAGGTCGGACACGGGGGTGACGGGGGCGACCCATGCGACGCCGGGAGTCAGCAGCACGCGGTCCGAGAGATACAGATCGTATCCGGCACCGAGGGACACACCGATGCGCAGGGCCCTCCCTCCCGGGATGTCGGATTCCTGGAGCAGGACATGCCTCGTTTCGCCATCGTGGTATGCCACACCTGGCGTAAGGATGTGTTCCACATGATCGTAACGTGCAGTGATGGGGATGCCGAACTCGATCCCGGCCCGCAAATGGAACCACCGTTTCCCGGGATACCAGATGAAGGTTGGTGTGAGTGCGATGTGCCTGAGTGCGACCTGCGATTCGCGCCGGTATTCTGCGAGGATGGGAGGATTGTCACCGACCACGGGCGTGGTGCGGGTGAAGGTGCTGGTGAAGGTGGAGGAATAGTCGTGCCAGGCGGCGACGAGGGCGAAGGCATAGCCGCGTTTCGGGAAGTGGACGGAGTATTCGATGGCCGGGAGGAGACGCGCACCGCTTTCATCGCCGAAACTGCACGAACAGTTCGGGGAAAAGGATCCCTGGTGGAAATGCATGATGAGGCCGGGCATCAGACCAAGGTAGTGATGGACGGGCCGGGCTTCGAGGAGATCGCTCTCATAGGGAGTCGGAGGAGAGGGATCCAAGAGTCCGGCGGATTGGGCGAATGCCAGGCCCTGTGGTGCGATGATGAAGGCCACGGCGACGAGCAGGAGCAGGTGGGCATGGAGTGCGACCGGCGTCCGGGGGCAGCGTGGCGGGGCTTGGACAAAGTGCGTGTGTCGAAGCGTCATGAAGAGCTCGTCATCGGGTGTGGGTGCGGTGAAGTCCCCGGAGCCGGTGCGAACGGGCACGCGGCCCGGTGGATGCCTGGTGAACGCAGCCGGGGTGGAGTTGCCGCCCCGGATTCGGACAGTGGGTGGCGGAGAGGCGCCCGATCAGGCGGCGCCCATGACCGCATTGAAGGCCGTGGTCACGACGATGTCGTTGACCGAGCAGCCGCGCGAGAGATCGTAGGCCGGCTTGGCGAGGCCCTGAACGATGGGACCGAGCGCCTCAGCGCCGCCCATGCGCTGGGCGATCTTGTAACCGATGTTCCCCGACTGGAGATCCGGGAAGATGAGCACATTGGCATTGCCGGCGACCCTGCTGCCCGGGGCCTTTTTTGCACCGACGGAGGGGACGACGGCGGCATCGTACTGGAGTTCGCCATCGATGAGGAGGTCGGGGCGGCGCTCGTTGCAGAGGCGTGTCGCTTCGCGCACCTTGTCGATGAGTTCATGCTCGGCCGACCCCTTGGTGGAGAAGGAGAGCATGGCGGTGACGGGTTCCTCCTGCATGAGGATGCGGTAGTTGTCCGTGGTGGCGATGGCGATGTCTGCGAGCTGACCGGCATCGGGGAGCGGAAGCACGGCGCAGTCGGCATAGAGGAGGATGCGTTCCGGGAAGGCCATGACAAAGAAGCTCGACACGGTCTTGATGCCCGGCTTGAGGCCGATGGTGAGGATGGCGGAGCGCATCACATCGCCCGTGGTGGAGAGGGAGCCGGCCACGCTGCCGTCGGCGAGGGCTTCACGGACCATCATGCAGCCGAAGTAGAGCGGATGGTTCATGGAGGAGCGGGCCTCCTCGATGGTCATGCCCTTGTGTTTGCGGGCTTCATGGAAGATGGTGCTGAAGCGCTCGTGGTGCTCGGCAGCCGCGGGATTGATGATGGCGATGTCGTC
>CAYUYM010000217.1:0-5410 GCA_964449305.1 uncultured Chromatiales bacterium | reverse complement strand
CGCCCATCTTGGCGATATCGCCGATCTTGTCCCAGTTGCTGGCGACCACCAGGATCAGGCCCAGCGCCACGAAGAGCCCCGCCGCGGCCGCGATCCAGTGCGAGGCGCGAAAAGAGGCGAAGAGGCGCCCGCCGTAGGCGCGCTGCCAGACCCGGTCGGCCTGCTCCGGCGAGATGAGGCCTTCCGCGGCGGCACCAAGATCAGCGGCAACGCCAACGATCCCCGCAATGCCGAATGCCAGATTGGCGAACCCCACCTCGAACATCCAGTCGGGACGGTCGGTCTTCCATCCGAGTCGCTCGGCATCGGATCGGTGAAAGACGCAGTGGCGGACGAAGGAGAGAAACCCCAGGACTCCGACGCACACCGCGGTCATGACGTCGTAGGAGCGTTGTGGCGACTCGTCGAGAAAGAAGAAGCCGAAAAAGATGGCGATTGTCGCCAGCGCCATTCCTGTCATACCAATCCATTTCGCCATGCTCAAGCCTCCAAAGCTGTCAGGAAAACGTGTGAAGAAACAACGTACGCAGCAATCACCATTCAAAGTAGGCGATTTTCTGAAGAAATGCACGAAGGGCGATGAACTGACCGAGGGTTCTGCTCCCACTGCACAGGCCTTCGGGAAATAATTCGGACGCCCCCCCACCAAATTGCACAGCTTGTTCGAGGTACGTATATTTTGTATGACGTATCACCCGCACTGGAGCCCGCCATGACACATGTGAAACAGCCCTGTTCGGTCAACCCGGATTGTCGGAATAACGCCATTCACGTGATGTGGACTGGTGTGGCAGCGCTGGCCCTCCTGCTTCTGGCGTCTGTCGCAGCTCCGGGGCAGACGAAGGAGGACTGCCTCGCATGCCATTCGGACAACAGTATGAGCATGGAGCGCGAGGGACGGCAGGTGTCCCTCTTTGTCGACGACTCCGTTCTCCTGCGCTCTCCGCATGCGAAGCTGGTGTGCGTGGCCTGCCATGCGGGGTTCGACAAGGACAACGTTCCCCACAAGGAAGCGATCGAACCCATCAACTGCCTCACCTGCCATCGCGACGCCCCCCCGAGGCACGTGTTCCATCCGCAACTGCTTGTTGCGACGGGCCTGGATGCGCGACCAGACCTCAGCTGCAAGGGCTGCCACGGCCGGCACGACATCGTGTCCCCGAAGGTGACCGGTTCGAAGTTCAGCCTCATCTCCTCCACCAATTCCTGTGGGGCCTGCCACAACGGCATCAGGAACGAGTATCTTCAGTCGGCACATGGTCGAGCCTCTGAGGCGGGAGTGGCTCAGGCGCCACGCTGCCTGACCTGCCATCGGAACCCGATCTCCAACAAGAGAAAATCGCAGGCATCCGCCGAACTCAAGCTGGCCCAGGCACGCATGTGCCTCACCTGCCACCTCGACGACCCGGGCGTCAAGGCCTCGATGCCACAGGGAGCCGGCAGCATCTCGCCCTGGATCGGGGGCACGCACGGCCGCAGGCTTGCCGGCGGCAATGCCCTTGCTGCGAGCTGCGCAGACTGCCACGGCAGCCATACGGTGAACCGCGGATCCGATCCCTCCTCGCCGGTAAGCCGGCTCAACACCCCGGGCACCTGCGGCCGCTGTCATGTGGACATCGTGAACCAGTACCGGCAATCCATCCACGGCACACTGGCCACGGGCGGCCGCACGGACACTCCCGGCTGCCAGGACTGCCACGCCGAACATCCCAATGTGGCACGTGCCCGAAGCGCCACCGGTCCCGCGCATGCCGCGACACCGGCGCAGACCTGCATCACCTGTCATCCCGCGGCACGCGTCATCATCACCACCGCCGTCAACCCCGCGTTCTTCACCGCAGCAAATCCGGGGTATCATGGATTCACGATGGACAAGGACAGCCTGTCGGTGACCAACTGCGCAAGCTGCCACGGAGCGCACGACATCCGTCCGAAAGCCGACAGCGCATCGGCGGTGAACCCGGCGAACATCGCCCGCACGTGCGGATCCTGCCACCCCGACGCAGCGACGCGTTTTGCCGTTCCACGCATCCACTCCGCCGCCGACCTCCGCCGACTCGCCCCGGAGGGGAACGCGTGGGTGCGACCGCTGTACCTCATCCTCATCCTCGTGTTCGTCGGATGGCGCCTCCTCGTCAACATCGCCGACTGGCTGCGTCGCGGCAGGCGGAGGCGGGCGCTGGCACCGGCCGCCGGAACGCGCACCTTTCTGCGCATGACGCTGGCCGAGCGCATCCAGCATGGGCTGGCGCTGGTCAGTGTGGTCGCGCTCATCAAGACGGGCTTCGTCCTCCGCTTCCCCGATGCATGGATCGTGCAACGCATGGATGCCTGGCTCCCGTTCTGGAAATCGATGATCGAGCCGGTGCACCACGGCGCGGCCGGGCTGCTGGTGCTCGCGATGCTGCTCCACCTCATCCACATCCTGTTCACCCATCGGGGTCGCCGCCTCCTGCTCGACCTGCTCCCCCGGGTACGCGACGTGGCCGACGCCGTGCGGCATTGGAGATGGGCCTTCGGTCTGTCCACTGAGGCACCGGCCTTCGGACGTTTCGCCCCGTTCGAGAAGTCGACCTATTGGTTCTCGATCAGCGGCATCCTCATCCTCACGATCACGGGCATCCTCATGGCTCTGGGAAGGACCGCGCTTCCCCACATCTACGATCTCGTCGAATCCGTGCATTACTACCAGCTGTGGTTGACCACCCTGAGCATCCTCGTCGGGCATCTCTACTTCGTCGTGTTCAACCCGGACGTCTATCCCTTCAACCGCGCCTTTCTCTTCGGCACCATGAGCGAGCTGGAAATGTCCCTGCTCCACCCGCGAGAACTCGACGCACAGAACTCGGAGCGCGCGTGACGTCCCCGTCGGATGTCGACACTGCGCAGGCCCCACCCACACATTCACCGACGAACGTCGAGAAACGAGAATCCGCCATGAAGTTCCGCATCCGACAGGTCCTCCCGCTCTGCCTGTTCCTCATGCTCCTGTATGCCCGGGGTGAGGCGCAGGAAAACTCCGAGTGCCTGATGTGTCACTCCGACCGGGAGATGTCCAGGGGCACGAAAAACGGCAGGACTGTGAGTGCATGGATCGATGTGAAGCGGTTCAAGGGCACACCGCACGAGGATCTCCCGTGCGTCGGCTGTCATGAAGCACTCGCAGGATCCGACTTCCCTCATGCCGAGGTGGTGAAGCCGGTGCAATGCGGAAGCTGCCACAAGACCGAGACGGCACTGCATGCGGCGTCGTTGCATGGCAGGGCACTGGCCCGCGGCGACCGCCTTGCCCCGACGTGCAAATCCTGCCACGGCTCACACGAGATCCTGCCGGTGAAGGATCCCCGCAGCCAGGTGTCGGCGCTGCGTGTGCCCTTCCTCTGCGGCACCTGCCATCGCGAGGGATCACCCGTGTCGCTTCAGCACAAGATCCATCAGGACCACATTCTGGAGAATTTCTCGGAGAGCATCCATGGTGAGGGTCTGCTGAAGAAGGGACTCATCGTGGCGCCCAACTGTGCCTCCTGCCACACGGCGCACTCGATTCTGCCGCACACCGATCCCAAGTCGTCCATTTCACGCGTGAACATTGCACGGACCTGCACCCAGTGCCATGCCCAGATCGAGACAGTGCACCGCAAGGTGATTCGCGGCGAGCTTTGGGAGAAGCAGCTCCATGTGCTTCCGGCCTGTGTGGACTGCCACCAGCCGCACAAGATCCGTCGCATTTTCTACAACCAGGGGATGGCGGACGCAGATTGTATGCGCTGTCACGCACAGAAGGATCTGAAGTCCAGCAAAACGGGTCGTTCCATGTTCGTCAATCCCCAGGAGGTTGCGGAATCCCGGCATGCAAAGATTGCGTGCAGCCAGTGCCACTCGGAGGTGAACGCCTCCAAGACGCGGTCCTGCGAGACCATCACCAACAAGGTGCAGTGCGCATCGTGCCATGCCGAGGTCGGCCTGCAATACCAGCGCTCAACGCACGGCCAGCTTGTGACGAACGGGGATCCCAACGGCCCGCAGTGCACGGAATGTCACGGTACGCACAACATCCGAGGCAGGTCTGATCCCCTCTCCCCCATCTTCGCCACGCGCATCCCCGCGCTCTGCGGCACATGCCATCGCGAGGGGGAGAAGGCGGCGAAGCGCTACACCGGGACGCAGCACAACATCCTGGAGAACTACACGGAGAGCATCCACGGCAGGGGGCTCGCCCAGAGCGGCCTCACGGTGACGGCCACCTGCACCAACTGTCACACAGCACATGGGGTGCTGCCCGCCGCCAATCCGGAATCAAGCGTGAACCCGAGGAACATCCCCGGCACCTGTGGCACCTGCCACCACGGCATCCAGGAGATGTTCGAGACCAGCATCCATGCCCAACTTGTGGGGAAGACCGACAAGCCCCTTCCCGTGTGCAGCGATTGTCACACGTCGCACACCATCAAGCGCGCAGACGCGGAAGGCTTCAAGCAGGAGATCATGGAGAAATGCGGACGCTGCCACGAGGAGATCGCCAAGACGTATTTCGACACGTATCATGGAAAGGTGTCCCAACTCGGATACAGCAAGACGGCGAAGTGTTACGACTGCCACGGTGCACACGACATCCTCCCGCCATCCGATCCCCGCTCGCATCTGAGCCATGCCAACGTGGTCGGCACCTGTCAGAAGTGCCACCCAGGCGCCAACCGGCAATTCGCCGGCTACCTCACACACGCCACGCACCACGACCCCGCGAAATACCCCATCCTGTTCTGGGTGTTCTGGGGGATGACCTCCCTTGTCATCGTCACCTTTGTGGTGGGGGGGCTGCACACCATCCTGTGGCTGCCCAGGGCATTCCAGATGCGCAGGGAGCTCCGCAGGATGGAGGAGGAGAAACGCGCACGGCAGGAGGCCGCAGCGCAGCCACCCACGAATGACACCCCGGAAGGAGGTGAATGAACCATGTCTGAACACATCACCTATGTCGCCGTCGAGCGGCAGTTCCTCCGCTTCACCCGCCTGAACCGGGCTCTGCACATCGTCATGATTCTGAGCTTTCTCAACCTCGCTGTCACGGGGATGACGCTCAAGTTCTCGTACACCGGTTGGGCGGTGACGGTGTCGCATCTCCTGGGCGGCTTCGAGGCGGCAGGGCTCATCCATCGTGTCGCCGCCTTCTTCATGATCACGATCTTCATCATCCACCTTGTGGACCTTGCCCGGAAGCGCTACAAGGAGTACTCCTCATGGCGGGAGCTGATCTTCGGTCGCGACTCCCTGATGTTCAACCGCAAGGATCTCCAGGATTTCATCGGCAACCTGAAGTGGTTCCTCGGTCGGGGCCCGCGGCCGCAGTTCGGTCGGTGGACCTAATGGGAGAAGTTCGATTACTTAGCCGTGTTCTTGGGAATGTTCGTCA
>CAYUYM010000216.1:0-5443 GCA_964449305.1 uncultured Chromatiales bacterium | reverse complement strand
AGTTTTCCGTTACCGTTTTGCCTCCAAGGGGGTCAATTTTGCGTTACCGAAAACAGCAAGGCCGGGGCTGGGCAGCATCACGGGATCCAACCACCGTAGGTCGGTCTACATGTACCCTGTTTTGCGAATTCGCACAGAAATGCCTATAATCGGCTCACGCATCTGATCTTCCAGTCCGGCACATCGTTTCCTGGGGACACCACCTGCCGGATTCAAGGTGGAGATGTATGTTCTGTCCGGTTCATGGTGTTTTCCAGGAGACGCGTTGCGTTATGGTGCAGGGGCAGATCAGGCGAGTGGTCTTGAGAAGGTGGCAGGATGTTCCCAGTGCGGGGCTTCCACATGCCCTGACTCACGTTCCACATGCCTCATCATCAGTTGCCATCGTATCACCAACATCAGCATCACACGCTCCCATCATTTCAACATCAAGGAGGTGTCATGAGGATTGCAGTGCATGTCGTGCTGATTGGAAGTGTCGTCGCCATCTGTTCCAGTTCAGCCCAGGAAATTGAGGCGAAGTTGGGTGGGAATTCCGGTGCATATTCATTCACGGTCAAGAACAACAGTCTTGTCCCGCTGTTTTCCGTTTTTGGAAATGGCCCTGTCTGGATGACAAGCCTGGGCATCAACACCAACACCCCGGACGCAGCGCTGCACGTGGTGGGACAGGTCAAGATCACAGGTGGTGCACCTGGTGCGGGAAAGGTCCTGACGTCCGATGCCTCGGGGCTGGCTGCTTGGGCCACGCCCACCGGGGGCGGCTCGCTCAACGACGCATACAACTTCGGTGGTGCAGGTGGTGGGCGCACAGTCGCCGCTGCTTCAGGTCCGGTTGTCATCAATGCGGGTACCGGGCACGCTTTGGATGCCGTCACCTCCTCGGGGACCGCCGCCATGCTTGGCACAAACAGCAGCACCGCATCCGATGTCGCTGGTGTGAAGGGGGAGGTTCTCTCGACGACGCCTGGCGGCTTCTCCGCGGGAGTCCTCGGCGTCAACAACGGCACCTCAACGCTCGGCATCGGCGTGTATGGACTGCAGAACGGGGATGGATGGGGGGTGGCTGGAATGGTGTCCGGGAATTACGGCATCGGGGTGTATGGGTACAACACCGGTACGCTGTCGGAAGGAGCCTTGGGTGCCGGACCCATCGGCGTACGCGGAAGCACCACGGTGGCAACCAGCCCGGCAGTACGCGGGAACAACCCATCCACCATGAGCACAGGTTCCCTTGGTGAGGGTGCCTACGGGGTGCATGGCGTCAGCTCGGCCACCAGCGGTGTCGGTGTGTTCGGGACGCAGACCGGTGCATCACCGAATTCCCACGGTGTGGCGGGGCATGTCACTGGAACGAGCCCCTCCAGCAGCTCTGCCGGGGTGTATGGAAAAAACTTCGGCACGGGGAGCGATGGCTACGGCGTGTGGGGGCAGCATGCCGGGGAAGGTGTCGGGGTGTACGGGCTGTGTGCAGGTCCAGGAGGGGCTGCTCTGTTTGGGCAGAATCTCGGATCCGGATCGCTGGGATCTCTGGCATATCAAGGCCATGGTGTGTATGGAGTGGCGACAGGATCAACCGCCAACGGTTGTGGCGTGCTCGGGGAGATCAATCTGCCCAGCCCCGCCGCGTACTCCGCTGCAGTGCGTGGCAGGAACAACGGCACCGGCGCAACCGGCATCGGGGTGTGGGGTTCGCAGGGCGGCAGTGGCTGGGGGGTCTATGGCACCTGCTCCATAAGCGGCGGTGCCGGCGTCTATGGATTGTGTTCGAGTTCCGGGTACAATGCGCAATTGGGTGGAGGCACGTTCGGCCTTTCCGTCAGCGGCCCGGCGATCTGCTCGGCTGGAGTATGGACCTCATCAGATATCCGTTTCAAGAAGGAGATCGCCACGCTCGAGAATGCCCTCCCACAGCTCACCCGACTGCGTGGAGTCAGCTACGTCCTGAAGAAGGACGAATTTCCCACCCGTGGTTTCCCGGCCGAAAGGCAGCTCGGGTTCATCGCCCAGGAGGTGGAGGTGGTGTATCCCGAGCTCGTTTCCTCGGATCAGGATGGATACAAGACGGTGGACTATGCACGCCTCACGCCCATCCTTGTGGAGGCGATCAAGGAGCAGCAGGCGCTTATTGACGCAATGGAAACGACCATCGCGAGTCTGAGGTCCGATGAGGCGAAGCAGGGGGCGCAGATTGAATCCCTCGTCAGGCAGATCGAGGAGCTGCGCCAGCTCGTGACGCGGCCTGCGAAGACGAAGGCATCACTTCATGCACAGGCCAGATGACACGGTCATGGACATCTCCTTCACGCGATCCACGAGGACACGCATGAGCCATGTCTGGTCCTGCCTGGTGACAGCCCTGCTGCTGACCACAGCGGTACAGGCCCAACGCGGTGACATCGTTGTCGCCACGTCGGGCACAATCACAGTCCCGGTTGGTGCCCGGTTGTGTGCAGACAGGATCTTTGCCAACAACCCCGGCCATGGCTCCCTGATCATCGGGGACGTCAGTTGCCTGTGTCCAGGCATGGTCATCACGCCCGTGGAGCTGCTGACCTTTTCCGCGGCGCTCGTCGGGGACTGCGTGCATCTCCGATGGACGACGCTGTCGGAACAGGACATTGCCGGGTACGAGGTGCAGCGGTCCTTCGATGCGGCACTGTGGGAGAACCGCGGGTTTGTGCCCGCAGAGGGTGGGCTGTTCATCAGCCGGGATTACGAGTTCCGCGATGAGGTCCGGCTCCCACCTCTGACCGCTGTTCTGCACTATCGCCTGGCGATGCATGCGTTGGATGGTTCCATCGAGTATTCCCCGGTGGTCGCCCTGCAACGCCCCGGCCAGCCTGGCTCGGTGCTGCTTCAAGCCCCCCATCCGAATCCGGCATGCACGGCTGTCACGTTGGAATACCGATTGCCGCAGGCCGCCACCGTCGACATCAGGATTCACTCGATCATCGGTGAGGAGATGCTGGTGGTCAAGCGCGCGGAGGTGTCGGAGGCCGGCGAGTACGCCATGACGCTTGGCATCGGCGCCCTGCCCACCGGGTCGTATGTTGTGGACCTTGTCGCCAACGGCGTGCATCATTCACGGATGCTGGCGGTGCGGCGGTAGACGGAGCGGGGGGGTGGAGGAGTGCCATTCACTTTCCTCCACTCTCGCTATATTGCATGCTCGGGACCGGGCTGGATGACGCTGAGCGCCTATCCCATCCCGTTCCGTATTGGCGGCACATGGCTCCAACGCCTCCGCCGCCGCATCACACGAACAACTCGAGGATTTCATGAATCACTACGCGGAGGCCGGACGCCGAGGAAAGGACGTCCGTTCCGACTGCTGGATCAGCATCACACCAGCCAGTGATGGCGGCATCGTCATCGAGATGACCTCCAAGGTGGCAGTCCAGTATGGCGAAGCCAACCGACGGCTCATTTCCGACATGCTTCAGTTCTTCTCCATTCACCACGCCCGGGTCGCCATCGAGGACAGCGGCGCACTGCCCTACGTCATGGCCGCACGCTGCGAGGCGGCCATCCGCCGTCTCAACCCGGATGAGTCGCGTGAATACCTCCTGCCCCTGCGCCAGGAGACGCAGTACACCACGGCTCGCGACCGACTGCGCCGCAGCCGGCTCTACCTGCCGGGCAACGATCCCAAACTCGCCATCAATGCAGGCATCCATGCCCCTGATGCCATCATCCTCGATCTCGAGGATTCCGTGGCGCCGCCGGAGAAGGACACTGCGCGCATCATGGTACGCAACGCGCTTCGTGAGGTGGACTTCCTCGGAGCGGAAAAGATGGTGCGCATCAACCAGCTCCCGCTGGGCTTCACCGATCTCCAGGCCATCATCCCACAGATGCCCAACCTCATCCTCATCCCGAAGGTGGAGACCGCTGATCAGATTCGTGAGGTGGACGCCGCCATCACGGCCATCAAGGCGGAACACGGCATCACGCAGGACGTCTTCCTCATGCCCATCATCGAATCCGCCCTCGGGGCGATCAATGCACACGCCATCGCCACGGCCTCGCCCAACCTCGTCGCTCTCTCCATCGGTCTCGAGGATTACACGGCCGACATCGGCGCAGAGCGGACGCTGGAGGGACGCGAGTCGCTCTGGATGCGCGGCGCGGTGCTGAACGCGGCACGCGCGGCCGGTCTGCAACCCATCGACACGGTGTTCTCCGACGTCAACGATGAGGCGGGGCTGCGCACCTCGGTGCTGGAGGCCAAATCCCTCGGCTTCGATGGCAAGGGATGCATTCACCCGCGACAGGTGCACGTGGTGCACGAGGCCTTTGCCCCGAATCCCAGGGAAATTGAACGGGCGCAGAAGATCGTGCTCGCCTTCGAGGATGCCGCACGCCGCGGACTCGGTGTTGTGGCGCTCGGTTCCAAGATGATCGATGCCCCCGTCGTGAAACGGGCGCAGCGCACCATCGCGGTCGCAGTGAAATCCGGAATCATCAGCGAGAACTGGAGGGAGGGCTACACCAATGGCTGATCAACTCGTCACCAATGCCGCCGGCCGCAGCGTCGTCACCGACATCAACGGCGTCACCGCCGTACCCTATCAGGGTGTCGGGAAGCATATCCCCACCGGGCGCAAGGCCGCGCCGCGCATCGCCTCCAACGCCGACTATCCCGACAATGGCAACAAGGTGGTGCCGGATCTTCGGACCGCACTCATCAGGGCCGGTCTCTGCGACGGCATGACCATCTCGTCGCATCACCATTTTCGCGACGGCGATCTCATCGCCAACCAGGTGTTCGCCATCGCCGCCGAGCTCGGCATACGCGATCTCCGTTGGTTTCCCTCGGCCGCCTTCAAGTGCCACGCGCCGCTCGTCGATCATCTGGAGTCGGGCGTCATTCATCACATCGAGGGATCGCTCAACGGCCCGCTCGGCGACTACGCGAGCTCCGGGCGCATGCGCGGCCTCGGCGTGCTGCGCTCGCATGGTGGACGCTATCAGGCGATCCAGGACGGTGAGGTGCACATCGACATTGCCGTGATCGCCGCGCCCACGGCCGATCCCTTCGGCAATGCCAATGGCGTCAACGGGCCCTCTGCCTGCGGCGGGCTCGGCTTCGCCCTGGCGGATTCGCAGTATGCGGACAGGGTGATCGTGGTCACGGACAACCTCGTTCCCTTTCCCTGCGTGCCATGGCAGATCCAGGGCAACCATGTCGACTTCGTGGTCGTGACCGACCAGATCGGCATCCCCGAGAAGATCGTGTCGGGCACCACGAACATCACGAAGAGCCCCGACCGCCTGTACATCGCGGAGCTCACCGCACGCTTTGTGCAGGCCGCAGGCATCCTGCGCGACGGGTTCTCTTTCCAGGCAGGTGCCGGTGGAACCGCCCTTTCCTTCGCCATCTTTCTCCGGCAGATGATGATCGACCAGGGGATCCGGGCACGTTTCGTGCGGGGGGGAA
>CAYUYM010000215.1:0-5486 GCA_964449305.1 uncultured Chromatiales bacterium | reverse complement strand
GCGATCTCCTCCTTGTTGCTGATCTCACGGCTGATCTCGCGCAGGCCGCCGATGATGTGGCGGACAGCGATGTCGATGCCGCGCTTCAGATCCATCGGGTTGGCACCGGCCACCACGTTCTTCAGGCCCTCGCGGACAATGGCCTGGGCCAGCACCGTGGCTGTTGTGGTGCCGTCGCCGGCGATGTCGCTTGTCTTGGAGGCGACTTCGCGCACCATCTGGGCGCCCATGTTCTCCACGGCATCCTCGAGCTCGATTTCCTTTGCGACGGTCACGCCATCCTTCGTCACGGTGGGCGGACCGAATTTCTTGTCGATGATCACATTGCGACCCTTCGGGCCGAGTGTCACGCGGACCGCGTCCGCAAGCTTGTCAACACCACGCTTGAGCGCGTTGCGTGCATCGCTGTCATACTCAATGATCTTCGCTGCCATTCTTCATTCTCCTGTGTGTATTGATGATCGTCCGTTGTTCCGTGTCAACCGATGATTGCGAAAATGTCGCTCTCACGCATGATCAGGTATTCCTCCGTGCCGAATTTCACTTCGGTGCCGGAATACTTGCCGTACAACACCCTGTCGCCGACCTTGACTTCCATGGCGACCTTCTTGCCGTCATCGGCAACCTTGCCGGGACCGACCGCGACAATCTCACCCTGCTGCGGCTTCTCCTTCGCCGTGTCAGGAATGTACAGTCCGCCTGCCGTCTTCTCCTCCGCCTCGAGGGCGCGAACAATGACGCGATCAGCCAAAGGCTTCAAATTCATCGACATCGTGGTTCTCCTTGAAATGATTGGTGATATGGTACATACGATATTAGCACTCACAATAAGCGAGTGCTAATATACGCGATCGTGAGAACCGTGTCAAGATCGTCTTGCAGAACTGCCGAAAATCAACAGAAAACGCAGGAAATGGGACGCATCACCATCATCACCCCCTCGCGGAGTCTGACGGTGAAGTGGTCGGAACTCGCAGCGTTGGATGTCCCCTCGCGGATCCCGGGGAGCAGATCGCCACCCCGAAGGGCATACTGCAGTCCCGATGTCCGGATGCCTCGGCAGGCGGTCAGTGGCACAAGCGAGATCCTGTCCCCTGTCGCACAGTCGAAGTGCGCCTCTGCGGTGATGACGTCGATCCGATAGTCCGGATCGATGAGTGTCATGTCGAAATGCGGCACGTGCCGCGTGAGCACGGAGAGGTTGCCCAGCGTATGGTCGAGCAGCCGTCCGGTCAGCCCCATCCCCACGAGACGGCGGTGCCGCAATCGCCGGAGATGCAGCAGGGCCTTCTCCAGGTCGGTGTCCGTCTGCCTGTGGAGATGGATGAACTCCACACCTGCGGCGTGGAAGGCGGTGCGTGCATCGTCCCGTATGGAATCGAGATCGCCGATGATGCAATCGGGTGTGATGCCACAACGATGGGCGACGTTGGCCCCGCCGTCGGCACACACGAGCATGCGTGCATGTCGAAAGAGACGCCGGATGAGTGGCACCGGGGGGTAGGCGCCGGATCCGAACAGCAGGGTGTAGCCACCGTGGTCGAGGCCGGCCGATATCGATGGGGATGTCAGCATCACAAATCCACGGCGATGTCGAAGAGGAGATTCCGTTCGGCGGCAGGAAAGTATTGATCGCCCTCTCCCGCCTGCGCATACAGGGTGTCGAACAGGTTGATCACGTTCAGACGCGCCTCAATCCCGCGCACGCCGGCCAGCCCTTCCAGGCGGAGCCCCATGCTCAGGCTGAAGACGTCCGAGGCATCGACCATGGCCGCCTCGCTCTGAGTGTTGTCCGTATATTGGCGGCCCACATGCTTCCATTGCAGGGATGTTCTGAAGCCCCCGAGGCGCCAGGTCACCATGGCGTTGGCGAGCAGCTCGGGGAAGCCGGCAATGCGGTTGCCCGCGAGGTTGGTCACCACTGGCGTGCCGTCCACCACGTCCCACACCGCGTAATCCTCGAGCCGGTCGCGGCTCATCGTGAAGTTCGCGTTCAGATCGAGCGTGGGCAGCACCTGCCAGAAGGCGGTGGCCTCCAGACCCAGGTGGAGGCTCCGCGGCGCGTTGCCGGTCACCGGCTGCCCGAAGCGGTCGAGCTGCCCGCTCTTGACGATCTCGTTGCGGAAATCCATGAGGAATCCATTCAGAAGCAGGCGGAAGCCACCATGCGCCCAGCCCGCCCCCAGTTCGATGTCGGTCATCTCCTCCGGCGTGACGAGCGGTCTGGAGACGTCGTAGCTCCCGTCGGTGCGCGTGGCGAACTGGGGTGTCGCTCCTCCGCTGGATTCCGCGGCGTCGTACAGGTTCTTGAGGCGGGGCTCACGTTGCACGCGATTGATGCTTGCGTAGACATTCCATTCACGGGCGAGGTTGAGGTTCACGCCCAGTCCCGGGTTGACGAAGTTGTACCCCACCGTGAAATCGTTGCCTGCGAACGCTTCATCCCACAAGCGGTACCGGCTGTGGACGAGGTTCACATTGCCCATGATGGTGATGGCCGAGGTGAGCTCGTACATCTCCTGGACATGCGCGCTGGCGACATCCTTCCCTCCCTTGTACTCATAATAGCGCCGATCGGGATCGAGGTTCGCCGGCAGCCCCTCGGCCCACTGGATGCGGCCCCAATGCAGGGATCGATGCGAGCGGATCTCGCCTCCGAAGGTGAGGCGCCCTCCATCGTGTGCCCAGGTGACGCGTGGCAGCCAGCCGAGCTGCGTGTTGTCCACATATGCGCGGATGATGGGGTTGATTGGATCGCTCACGTTGTCGAACCCGAATTCCGGTGTCATGCGAAAATAGGCGGCATCGGTCCATCCGGTGGCATCATAGTCGAACCAGCCCGTTCCGCGCACAAGGAACACCGAGGAGTGAACGGACAGCGTGCCCGATGGCGACCACTCGTTGTGCAGCTCCAGGTGGGGCTGACTGAACTGTTCGCGCTCCTGAGGCCGGCGCTGCTGCACATAGGTGAAGGAATCCGCGTCCGCCTCCCAGTAGTTGTAATTGCGCCTGCGCAGCTCCCTGTCGCCGATGGCGAAGCGCGGCAGGCCGGTGTAGGCGAGGCCGTCCTCAAGCGGTCCGCCGTAGGCGATGAGGCGGGTGGTGAAGCGGGGATCGTAGCGCGTGGCGGAGAGGTAATACGCGCTGAAGCGGCTGTCGGAGCGCTCACGGTAGCCGTCGCTCGCGATGGTGGAGAGGCGTCCGAAAAAGACGTACCGGTCATCCACAAGGCCCGACCCGACGGCAAACGAGGAGCGGCGGGTGCCGTAGGAACCGATGCCCGTCGAGACGCTGATGCCCTTGCGGTCGGCGAAGTCCCCGGTGACGATGTTGATGGATCCGCCCATGGCAGGAGGACCGTAGAGGCTGTTGCCGCCGCCGCGCTGCACCTGGACCTCGCTGGCGCTGCCGAGCAGATCGGCGAAATCGAGCCAGTACACGTTGTGATCCTCGGGTTCGTTCTGCGGGATGCCATTCACCATCACCGCGAGGCGCCGCTGGTCGAAGCCGCGGATGCGGAGGTAGGTGTAGCCTATCCCGTTGCCGCTCTCCGAGTAGAAGGTGGAGGACGGCAGATCCGCAAGCATCACCGGAGCATCGAGCCCCATGTAGCGCTCCTGGAGCGTGGATTGCGGGATGTCGGCGAAGGTGACCGGCGAATAGCGCTCCACCGCTCGCTGCCCGACAATCTCCACCTCGGGCCCCTCCATCGAGATCTGCATGAGCCGGATCACAAGCCTGCCTGAACGGACGGTATCGAGCCGCACCTGCTGCCGTGCATACCCGATGTGCGTGACGGTGATCACCGCCCCGGGCGCCGGGACACCGGGGAAGAGGAAGCCGCCTCCGGCATCCGTGGCCACACGGGTGCCGGGAGGGGTGAGCAGCACGGTGGCGCCACGCAGTGCGCCGCCGCCGACGGCATCCACCACCACGCCCTCGGTCTGCTGGGCGGCGAGATGAGAAAAGGGCAGGACAACAAGAACGAACAGAAACCAACGCATGCGTATCATGCCATGCCTCCGGGTAATGGGAATTCCACCTGCGGCCTGGGATGCGCTGGGATGCGGGAAAAATACGTGGGTGGGAAATATGGTGACATCTTTTCTTCCTACGCCGGCATTATCCGGATCAGGTTCAAAGGGTATGATCTCAGCCGCCGTTGTCGGCAGCACCCCAAGACGCCCGAATATACATGCCACCCCGGAGGAATGCAATCCGGGGTACATGCCCCCCCCATGCAGCGGTGCAGTTCGGCTTCCCCCACCCCGTCCGTGTTGCGTCGTACGCCCCAGGCGCCGTACTTTTCGGGATGAAATTTTCACTCCGAACCCCGACACTGATCGCCGTGAGCCTCGTGCTCCTCCAGACGGCGGTCGCTCAACCCTGGCGCCCGGCCATCGAGCGCTTCACGCTCAAAAACGGGCTGTCCGTCGTTCTTCATCGCGATGCCCATCTCGAAAAGGTGGCCATCACCATGGCCTTCCGCGCGGGATCCTCCCTCGAGCCGCGCGGGAAGAGCGGCATCGCCTCCATCCTTTCATCCCTGCTTCTGGGCGGCGGGCGTGAGTTCCCGCAGGCCCGTCTCGACGACTTTCAGAAACTGACACAGGCATCCATCTCTTCACTGACGGATTCCGACTGCCTGACGATCACGTCAAGCTCGCATCCATCGAACCTCCGTACGCTGCTTGCCATCGAAGCAGATCGCCTCACCAGTCTCCCCCTCCATTTCGACAATTCACACTTCACCGCCGCCATCGAGAACATGACAGCCGACCGTGTCAGAAGCAAAACGAAGCCGTTGTACGACCTCGATCTCAAGGTTCGCGCGGAACTGTATCCAAAAAACCACCCCTACCGCAAACCTCCCGACGGCGACCCGTCGGAACTCCGCGCCATCACACTCAAGGATGTGCGCACCTTCGCCACGCGATACATCGTCCCGGCCAACGCCTCGCTCACTGTGGGCGGCGACATCGACCTCGACGCCACACGGGCACTCATCACCTCCCTGTTTGAAGGCATCGAACCTGCGGGGAGCCCGGCAGTCGTGCCCAAGGTTGCGCCATTGAAGAGGATCAGAGATCTCGTGGTGATGCCCGATGAGAACTACCTGATCCGCGAAGAGGCGATCTCCTTCACCCAGCTCCAGCTCGTGTTTCCGACCGTGCCGGCGGGAGATGTGGACGCCCCAACGTTCGAAGCCATCGCTCGCATTCTTTCGGGTTCCATGAACTCCCGCCTTGGCATGGGGCTCGCAGAGGTGAATCCGAACGTTCTGGGAGTCGACGCACAGCAGACGAGTGACCAGCTTGGCGGGCGTTTCACGATCTCGGTGCAATGCCGTCACGAGACCGCTCTGCAGGGGATTTATGACCGCGTGATGGAGATCCTCACCGATCTGGCAAAGAACTCGGTGGGACCGAATGAGATCGCCGAGGCGCGCAACGCCGCCGAGATGCAGTTCTACACACGTCTCGAAC
>CAYUYM010000214.1:0-5559 GCA_964449305.1 uncultured Chromatiales bacterium | reverse complement strand
CCGACGACAACACCTGCTCGCAGGCGCAGACGGGCTCAGCCACAATCACCGTCAATCCCCCGACCGTCGCGGGAAACGTCTCCTCCGCCCAGGTGATCTGCACGGGCAGCACACCCGCCAGCCTGACGCTGTCGGGACAGACCGGCGAGGTGATGAAGTGGCAGCGCTCGCATGACGTCGGCTTCACATCACCCACGGACATCTCCACAACATCAACCACCTTGTCCGGCGCCACCATGGGTGTCATATCCGTCCCGACCTGGTTCCGTGCGATCGTGAGGAGTGGCGTCTGCACCGAGGCGGAGACGGATGCCGTGCTGATCGATGTGCACCCGTGCTCGGCAAACGGCACGATCCGCTACGCCAACACCCAGGGCACTGGAATGAACGGCATCACTGTGAAGCTCTTTGACGGCCCGACAGCGGGCGGCACACCACGCGCAACCACCACCACCAACGCCCTCGGTGCCTACTCGTTTGCTGATGTGCCCACCGGCACCTACACGATCCGTCTGCAGTCGGCAGGTGGTGGCAACTGGCAGACCTGGCAGGGTGTCAACTCCGCGGATTACCTCGCGGTCCTGCGACACGTTTCCGCCTCTCCCCTCCTCGCCGCCTCGCCCACGATCATCCGCATGGCGGCCGATGTGAAGTCGCCCACCTGGCCCGCCTCCTCTCCCACGATCACTGCCGCCGACGCCAGTGCGATCCGGACCGCGTATCTGACGAACTCCTCGACAGGCTTCGATGTCGCCAGGTGGATCTTCACCAACGGCAACGCTCCCGGAGCGATGGGTACACTTGCTTCGCCAATGAACGTCTTCACGGACTTCACGATCGATGTGACCTCCACCAATGCCACCAACGACTTCTACGGCCTTTGCGCCGGTGATGTGAATGGATCCCACATTCCCCCAACAGGCATCAAGAAGGAGACGGAGCACCCGTACGTCGATCTCCAGCACATCGGCCGGGGAGTGCTCCGGGTTGGCGGCACCGCCGAGATCCCTGTGCACGTCACCAATGCCATGCAGGTGGGAGCGGTGACGCTCATCTTCCGCAATCTCCCGGCGCTGCGAATTGTCGGCGCACGCATGGCCGAGGAGAGCGAGGCCGTGCAACGTGTGGTGGACGGCGATGAGACCAGGTTGTACTGGAGCTCGCTGAGTGCCATGAACCTTGATGCCGGCGATGTCCTCCTGTTCCTCACCGTGCAGGCCGACGGCCGCCATGATGGCCGGGAGGCCGCATTGGAACTGGCGGGCGGGATCACCAACGAACTCGCGGATGCCTCGGGCATGACGATCGCGGATGCCCATCTGAGGATGCCCACGCTCGCCGGGCATGAGGAGACGTCGTCATGTGCCGTGTACCCGCATCCCGTCCGCACCAGTGCGACCGTATCCTACACCATCACCGAGCCGGGCAGTCTCGTCATCGCAATGTATGATGTGATGGGGCGCGAGGTGGCAGCGCTGCGGCATGATGAACGACCGGCAGGATCGCACACCGACGTGCTCCGGACCGGAGCGTTGCCTGCCGGGACCTATGTGGTGCGCGTGGTGTTGAATGGCGCCATCGTGCACCAGCAGACGGTTCTGATCGCCCGATAGCCGACGGAGCATTGACCCCGATTTCCACGGGCGGACCTCACAGTCCGCCCGTTTCATTCCGCGCTTCCCTTGGGGGCACACGCTCCCACCGATGGCATCAGCACCCCGACCATGCAAACAGTGGCGGGACGCGGCCTGAGCATCAGCAACGCTTCTCTCGTGACCCGCATCGCCGAACGACTCCAGAAAATGTCGCGAACACCATGCACATTCATTGCGTCAGGGAGAAAAATCAGGTACATTCCCCTCAAATGGTTGTTTTTTCGGTCTGAATCCCCCGCCTTCACATCCATCGAAGGCTCCCCACATACTTCCATTTGAGGTCACAATGCAATCGTCCATGCGGGTCATGGCATTCTGTGTTGCGTGTTGCATCTGCGTTCTGCATGTGTCCACCTGTCACTCCCAGACCGCGCCGGCGCCCGGATTCACCATCTCCGGTTCGGTGTTCCTGACCGGTGATGTGTATGGCCACAGCACCTCCCTCCCCGATCTGATGCAGGCCAGGCGCCCGGCAAACCTGTGGCGGATGTCCTTCAGTCCTGTCATGAATTTCTCAAACGCCGTCACCATCCCGATCACCCTCATGATCTCTTCGAGGGAGACGAACGCCCTCACACCGGCTGTCGGGAGCCCGTCGCTTCTCCAGATTCTGCAGAATCCGGGGAACACCTTCAACCTGTCGGTCATCCCGACCGGCGGTTGGGGCCGGCTCACACTGGGATCCCAATCACCCTCCTACTCGGAGTTGTCCGCCGGTGATGAACAGGTCTTCGGTGCCGGCATCGACCTCACGCCGGGAGTGTTCCGCCTTGCGGCCGCCACCGGTGTTTCCCAGCGTGCCATCGAACCCGACTCCACCCGTGGCATACGCGGCGCATATGCGCGGACGCTCACCATGGCCAAACTGGGCATCGGCGGTGACGAGGGGGATTGCCTCCACCTGAACATCGTCAAGGCGAAGGACGACCTCGGCTCGGTGACACGGCATCCCGTGGGCGTCCTTCCCCAGGAAGGACTCCTGGGCAGCGTCAACTTCCGTGTGGGCGTGCTGAACGGCGTCACGATCTCCGGCGAGGGAGGTATCAGCGGCCTCACACGGGACCTGGAGTCCAGCCCTGTTGTCAACACGGACATCAGAATCCCCGATGCACTGCTGACACAGCGATCCTCCACACGTGCGGATTTCGCCGGCTCGGTTGCGGTCGCGATCAATCAGCGGACCTGGGGAGTCAAGCTTTCGAGCCGGCTCATCGGCCCCGGATACACCTCGCTTGCCTGGCCCTTCCTGCAGAATGACCGGCTGGAATTCCTCATCGCGCCGCGGGCGCAGTTCCTCGACCGGGCCATCTCGGTGAACGCCTCCATCGGTGTCCGGAGGAACAACCTCTCCGAGACGAGGGGAACCGCCACAACGCAGGTGATCGGGACAATGGATGTGCTGGCACGCATCACCAGCGCCATCGACCTTTCCATGCGCTATGCGAACTTCGGCTTCCGCAACAGGATGACCAATGACACACTGAAGGTCGAGTCGGTGACGAACTCCTTCTCGATCATGCCCGGGTGGACCATCACATCGGACGACATGATCCACATGCTCAGCGCCGGCTGGTCCATCGATGCCTTCACCGACTACAACAGCATCTCCGGCGCTCTCGCATCCAACAACACAAACACACTCAGCGCCGGATACAACGCGACCCTGCTGCGCATTCCGTTGACCTGGTCCCTCATGGCCATGCACATGACCAACGACATGCCGTCCGGCAATCTTTCCATGACTGGCATCACCGCCACCCTCGGATACTCGCTGTTCGAAGGAGTGCTGGCACCGAGCCTGTCGTACACATGGTCGAGCAATGCCGTCGCGGATTTCACGTCCGACGTTCAGAACAACGTCCGTCTTGCCGTACGTGCCACCCTGATGCGCACACTCTCGCTGCGCCTATCCGTGTCGCACAACAGCTATTCCTACGGGTCCTCCCATCCCAGAGGCTCGTTCGGGGAGACGCTGTTTGAAACCTCCCTCTCCCAGAAATTCTAGGAGTCCCCATGGACATCCCATTCCGTTTCACCGCCCCCTTCGTGGTGCACATGATCTGCACCTGCCTGATGATGCTCCCTCCCTCCGCAACCCACGCCCAGGGCCTCACCGCCACACTCATGACAACGGCCAATCCCAGCCCCTATCTCTCGGACTGGCGCAACAGAAAGATCACCGCCGTACTCTCCGTGATGAACAATGGCGCCACGGACATCCAGGGGCGGATCCGTGCCGTGCTCAAGCGCGATGGCGAGGCGGTGGCCCAGACACGGCCGTCCATGCTTGCGGTGCAGCACTTTCCCGCGGGCATGAGCACCTGGTACCCGGAGACAACCATGCCGGAAGTCGCCATCGAATACTCCATCGCGGAACGCGAGGAGGCCGCACGCACCGGCAGGCTGCGATCAGGCCTGTACGAACTCTGCCTCGACATCATCGACCCGGCAACAGAGCAGAGTCTCCTCTCGCCTCGTGGGCCTGTGTGCCACAGTTTCCAGTTGACCGCATACCAGAGCCCCACGCTCGTCAGCCCCATCAACAACCAGACGGTTGACTGGCATGTCCGGCCTCACTTCCAATGGGTCGGCGTCACACCGCAGGCACCATCGGTCCGGTATCAGATCCTCGTGTTCGAGATTCTGGAGGGACAGACGCCATCGCAGGCGCTGCGAAGCAACATGCCCATTCTGACCCGTGAGGTGACACAGCTGACACAACTGATCTGGCCGCCGGATGTTGAGCTGCCCGGACGCGTGCCGCAGTATGTCTGGACCGTACGGGCCATGGACGACGCCGGCAACCCGCTGGGCGAGAACGATGGGTATGCCGAGCCCGGGGAGTTTCGCTATGGCGGGAGCAACATCGATCTGTCCTTTGGCTCATTCTCGCAGTGGGTGGCGCCGCAGGGTGCTGCGCCGAGCAATGACTCGGGCCGTTGCTGGATCACCCTGCAGAACGGCGAGAGCGTGGTTGGGCTGCACGGTTGCACACTCTGTGTCGTAGTACAGTATGCAGGATGGGCGGTGGATCCGAATTTCTATCTGGAATGCACATTCGACAAGACCTCGACCATCCGGCTGACGCCACCCCAGGCTCGCAGGATCGGAAACACCTATCAGTTTCAGATCGCTGTCGACGACCCGGACCTGATCACCGTTGGAAGCGACCCGTCCCCGTCGAGCGTCGGCAATCATGACCTCAAGCTCTTCATCGCCACGCCGGACATCCTGCAGAACATGGCCTACAAGCGGAACCTTCCAAGTTCCGTGATCGACGTCCGTCCCGAAAACAACACGCATGTCACAAGCATCAATGTCCGGTCCTACCGGCCGAATCCTGGTCCCACCCAACCACATCCACAACAGACTACTGCTCCAATCCTGACTGTGCAACCCGAACCGCTGGTGACACGGGATCGTACATCGCCGACAACACAGGCCCCGGTGGCCCCCGACACCCCGGGGACTCCGACGTCGCAGCCACAGCAATCTCCAACCGAGGTCTCGCCAGACAACAGCAGCATCAGGCCGATGCAGCAACTCACACCTGATGCGAATGTGCCCCTGACTCCCGACAACTCCATGGTCACCATTGTCCCCCCGTCAGCGGACACCACAAAGAGAGCGTTCGTCACCGGCGGGCTGGGCATCGCGCTCCTTCCCTTGACAAGATTGGCATTCTCGAACAGGGTGCCATCGGAGCCTGAGTACCAGCGGATGCGGCGCCGTTGCCGCTTCGCTGTGCAGTTGCCTGCGGGCATCACGAATCTCAACGGGTACACCGTCACGGTCAGCCTGGATGTTGAGGTGAGAAAATCGCTGAGGCTGGCAGACGGCAAACGTCATGGTGATGTCATGGACTTCGAGTCCGTCATTCTCGGACCGGCACGTCATGGCACCC
>CAYUYM010000213.1:0-5583 GCA_964449305.1 uncultured Chromatiales bacterium | reverse complement strand
CAGCTCGCCGCCTCCCCGGCCCTCATCCGCATGGCGGCCGATGTGATCGCGCCCACCACGCCTCCGACCATCACGATTGCCGATGCCACGGCGATCCGCAATTCCTCGACGAGCGGTGGCTGGTCGGCCGGCGGATTCAACACACCGAAGTGGCTGCTCACACAGGGCAACACCCCCGGCGCACCGGTCACCACGCCGTTCACCATCGTCAAGACGGCAGTCACCAGGGACTTCTTCGCCCTCTGTGCCGGCGACATCAACGGAACCTTCGTTCCGCCGGCGGGCCCGAAGAAGAATGATGGCCACTACCTGGTCAGCGTGTCCCATGACGGCATGGCGCGCCTCAATCGCGGCGAATCCATCGAGCTGCCCGTGCGCGTGGCCAATGCGATGGATGTGGGGGCGGTGACCTTCATGTTCAAACGCACCGACGACCTTGTCATCACCTCTGCCCGCATGGCGGAGGCGGGCGACAATGCCGTGCAGGTCGTGAACCTGGAACACGAGACACGGCTGGATTGGTCGTCCTTCACACCGATCCGCCTTGATGCGAACGAACCGCTCATGTACATCACAGTGGAGGCCGGTCCGGCGTACAGCGGTTTCACTTCCAGCACCCTGGAAATGAGCCCGAGCGTGGACAACGAGCTCGGCACCTGTGAAGGCGTGACGATCTCGAACGCTCACATCGTCCTGCCGAGGGTGAGCTCCAGCGCCGAGCCCATTGCATTGTCCGTGTATCCGAACCCGGTTCACGGTCTTTCGACGGTGACCTACACGGTGATCAATGACGGAGACGTCCGCATCACGCTGTGGGACATCGCCGGCCACGAGGTGGCAGCAGTGGCACAGGGCCGGCAGGCGCGTGGCACCTACAGTGTCTCCCTCGACGGCGCGCATCTCCCCGCGGGCACGTACATGCTGCGCATGGCGGTGGAGTGCAACGGCTCGGTGGAGATGCGCCAGCAGTCCGTGCTGATCGCGAAATAACCTCTTCTCACAGGATGGGGGAGGCTGCCCTCCCCCAGGGAAACGACAGAGGGCCCCACAGGGGGCCCTCGTTTTTTCTCGTGAAAAACAGTCTGCGACGTGCTGCGGGGTCAGTACTCCTCGGGCAATTCCCGGAGCTGGGCGTACGTGAACACCGGGCCATCCTTGCAGACGTAGACGCTCCCCACATTGCAGCGTCCACACTTGCCGAGGCCACATTTCATGCGGTTCTCCAGCGTGGTGATGATGTCCTCGTCGCGGAAGCCGAGCTTCTGGAGCACGGGGAGCGTGTACTTGATCATGATCGGTGGACCGCAGACGATGGCGACGGAGTTGTCGCCCGCCGGGGCCGCCTTTTCGACAATGCTCGGGACGAAGCCGACCTCGCCATCCCAGCCCTCCGTTTCACCACCGGGATCCACGGTCACGATGGTGCGTACATCAGGCATGGCCTTCCAATCCTCCAGCTCGCGCTTGTAGACGAGGTCGCCGACGGAGCGTGCACCATAGACGATGGTGACGTCCTTGAACTTGTCGCGCAGGTCGAGGACGTTCCAGATCACGCAGCGCACCGGTGCGAGGCCGATGCCGCCGGCGATGAAGACGACGTTCTTCCCGGCCATCTCCTCCACGGGGAAGTGGTTGCCGTAGGGCCCGCGCAGACCGAGGATGTCACCCACGTTCATGCGGCGCATGGCGGTGGTCACCTTGCCGGCCTGTTTGAAGGAGCACTCGATGTACTCCTGACGTGTGGGCGAGGAGGCGATGCAGAAGGTGCACTCGCCCTCGCCGAACACGGAGTACTCGGCGAACTGCCCGGCCTTGAAATCGAAGGTGCGTGCCACCTCCGGGTCCTTGAACTGCAGGCGGAATGTGCGCGTGTCGGGGGTTTCATCGATGATGTCGGTGATGACCATCAGTTCCGGTTTGTAGATGTTCTGGCACATGGGGGGAAGGATGCTGGTGCTGAATGCAGTGGGAGGGAAGTGTAGCCGGGGAGTTCCCGGGCGTTCATCAACGACAGGACGCGAGTGTCCGCGCAACCTCGGCGATGTCGACGCCGGCTGCGCAGCCGCGCGAACAGCGACCGCAGCCGGTGCAGAGGATCTCACCGAACTTCTCGGGATAGTAGGCGAATTTGTGGGACACGCGCTGCCGGTACCGCGCCGTCTGGTTCTCACGGGGGTTGTGGCCGGATGCGTGTTTCGTGAACAGACCCGCCTGGCAGGCATCCCAGTTCTTCATGCGCATGCCGTCAAGGTAGCCGAGGTCCTCGTCCACAATGTCGAAGCAGTGGCACACCGGGCACACGAAGGCGCACTGCGCGCAGCCGAGACAGCCGGCGCCGGCCGTCTGCCATGCAGGATCGTCAAAGTGCCCGTCGATCCACTCCCGAACCTTCGAGGCGCAGAAGCTGTGCTGCTCCACGGGGATCGCATCACGTGCCTGTGTGGTGCGTGCGGGGTCGCCCGCCTGCAGCATGCCCGTGAACGGTTCAAGAAATGCGTGCCCCTTGTCCGTGACGGCGGTGAGGCCGTATGACCCGTCACCGAGCGGGACGAGGAACACATCCGATCCCTGCTCCGACACGGGGGAAAGGCCCACCGAGGTGCAGAAGCAGAACTCGTCATGGAAGGTGCAGGCGAGGCCGATCACCACGGTGTTGGCGACACGCCGGTTGAAGAACGCGTCATGATAATCCCAGTTGAACACCTTTGCGAGGATCTCCGGGGACTTTGCGTCGCAGGGCTTTGCGCCGAGGATCACCACCCTGCGGTTGATGTCGGGCGGATCGACGAGGGAGATGTCGTTCACTTCCTTGCGGTAGTAGAAGATGGGTTCGGTCTTGGGGAAGAGGAACTGCTTGAAGGAGGTCCGTCCCGGCTTGGCGCCGCTGTCGAGCGACACCTCGTGTCCGTCCCTGATGGCACGGTAGCCGCGGCCGTCGGCGGCGTCGCTCACGACGAGGTATCCGGCCGCGAGGAAGGCGTCGGCGAGTGCGGGAAGGGAGCTGGCGGAAAGGATGGCATGGTCCATGGTCGGATCCTCACATGATGAATTCTTCGCGGTCGGCCTGGTTGTAGGTGCCGACCAGTGTGGGGGCGTCGATGCTCATCCCGGCGGCATAGTCGAACTCCTGCTTCGCCGTCATGCCCATCTTCATGTTGAGCAGGGACAGGGGGATGTCCTGCGGGCAGGCGCGCTCGCATTCGTTGCAGCCGACGCAGCGGCCGGCGAGATGGAAGGCGCGGATGATGTTCCACGCAAGGTTGCCACGCTGCGAGGCGCTCGAGTCGATCCAGCGTGGGACGGACTTGTCGGCGATGCACTGCTCGCAATAGCACATCGGGCACACCTGGCGGCAGGCGTAGCACTTCACGCAGCGCTCCAGTTCATTCTGCCAGAAGTTCCAGCGCTCCTCCGTGCTCATCGCCTCAAGTGCGCGGAGCTGCCCCACCCGGCGGTTCTCCGGCATCGTGATGGGTTCCGGCTCACCGATGAGTACATCGTGCAGCGGAGGTGTGTGGACCATGCAGGAGATGCACTTGGCGGAGATGTTCTCCGGTTTCCACTCCATGCCCGCTTCATTCACGACGCCGGAGCATTCCATGCCGATGATGTACACCTGCTCCCGTCGGATCTGATTCTCCTGCATGAGCATGATGATGGCGCGCACATCGCAGCCCTTGGCCACGATGCCGATCTTCCGCCCCTCGGGCGGCTTCATCTTGGTGAGGTACACGGCGAGGTTGTTCACCGCGTGGTGGTTGAACACGAGACGCCCGGCGTCGTCGGCCGTGGCGGCGATGAAGGGACGCGTGCGGTTGGGGGCCTGCATGCGCTCGTAGCCGATGATGAAATCCACCGTGCCGTCGGCGAGCAGGTCACGGGCGATGTCGTTGAGTCTAGCCATGGAGGGCGGCCTCCTTCTGCGGGCTGGTGAGGAATTCCGGTGGGAGGGCGAACTCATGATTGATCGCCTGGTAGCGGGTGAAGGGTCCGAGAGCGCGCACATCCTCGATCACCTTGTCCACCACATCCACCCACTTCTTTCCCTCGGCGGCCGACACCCAGGAGAACTGGACGCGCCCGGGGTCGATGCCGGTGAAGAGCAGGAGGTTGCGGAACAGCGTCCAGCGGCGGCGTGCGTGGAAGTTGCCCTCGTTGTAGTGGCAGTCATTCGGATGACAGCCGCTGACGAGAACGCCGTCGGCGCCGGATTGGAAGGCTTTCAGAAGAAACACGGGGTCGATGCGCCCGGTGCACGGCACGCGGATGAGGCGCGCGTTCGGGAGCTGCTTGAGGCGCGAGGTCCCGGCCAGATCCGCTCCGGTGTAGGTGCACCAGTTGCAGACGAAGGCGACAATTTTGGGGTTCCAGGTGGGTTCTGCCATGATGAATCGGGGGAATGGTTGTCAGGCGAGGGCGTGAATTTCGGACCAGATCTGCTCATCCTTGAAGCCGATGAGCTCAACGGATTTCGACGGGCAGGTGGCGTTGCAGGTGCCGCAGCCCTGGCACAGGCCGGTGTTGACGTGGGCGACGATCTTCACGAGGCGACCCTGCCGGTCCCGGATCTCGCGGTGCTCGATCGCATTGTAGGCGCACACTTTTTCGCAGTAGAAGCATGCGGCGCAGGTGAGCGCATCGACGCATGCCACCACGGGCTCACGTTCCAGCAGGTCGGAACCGAACAGCACCATGGCCTTCGATGCCGCGGCTGATGCCATGGACACGCACTCGGGGATGTCGCGCGGGGAATGGCACGATCCGGCAAGGAAGATGCCGCCGCTGCTCGTCTCCACGGGACGCAACTTGGGATGCACCTCCTGGAAGAAGCCGTGCTTGTCGTAGGGGATGGAGAGGGTCTGCGCGAGCTTCGGGGCCTCGGGCTGCGGGATCATCGCTGTCGCGAGCACCACCATGTCGGCATCGATCTCCACGGCCTCGCCGGCGATGGTGTCCTCACCCTTGACGATGTATTTGCCGTCCTGCTCGTAGATGCGTGACACGCGGCCGCGGATGTACTTGACGTGATCCTCCTCGATGGCGCGACGCACGAACTCGTCATACATCTTGCCACCGGAGCGGATGTCCATGTAGAACACGTAGGCTTCGCCATCGTGCACCTTGTGCCGGTAGAGCATGGCGTGCTTCGCGGTGTACATGCAGCAGATCTTGCTGCAATAGGAGAAGCCCTTCGATTCATCGCGCGAGCCGACGCACTGGATGAAGACGATCTTCTTCGGCTCCTTCTTGTCCGACGGACGCAGGATCTCGCCGGAGGTCGGGCCGGACGCGGAGGCGATGCGTTCGAACTGGAGGCCGTCGATCACATCCTTGTAGCGGCCGTAGCCGTATTCGCCGTAGCCATGGTAGATGCTGCCGGGTTTCTGTTCACCGATGCTGTAGAGCTTGTAGCCGGTGGCCACGATGATGGCGCCCACCTCCTCGGTCACGAAGCTGTCCTGCTGCTCGTAGTCGATCGCTTCACGCCCGCACACCTTGGCGCACATGCCGCACTTGCCGTTCTGGTAGTAGGTGCAGACACTGCGGTCGATGACGGGGAGGTTGGGGACGGCCTGCGGGAAG
>CAYUYM010000212.1:0-5586 GCA_964449305.1 uncultured Chromatiales bacterium | reverse complement strand
CCGACCCCTGCCGCAGGTGTCGGCGGATCTCTCGATGCATTTCACCTTCGAACCCGATGGCGCGGTGGTGTCGGCTCGTGTCGACTCACTTGATCCACGCATCGTCCACCTCGTCATCGCCTCTGCGCGTCCCATAGGAGCGCTGGGTGTGGAGTACATCATCACCGCCACCGGCCTCATCAGCGCCGACGGCATCGCCATCGTGACAGGCGCTGGCGGCACCGCCGGTGTCATCATCAACCAGGTTGACCTTTCCGAGGTGTTCGTGTATCCGAACCCCCTGCGGCCATCTGACGGACAGGACTTCGTCACCTTCGCCAACCTGACCCAGCGGGCCACCGTGCGCATCTACAGTCCCTCGGGTGTGTTCATCCGTGAGGTCACATCCACACAGGGCACCGGTGGAGTGCAGTGGGATCTGAAGAACGAGCAGGGGACGCGCGTGCCCGAGGGCATGTACCTCTTTCACGTCACCGGCACCAATGCCCAGGGTGCGGAGGTGACTCCCGTGAAGGGCAAATTCGCCATCCTTCGATAGGACAGCATGAAACAGAAGAAGAACGCCCCACCGCAGTCCGTGCCACTCAATGTGTGGACCATCCCGAACGTGTTGAGCATGATCCGGCTGCTGCTCTCCATCCCGCTGGTGGTGCTCCTCGCTGCGCCGTACCAGAACCGTTGGACCATTGTCATCATCTGTCTATCCGCGGTCGCCACCGACATCGCCGACGGCTTCATTGCCCGGCATTTCCGGATGGAATCGCTGTTCGGGCGCATCATCGATCCGCTCGCCGACAAGGTGGGCATCATCGTCCTTGTGCTCGGGCTCATCCTCGCCGACCTCGTCCCGCTGTGGTTTGCCGTGGTCGTCGTCGCGCGTGACGTCGTCATCCTCGCTGGCGGCATCCATCTCCGCCTGCGCCAGGGCGTGCTGGCGCAGAGCAGCATGGCCGGCAAGCTCACGGTGATGACCGTGGGCACCACGCTCCTCGTCTCGCTCTTCGGCTTGGACGCGGACCGTTCCCTGAAACTCCTGCTGTACTTCGTGAGCTTTGGCATGATGTGCTGGTCGCTCTACGCCTACGGCTCGGCCTACCGCCGCGCGCTCCGGGCGGCGCCGAAGCGTTCCTGAATTCCTTTCATCCACCAACCAGGGGAATCGCATCCATGGGTTTTCTCGACAAGCTGAAACTGTCCCGCCTCGTTGAAGGCCTCACCAAGACCCGCGACACGGTGATGGCAAAGGTGACGCGTGCCATCCGTGCGAAACGCAAGATCGATGACGCCCTTCTCGACGAGATCGAGGAGATCCTGCTCACCGGCGACGTGGGCGCCACCACGAGCGGCATGATCATCGACCGCATACGTGAGCGCGTCAAGCGTGACAAGTTCGAGGATTCGGAGGAGCTGGCCCGCCTGCTCCGTGAGGAGGTCGCCGCCCTGTTCAAGGACACCGGTGTCACCTCCGAACTCGGTGCCCTGAGCTGCGATGTGCCGACGAAGCCCTACACCATCATGGTGGTGGGGGTGAACGGCGTCGGGAAGACCACCACCATCGGCAAGCTGGCGCACAACTACCGCACCGCAGGCATGCAGGTGCTCATCGGCGCAGCCGACACCTTCCGTGCCGCCGCCAACGAGCAGCTCGAGGTGTGGGCCGAGCGTGCAGGCGTGGACATCATCCGCCAGAAGCCCGGAGCGGACCCCGCCGCCGTCGCGTTCGACACCGTCCAGTCGGCCCGCTCGCGCAATGCGGATGTCGTGATCATCGACACGGCGGGGCGCCTCCATGTGAAGGCGAACCTCATGGAGGAGCTCAAGAAGATCAAGCGTGTGATGCAGAAGGTGCATCCGGATTATCCGCACGAGGTGCTGCTCGTGCTCGATGCCACCACCGGACAGAACGCCATCCAACAAGCGAAGCAGTTCGGCCTCGCTGTGGACGTCACCGGTCTCGTGGTCACGAAGCTCGATGGCACCGCCAAGGGCGGCGTGATCATCGGCATCAGCAACGAACTCGGCCTGCCGGTGCGCTTCATCGGCGTGGGCGAGCAGATCAACGACCTCCAGGTGTTCGACAAGGACGGCTTCGTCGATGCGCTGTTCGCATCCTTCAGCACGGAGGAAGAGGTGCAGGGGACGGAGTGACGAATACCTGAGTCATCATGTCATCACCTTCGCCGTGGCTCATTTCCACCATTTTCTCACAAAGCGTGACGCTCCATGTCTTCTTCCCTGACCATACAGATGCTACCGACGCACCTCGCCAATCAGATCGCGGCCGGCGAGGTGGTGCAGCGCCCGGAATCGGTGGTGAAGGAGCTGGTGGAGAACGCCATCGACGCACAGGCGACACACGTCACCATCATCATCGCCGGGGCGGGGAAATCCCTCATCCAGGTGGTGGATGACGGCATCGGCATGTCGGAAGAGGACGCGCTGCTGTCGTTCCAGCGGCATGCGACCTCCAAGATCCGCACGCTGCAGGATCTCGAGGCCATCATCACCCTCGGCTTCCGCGGTGAGGCGCTGCCCTCCATCGCCTCGGTGGCCAAGGTGGAGATGCGGACACGCAGGGAGGGGGAGGAGCTTGCCGTGGCCATCCGCATCGAGGGCGGAGCCGTGGAGGAGCAGACACGCGTGGAAGGGCCGCGCGGCACGTCGATCGCCGTGAAGAATCTCTTCTTCAACACCCCGGCCCGCCGGCAGTTCCTCAAATCCGACTCCACTGAGTTCCGTCACATCTCCGACACCGTCCAGCGTTACATCCTGTCCTACCCGGACCTGCACATCACCTTCATCGCCGATGGCGACACGGTGGTGGATGCCCCGCCGGGGACGCTGGCCCGTCGCGCCGAGCTGCTTTTCGGAGAGCGCGCATCGGCGGGGCTCATCGAGCTTCGCGAGGAGACGGAGATCCTCACGGTGAGCGGCTTTGTCGGGCTGCCCGAGCATTCGAAGAAGACGCGCGGCGACCAGTACCTGTTCGTCAACGGACGTTTCGTGGTGAGTCGCTACCTCAACCACGCCATCACGAGCGCCTACGAGAACTTCATGGCCCAGGGTGAGTATCCGCTCTATGTCATCTTTCTCAACATCGACCCGCATCACGTGGATGTCAACGTGCATCCCTCCAAGCTCGAGGTGAAGTTCAGCAACGAGCGCAACATCTACACCATTCTCCATGCCGTGGTGCGCAACGGCCTCTTCAAGCGCGACCTTGCGCCGTCCGTCACCTTTGCCCCGCCCTCGGATGCCTTCCCCGGCATCGCCAAGACGCGCCCGCCCTCGGTCGACACATCGGAGATGCGGGGCGGCCCCATGCGCGACCTCCCTCCGCAGCGCCCCACACCGCCTCCGGGTCGATCCACCGGCATGGACATGGGCCAGGTGGACGCACTCTTCCGCGCCATCGGTTTCGACGTGCCACCACCCGCACCGTCCGACATCCCACCACCGGGGCCGGCGGACATTCCTCCGCCGCGTGGCGGGGAGGATGCAGCAGTCGGGGAGGAGACCATCCTTCTGCCGAGCGGCCGGCCGGTGTCGGCGCAACAGTTCCTCTGGCAGCTTCACAACAAGTACATCTTCACGCCCATCAAATCCGGCCTGATGATCATCGACCAGCATGTGGCGCATGAACGCATCCTCTACGAGCGCGCCATGTCGGCCTTCGAACACTCCGCCCCCTTCTCGCAACAGCTCCTCTTTCCGCACGAGTTCACCGTGAGCCCGGGCGATCACGAGGTGCTTCAGGAGCTGCGGGAGGATCTCCACCATCTGGGCTTCGTGCTCGACCTGTCGAGGAAGGGCCGCGTCATCGTCGATGCCGTGCCACAGGATGTGCGCGTCGGCATGGAGGAGAGCATCCTCGAAGAGCTTCTTCAGGAGTACATGGACCGCGGCCGGACCGATGCGTCCGACCACCGGCACCGCCTCGCCGCATCCTATGCCTGCCGCACCGCGATCAAATCCGGCGACAGCCTCTCCGCTCCCGAGATGCAGGCACTCATCGACCATCTGTTCGAGACATCCAATCCCTACGTCTGTCCCCACGGCCGTCCGATCATCATCAAGCTGTCACTGCAGGAGCTGGACCACCGCTTCGGGCGCAGCTCCTGATACCATCATTTCCCGCCGCTGTAGAAATCGATCTGGCGCATGATCGCCTCCATGCACACCGGGTCGAAATCCGTGAGACTGAGGGAGAACATCCTGCAGTCAAGCGATGGCCGGTACATGCCCGTCGCCACATAGCCTGCACCCTCAAAGGCCCCCACCTTGCCGAGAAGTGCCGGGTTCTGCGAAATCGCCTTCATCTCATCCATCAGTCTGCGCCGCGCCGCCTTGTAATCGCTGTCCTTCGGGTTGAGCTTCAGCCGCCCCGAGGCGATGCTGTCGTAGCGTGCCTTGTTCCAGTCGGTCGGCACGGCGACACCCTTCGTCACGAGGTTCTTCCACTTGAGATCGGCCGGTTCAAAGAGCCGCGTGATGTTCGGTTCCCAGGGCTCGATGCCGGCGGGGTAGAAGTCGTTGTACCCGGTGGACGAGGAGTAGTACTCGTCGCCCAGGCCGCCGAAGCAGTGGCCGAACTCATGCACATACACGTAGTCACGCTGCCAGGCCATGTCCGCATCGTCGGAGATGGTGAACGTGGTGGTGTAGAGCTGGTAGATGCCCCCGCCGCCATAGCGGTTGTCGTTGATGAGGATGCAGATGAAGTCGTAGGGCACCTGACCGGCGATGTCGCGGAGTTCGCGATTGGCCTCGGTCAGCACGTAGCGCTCCGAACCGAAGGTGTTGTACATGCAGCCCAGGGCGGTCGACTTCCAGATGCCGGCATCGGGCTTGTCGATCCCGCTCTCGCGCGACTCGGCGCAGAGGGCGCGCACGTTGAAGTCTGCCTTCCTGTCGCTGAACGGCCGCGTCGAGAACATGACGTCGTTGAAGTGCCGGGCATCCTCACGGAACTTCGCCATGTCCTTCTTCGCATACCCGTCACCAATGATGACGATGTCCACCTTCCGATGCGGGTCGCCGTTCTCCATCAGATCCACCACCTCGCATCCCATCGTGCGTCGCTCGGTGTTGACCTGCGTCGGATCGTTGGGATCGATGACGGTGGAGAAGATCTCGTGGAAGATCATGCGCTTGTCGCGCCGGGAGATGGTCACCTGCACGGGGCGCTTCGGGAAGGGGAGGCGCACGGTTTCGGACACGGTCTTCTGCACGCCGCGGAGCGCCTCGTCTGTGGTCTGCCATTCATTGAAGAAGCTCGAGAAGCCGCGCGAGTAGATGAGCATGCCCGTCTTCACATCGAAGGCGCGGACCAGAAACTCGCCGAGATCCAGCGTGTCCACGAGGTTCACGGTGCTCCCCGGCCACGGGCCCTCCTGCAGCACCTCGGCGAGGGCGATGGACTCCCTGTCCTTCGTGCCGGTGTGGAAGTAGTCGACCCGCATCGTGCGGTCGAGGAAGAAACGCGGGAAATCGATCTGCGCCACGGCGGTCACGGTCAGAAGCGGCAGAAGGAGAAGCGGGAGGATGCGTCGGGCGTTCATGGGGTGCCTGTGTCTCGTTGCGTGT
>CAYUYM010000211.1:0-5610 GCA_964449305.1 uncultured Chromatiales bacterium | reverse complement strand
ACAGAATCACAGAGGCTGATGGACAGTGGAAACCCTCGTTCGTTGCAACCAAATCATGTCAGTCGCGCTCGCTGCGGTCGATCACTGTTCCACCAGGTCCGTCAGGACGTCAACCAACTCCCCCGCGGCGCCAATATGCGGCCATCGGAAAAATCGATGCTGAGAACCGCAGGAGAATCTCTGCGATGGATTGTGGTGCAGTCAATCGCAAGGAATCTTGAAATTCAAAGGGCAAACAGAGGCGGGCGCTTCTAAGAAAGACCTAAAGGTCTTCTATGGAGTACTTAGAAGACCTTTAGGTCTCCCCCCCCCGCAAACTCCCGGGGCTGATCGCGAAAAATGCTGGGGAGGCTGTGCACAGCAGTGCCTGTGTGTCTTACCAAAACATCACTCCAAGATGCTCAACAGTCCGTCAAAGATGCCTCCAGCAAGCGCACCAAACACAACGAAGGCGAGGATCCCCACTGCTCCGATGGCGACGATGGTCAGCACCGTTGTTCCAGCCTCCGATTCGTCCCATGGGCGGTACCAGGTTATCCTGTCCCTGTGGATCTTCCCGGAATAGCGGATCGTCCCACCCTCCACGATCTCCTGCCCCTTTGCGTGAAGCGTGTCGCCGACAAGGACATGTTCGTTCAGGTGAAGCGTCCGCCCACCGACGAGCTGCACCTCGATCTCGCCCTGGATCGTCGCAAGATCCATGGAATGTGCGATCTGCGCATCGCCGGTGGTCGCCGACTCGACGACGGAGCAACCGCTGGCAGTCACACCAGCGATGAACACCCACAGACAAACCACTGCACGATGCCGCAGCCTTTCCGCAGGGGTATGGGAAGCCTGGCAGGGTTTCATGACACCTCCGATGTTCTGGTGATGATTGGTTCCACCTGCAATATCGCACATGCGCAATCATGTTGTGATGAACATGTCAGCACATGTCTGGAACGGAAGCGGCGGAGCACCCTCCACCGCTTCCTCAACCTCCTTTGTGCTCTTCCTCCCCTTCGAGCTTTGCATCAATCCCATGACCAATGCGTCGTGGTCGCCCGACTCGACGACGGTGCAGCCGCTGGCTGGCATGCCCCCGTAAGGATGCGGCGCGCCGCGACATTGCGGGGCCCCTCTGCCACCGCCCTCCCCTTCTCCCCGTGGGATCAGGGGAGCCACCCCCACTTCGTGTCCTTGTTCTGCCTTCGTGACGTTGTGTTTCACGTGGGGCCAGCCACCCCGCTTCCTTCAGCCAACGCTCAACGCCTTCCAACCGATTCTCCTCCACCGGCGGACAGACGCACATCGGGAAAGAAAAATGGTGAATGGCTCCTCTGAACCATTCACCATTCTCCATTCAGCATTCCCAGCTTTCAGCCTTCAGCCATGAGCCTTCAGCCTTTGTACTCCTCCACCGGCGGACAGACGCACATCAGGTTCCTGTCGCCATGCGGGTCGTTGATCCGCCCCACCGACGGCCAGAACTTGTTCGTCAGCAACCCCGGCACCGGGAAGGCCGCCTTCATCCGCGAGTAGGGGTGGCTCCATTCGTCCACCGCGATGCTGGCCGCCGTATGCGGGGAGTTCTTCAACACATTGTCCTTCGCGTCGGCCACGCCCTCGGCGATCTCGCGGATCTCCCGGCGGATCTCCGCCAAAGCGGCCACCAGCCGGTCGAGCTCGCTCTTCGGCTCCGATTCCGTCGGCTCCACCATCAGCGTGTCATGCACCGGGAAGGCCACCGTCGGTGCGTGGAAGCCGTAATCCATCAGTCGCTTCGCCACGTCGATCGCTTCCACACCGCACTCGTGCTTGATGTCGTGCAGATCCATGATGAACTCGTGCGCCACCTGACCCTGCGAGCCCACATACAGGATCGGGTAATGCTCCCCGATCTTCGCACGCAGATAATTCGCGTTCAGAATCGCGTACTTCGTCGCCGCTGTCAGCCCCTCGCCCCCCATCATCCGGATGTAGCCGTAGGAGATCGGCAGAATCGAGGCGCTGCCGAAATGCGCCGCCGACACCGCGGAGATCGCCTTTTCACGCGCAGTGTCGCTCAGCACATGACCCGGCAGATACGGCGCCAGATGCGCGGCAACGCAGATGGGGCCCATGCCCGGACCGCCGCCACCGTGCGGGATGGCGAAGGTCTTGTGCAGGTTGATGTGACACACGTCGGCACCTATCGTCGCGGGACTCGTCAGGCCCACCTGGGCGTTGAGGTTCGCACCGTCCATGTACACCTGCCCGCCGTTCTCATGGATGATCGCGCAGATCTCCATGATCGCCTCCTCGAACACGCCGTGCGTCGAGGGATAGGTCACCATGAGCCCGGCCAGCGTGTCGCGTGCGGCCTCCGCCTTCGCACGCAGATCGGCCACGTCGATGTTGCCGCGGTCGTCACAGTTCACCAGCGTGAGCGTGAAGCCGGCCATCACCGCCGACGCGGGATTCGTGCCATGCGCCGAGGTCGGGATCAGGATCACGTTTCGCTGCCCCTGCCCGCGGTCCTCATGATACGCGCGGATCACGCGCAACCCGGTGTATTCCCCCTGCGCGCCGGAGTTCGGCTGGAACGATGTGGCGGCAAAGCCGGTGATCGCATTGAGCTGAGCCGCAAGGCCGTCGATCATCTCCTGATACCCGGCTGCCTGATGCGCGGGGGCGAAGGGATGCATCCCGGCAAAGGCGCTCCAGGTGATCGGTGCCAGCTCGCTCACGGCGTTGAGTTTCATCGTGCAGGACCCGAGCGGGATCATCGACTGCGTCAGAGACAGATCACGAGACTCGAGCTTCTTGATGTAGCGCATCACCTCGGTTTCCGAGTGGTTCTGGTTGAATACCGGATGCGTCAGATACGCCGATGCGCGCTTGAATGGTGCCGGGTGGTCGGGGACCTCCACCATGCCGCCATCCACCACGCTCCTCCCCGCCGCCGCGGCAAACACGGCCAGCACGGCCAGCACATCCTGCGGCGTCGTGGTCTCATCCACCGCGATGCCGATGTGCGTGGCGTCGATGAGGCGGAAATTCATGCCCGCCTTCTCACCCAGCGCCAGGATCGCGGCCGCGTCATTCACCACCACCTTCAGCGTGTCGAAATACAGGGTGTTCGCCTGCGCATACCCGAGCGCCGTGAGCCCGCGGTCCAGCGCCACCGCCGCCCCGTGGATGTTGGTCGCGATGCGCCTGATGCCCTCGGGACCGTGATACACGGCATACATCGAGGCCATGATGGCGAGAAGCGCCTGCGCGGTGCAGATGTTCGAGGTCGCCTTCTCCCGCTTGATGTGCTGCTCACGCGTCTGGAGCGTCATGCGTAGCGCGGGATTGCCGGCGCTGTCGATGGACACACCCATGATGCGTCCCGGCATGAAGCGGATGTGCTCGGTCCTGCCGGCGAAGTATGCGGCATGCGGTCCGCCATATCCCATCGGCACACCGAAGCGCTGGGCCGAGCCCACAACCACATCGGCGCCCATCTCGCCCGGAGGCGTGAGCAGTGCCAGGCTCATCAGATCTGCAGCCACCACCACCGGCACCATCGCCTCGTGCGCGCGTGCGATGAAGCCCGGGATGTCCGTGATCTGGCCGTCCACGTTCGGGTACTGCACCAGGGCGCCGAAGTAGGAGGCGTCCAACACGTGCGTCGCCGCGTCGCCGACCACCACCTCCCAGCCGTGCGCCGATGCGCGCGAGAGGACGACGTCGATCGTCTGTGGGAAACAATCGTCGGCCACGAAGAACTTCGCGCTCGCCTTGCGGTCGGCCGAGCGCCGTACCACGGTGTTGAGAAGGAGCATCGCCTCGGCGGCGGCCGTGCCCTCATCGAGCAGCGAGGCGTTCGCCACATCCATGCCCGTCATGTCGCAGATCATCGTCTGGAAATTGAGCAGCGCCTCGAGCCGGCCCTGGGAGATCTCCGCCTGATACGGCGTGTACTGCGTGTACCAGCCCGGGTTCTCCAGAATGGTGCGGAGGATGACGCCCGGCGTGATGCAGTCGTGATACCCGAGACCGATGTAGGACTTCAGCACCCGGTTCTTGTCGGCAAGCTCTCGGATGTGCGCCAGATACTCGCGCTCGCTCATCGCGGGCGGAAGCGCCAGCGGCGCCTTCATGCGGATGCCGGCGGGAACGGTGCGATCGATCAACTCATCCAGCGATGCGGCACCGATCGCCTTCAGCATGTCGGCGGTTTCGGTCGCGCTGGGTCCGATGTGACGATGGACAAAGGCGTCGTCATGGAAATCGTAAGTGCTCATGAGGTGCTCAACTATGGTTGAAGATGGATGACAGATAGGGACAATGGCCGGGTCGTCAGGCCTGGGGTGGTGTGGTGGATTGCAGGTGCTCCAGCGCCGAGCGGGCGGAGTTCTGTTCGGCAAGCTTCTTCGATCCGCCCTTGCCCGCCCCAACGGGCACGCCGTTCACCTGCACTTCCACGGTGAACACGGGGCTGTGGTCGGGGCCGGATTCGTCCACCACCACATAGCGCGGAATGCCGAGGCGCCGCGCCTGCGCGAATTCCAACAGACGGCTCTTGTAGTTCTCGTCCAGGCGCCCGATGGTCCCCTCAAACTCCTTGAGGAGCTTGTCGGCGATGAACAGGCGTGCCGCGGCATAGCCGCCGTCGAGATAGATGGCCGCGATGAAGGCCTCCATCGCATCGACAAGGATGGAGTTGCTCCCGTCCAGCACCGCCTGGTGCGCGCTCGGGCTCATGAGGAGGAAGTCCTCCAGCTTGAGCACGCGGGCGAGCGCGGCCAGCGCCGACCGGTTGACGAGGCGGGAGCGGATCTTGGACAGCTCACCCTCCTCGGCCTTCGGATGTTGATGATAGAGATGCTCGCCGACCACCAGGTTCAGCACCGAATCCCCGAGGAATTCCATCCGCTCATTGGATTGGAAGGTCCCCGGAGGGCAAAGCTGGAGATAGGAGCGATGGACCAGTGCCTGGAGGAAATACTCCTCGTTCCTGGCGCGGTAGCCCGTCCGCTGAAAGAACTCCTCCGCATCGAACGTGGCGAATGCGGACAATGCGATGCGCTCCTCCTGGCGCGGAGGCGCCGTGGGAGGAGCTGATCGCGAAGACTTCTTGGGAACGGAAAGATGGAGGAGGGTCTTGAGAAGGCGAAACATACGAAATGTGGAGCCTTACCCCTTGAATTTCTTGAACAACAGTGACGTATTGTGGCCGCCGAAACCGAAGGTGTTCGTGATGGCGGCGTTGACGGTGTGGTCGATGGCGGTGTTCGGCACGTAGTCGAGATCGCACTCAGGATCCGGTGTCACCTGGTTGATGGTGGGATGGATCCTGTCCTCCATGATCATCTTGATCGTGGCGATCGACTCCACTGCGCCCGCGGCACCCAGGAGGTGGCCGTGACCTCCAACGGCGACTGGACCGCCGTCTCCAGCCAGCCCTGGCTGACCCTCGACCCGGCGTCGGGCACCGGCGACGCCAAGGTCACCCTGGCCGCCGCCAGCCACGACTCCCTGGTTGCCCGCACCGCCAAGGTGACGTTCACCGCCGGATCAGCCGTCAAGTCGGTCGCGGTCACCCAGTCGGGCTACGACCGCTACGAGCCGAACAACACCTTCGACAGCGGTGACACC
>CAYUYM010000210.1:0-5638 GCA_964449305.1 uncultured Chromatiales bacterium | reverse complement strand
TTCTGTTTGATGATGTCGGCCTCGATGGTGACACCCAGGTGGTTGGCCTGGCCCGTGAGGTCGGAGGCGACGTGGTAGTCCTTGTCCGCCTTGAAGGCGTTGTTTCGCAGATAACACCAGAGGATGGTGGTCATGCCGAGCTCGTGGGCATACGCAAAGGCCTGGGAGATCTCGTGGATCTGGCGCGTGGATTCCTCGGATCCGAAATAGATGGTTGCGCCCACCGCAGCCGCCCCCATGTCGTAGGCCTGGTCCACACTGGCGAAGAGCACCTGATCATACTTGTTCGGATAGGTCATCAGCTCATTGTGGTTGATCTTGACCACGAAGGGGATCTTGTGCGCATGGCGGCGAGCCATGGAGCCGAGCACGCCCAGTGTGCTGGCCACGGCGTTGCATCCGCCCTCGATGGCGAGCTTCACGATGTTCTCCGGATCGAAGTAGATGGGATTCGGTGCAAAGCTGGCGCCGGCGGTGTGCTCGATGCCCTGATCCACGGGTAGGATCGACATGTAGCCCGTGTTCGCAAGGCGGCCGTGACCATAGATGCGCTGCATGTTCACCAGCACGCGCGGATTGCGGTCGCTGTCCTTCCAGATCCTGTCCACGAAATCCGGGCCCGGCAGATGAAGCATCTCCTTCGGGATTCCGGTTGAGGTGTAGTCGAGAAGATGGGAGGCGTCGCTTCCCAGCAGTTCACGAATTTTTTCGATCATGGTGCACCCAGTGTGTTTGACGGATGTGAAGTATCCGAAAAGTACGGCACGGCGGCGGAACTCCCAAAACCACGGACGCAGGGTGGAAACCGCCCTCCATGCCGCCGATGAAGCACACCGTTCCTCCCTTCCCCTTTCATCCCGCATTTCGTACATTTGTGCGATGATACGGCATGCATCCACATATCGCCTCGTCCTGGGACACCCCTGATCATGGCTCTTCGCCCTCTTCTCATACACCACACCATCCACCCGCAGTTCTACGATTTCGACCTCGCCGGCATCGTGAGCAACATCGTCCACGTGCGCTGGCTCGAGGATCTCCGCACCCTTTTCCTTGAGAAGCACTTCACGCTGGAGGAGCAGGTGCAGCAGGGACACGCTCCTGTCGTGCTGGAAACGCACATCGCCTACAGGCATCCGATCCGCTTCGGTGACCGCGTCACCGGGAGCATGTGGGTCGGCACGCTTGAGTCCGTGCGGTGGGAGGTGCAGGCGGAGTTCGCCGTTGGCGGGCGCATCGCCGCCACCGCCACACAGCGCGGCTGCTTCGCGACCATCGACGGCGGCCGCCCCATACGCATGCCACGCATCCTTGTCGAGGCCTGGAAGCGGGACGTGGCGCGCCTCACCACGGAAGGCTCCGCATGAACGCCCCCCGCCGCATCGTCGTCACCGGTGCCACCGGCCTCGTCGGCACCGCCCTCGTCCGCTCCCTCCTCACCCACGGTGACAGCATCACCCTCCTCGCACGCAACATCGACAAGGCCCGCACCTTGTTCCCGGCAGCGGAGCGCGTCCTGCTCTGGGCCCCGGGTGTCGCCGGCGAATGGCAGCACGCCATCGATGGCAGCGATGCCGTCATCAACCTCGCCGGTGAACCCATCGCCGGAGCCCGGTGGACGCGCGATTACAAACAGCGCATCTACGACAGCCGCGTCCGAGGGACGCGCGAGCTTGTCGACGCCATCCGCCGCGCCGCCACTCCGCCCGCCGTGCTCGTCTCCGCCTCCGCCGTGGGCTACTACGGCGACACCGGCGACACCGAGCCGGCGGAGGATGCACCGCAGGGCCATGGGTGGCTTGCCCTCGTCTGCAGCGCGTGGGAGAAGCAGGCGCAGCAGGCCGCCGAAGTCGGCGTCCGCGTCGTCCTCCCGCGCATCGGCATCGTCCTTGCCACCGATGGCGGCGCGCTGCCGCGCCTTGTCCAGCCCTTCCGTTTCTTCATCGGCGGCCCGCTCGGCAACGGTCGGCAGTATCTGCCGTGGATCCACATCGACGACCTCGTCGGCATCATGCTCCTTGCCCTCGATACACCGTCGGTCTCGGGGCCGCTCAATGCCGTGGCACCCGAACAGATCACCAACAGGGATGTGGCCCACGCCATCGGCCGCGCACTCGGGCGCCCATCGTGGCTGCCCGTGCCCGGTTTCGCACTCACTCTCGCCCTCGGAGAATTCGGCACATCCCTGCTCGAGGGACAGCGCCTCGCACCGCGCACCCTCCTCGACGCCGGCTTCCGCTTCCGCCACACGGCCTTTGCCGACACCCTCCCGGCACTTCTTCCCCACTGACACCTGAGCCCACACCCAATCCGGAGAACCTCCATGTCCGACGAACTGAAAAACGAATCCTATTCCAAGGAAACACGCGTGATGTATGGCAAGGGCCACACCACGAAGTGGGACTACGCCCACCACATCGTGCCCCCGATGTCGTCGTCCATCACCTACCGCCTGGACTCGGCGGAGCGCGGAGCGCGCGGCTTCATCGAGTTCGCCAACCTCAAGGAGCAGCATCCGGATGAAACCCCCATCTGGATCTACGACCGCCTCGGTGAACCCAACAAGGACATCCTGGAGGAGAACCTCGCCTTCGCCGAGAGCGGCGACGTGGCCATCACCTTCACCACCGGCATGGCGGCCATCTCCGCCGCCTTCGGGTCATTCACCGAAACGGGCGACGAGATCATCGCCCACCACGTGATGTACGGCTGCACCTACTCGCTGCTCAAGAACTGGTACCCGCGATACCACATCAACGTGAAGATGCTCGACCTCACGAAGCACGAGGTTCTGTACGACGCCATCTCGCCGGAAACGCGTGTCATCTATTTCGAGACACCGATCAATCCGACACTCGAGCTCATCGACATCGGCGCAATCGTGGAGATTGTGGCGCAGGTCAATGCCGATCGCAGCGACGACAAGAAGATCAAGGTCATCATCGACAACACCTTTGCCACGCCTTACTGCCAGCGCCCGCTGGAACTCGGTGTGGACGTGGTGGTGCACTCGCTCACCAAGGGCATCGGTGGTTTCGGGACCGACATGGGTGGCGTCATCATCACCGCGGAGAAGTGGCGCGATCTCGTGCTGATGTATCGCAAGGATTTCGGTGGCGTGCTTGCAGCGAAGAGCGCGTGGCCGGTGATCGTCTACGGCCTGCCGACACTGGCCGTCCGCGTACGTCGCGAGATGGAATCGGCCATGAAGGTGGCCCTCTGGCTCGAGCAGCATCCGAAGGTGGAGCGTGTGGCCTACCCAGGCCTTCCGAGCTTCCCGCAACTCGAACTCGCCAAGCGTCAGATGCGCGACTACGAGGGCAACTTCGCCCCGGGCACGCTCATGTACTTCGTGGTGAAGGGCGACACACCGCAGCAGCGACGCGACCTCGGTGAATCCCTCATCAACGACATCGCCGCGAACTCCTACGTGATGACCCTCGCCGTGTCGCTTGGACAGAACAAGACGCTCATCGAACACCCTGCTTCCATGACTCACTCCGCCATCCCCGCCGACGAGCAGGTGGCGCACGGCATGGAACCCGGCGGCATCCGCCTCTCCATCGGACTCGAGAACCCGGACGACATCATCATGGACCTCGAGACCGCACTCGCACGCCTCTGACACCATCCACCAGCGCCTTCACCCCCCATGCAACTGGACACCATCCCCGTCATCCGATCATCCATGCTGGCGCAGTTCCCGCGGCTCGTCCACGGCATGAGCACCGTGCAGGGCGCTGACGCCCCCGATGCGGAGTTCTCCTTCAATCCGGATGTCCGCGCCATCGGCCGTGATCCCCATGCCACGGATCACGTCACGCGTTTCATGGCGCGCTTCGGCATGAAGCCCACGCAGCTCGCCGTGATGCAGCAGGTGCACGGCGCCTCGGTGCATGAGGTCACCGCCGCGGGCATGGTGGCCGGAACCGACGCCCTCGTGACCCACGAACCGCGGCTGGCACTCGGCGTACGCGTGGCGGACTGCGTGCCGGTCCTGCTCTACGCACCGTCGGAGGACGTCATCGCCGCCGTCCATGCCGGCTGGCGCGGTGGAGCGGAACACATCACCACCGCCACCATCACGCACATGTGTCGGCAGCACCGCGTCGAGCCGGAGGACATCCTCGCCTGGCTCGGCCCCTCCGCAGGGCCCTGCTGCTATGACGTGGGGGACGAGGTGGCGGAGCGCTTCGACGAGGCCCACCTCATCCGCCGCGAGGGGCGGAAGACGCGGCTCGATCTCCGGGCCGCACTGCGTCGCGAGCTGAAGGACATCGGCGTGCCCGTCGCGAACATCGAGGTCGATGGATTGTGCACCATCTGCCACCCGGCCCTCCTGCACTCGCATCGACGCGACGGCGAGTCTGCAGGACGAATGATGGCCATCATCGCCCTGCGCGAAACGCTGGAATAGGACAAAAAGGGCTGGAATCGACAGGTTCCAGCCCTTTTGACTTTCAAAAACAAATCTTACCTTGCCGCCATCAGAACCGAGGCAGTCATCAGCACCGAACCCAACATCCCCCGCCGACGAATCACCACAAGGTCCATCCAGGAGATGCGGGACAGTGGTGAACTCATCGCCTGCCTCACCGGATACGATTTCATCTTCGCCCGCCTGCTCGACGAGGCGGGCATCGACATCATCCTCGTGGGCGACTCCGTCAGCAATGTGTTTCAGGGCAATGCCACCACGCTCCCGGTGACGCTCGAGGAGATGATCTACCACACCAAGGCGGTGAGCCGCGTGACGCAGCGGGCGCTCGTGCTCACAGACATGCCCTTCATGTCCTACCAGGTGAACACGGAGGAGGCGTTCCGCAACGCCGGGCGCATCATGAAGGAGACGCACGCGCACGGGGTGAAGATCGAAGGCGGGCGGCGGGTGGCCACCGTGGTGGAGAAGATCTCCGGCGAAGGCATCCCCTGCATGGGGCACATCGGATTGATGCCGCAGTCCATCCTCCGCTATGGCGGCTACAAGCCCCGCGGCACCACACCCAAGGAGGCGCAGGAGCTGATCGAGGATGCCGTGGTGCTGCAGGAGGCTGGCGCATTCGCCATCGTGCTCGAGAAGATCCCCGCCGAGCTGGCACGCAACATCACCGACGCTGTCACCATCCCCACCATCGGTATCGGCGCCGGACCGCATTGCAGCGGGCAGATCCTCGTGACACACGACATGCTCGGGCTCTACGAGGACTTCAAACCCCGCTTCGTGCGCAAATACGCATCACTGACTGAGGAGATCAGCAACGCCCTCAAGCATTACATCTCCGACGTGAAATCCGCCTCGTTCCCCAACGAATCAGAGAGTTATTGATGGATGCGGAAGAGATCTCGTCAGTCAAACAGGAACTGCGCAGTCAGGGATACAACATCTACGTGTACAGCTATCCCGCCGGCATGTGCATCTGCACGCACCAGCACGGGTATTCCAAGCTCCACGTGCTTCTCAACGGCTCCATGATCCTCATCGTCAACGGCACCGAGCACCTGCTCCATCCCGGTGACCGCATCCTTGTTCCCGCCAACACACCCCATTCCGCAGAGATCCTCGGCGAGTTCAGCGCTGTCTGCATCGACGCAACGAAGTACGAGGTCTAGGCGTTGTCACACAGTTGACAGTTGACAG
>CAYUYM010000209.1:0-5645 GCA_964449305.1 uncultured Chromatiales bacterium | reverse complement strand
CTGCGGCAGGGGTCGGTTGAAGTGCACCGTGATGCGCTTCTCACCCAGGTACTCGATGCGCTCGATGAAGAAGTGCGGCTCGTCCGTCGTGCGTGCCTCCACGCTGATCAGAGCCGATGGATCGAACGGGATCCCCTCGGCATCGCGATAGTCGGTGAGTGTGATGGCGTGCATGCCGTCGGGCACGGTGCCGAAGGAGAGCAGCAGCGTCCGCGTGTCGAGAAGAGCCACGCTCTCCGGCTGGCGGCCGCCGTCGAGGAGGAAGGCCGATGTGGGCGGGATGGCCGTGGAGAGCACCTGCGAGCTGTGGAGCCGCACCTGCCCGCGGCCGCACCAGGCGGTGGAATCGATGACGGGCTGGTCGTGCGGCGTGAAGAGCCGCGAGACGAGCGCCTCCGATTCCATGGGGCTGCGGCTGCTGTCCACCGCCGTGACGGCGTAGAGGAATGGCTCCGAGCCCGGGACGATGGGGTCGGTGAAGGATGTGGAGGTGAACCCGCCGAAGAAAGCGAGCGAGGCGCGGTCGCGCCCCTTGTACACGCGGTACTGCGGCGCCGGCGTGGCCACCGTCCATTCCATGCGGACGGATGCGGGCGTGGCATAGCGCGCGAGGATCTCCCGCACGGGGGCGGGGCCGGTGGAGGGCGTCACCGCCCCGAAGAACACAAGGCTGTCACCCGAGACGAAGGCGAGTTCGTTCACGCCATCGCGGTCGAAGTCGGCACAGGCAACGGCGCTCGTGTTGGCCATGGGCTGATGCCATGCCGGACCGAAGGTCTTGGACGCGGCGTCGTACCGGATCATGGTGAGTTCGGGGAAGGTGGCGATCATGAGCTCCCTCGCGGCGTCCGCATCGGCCTGCACCACGGAGAGGCTGTTCTGCACATTGGCGAAGTAGCCGATCTTTCCGGATTCCTCCACGCCCTGGAAGTTCTGCGACCAGAGGATGCTGGACTCGTTGTTCGAGTTGAGCCTGACGATGGCGAAGAACCAGAACGGGATGACGTCGTCATCAGCCGTGTGGAAACCGATGGCGAACTCGTCACGGCCGTCGCCGTTGAAGTCCCCGCCCGCCACCAGATCGCTGCCGCCGATGAAGTCGTTCTCCGATTTCCAGATGGTCCGGAAGCTGCCGGAACCCGTGCTTTCCACGATGAAGAAGTCACCGTCGTCGTCGCCAAAGAGCAGGTCGGGGACGGTGTTGCCATTGAAGTCCCCAATGGCGACGCGCGGTGCGGAGAACACGTTTCCACCATCGCGTGGGGGTTTCGTCGGGTTCGTGATGACCGCCGTGCGGGCCAGCGTCGTTCCATTCCATGCATACACGCCGATGGTGCTGTCGGTCGTGACTGCGAGCACCTCGTTGCGCCCATCCTTGTCGACATCGGCGATGGTGACGGGCCAGAACATGGGGCTCGTGGTGTCGGCCCAGAAGAGCCGGTCGGGAAAGTGGCCCGGGGCGGAGGAGCGCAGCAGGTAGCCCTTGCGCACATACGAGCAGAGGATGTCGGCCAGCCCGTCGCCATCCACATCCCCCACACCGCGGACGATGCGGTCGGCGAGCGCCCCGGAGGCGACGTCGTTGAAGTCCGCCACGCCGCGCTCCATGGCGCGCATGAGGTTGGCTCCGGAGTAGTCGTTGAACAGGATCTCCGGGCGGCCGTTCGCGTTGAAGTCCGTCACGAGGTGTGTGAGCCGGCCCGCGGGCAGGCTCCATGGCCGGCGCTGGAAGCCGGTTTCCGGAACGGGCTGTGGAACGGTGAGCTCCCAGTACCGCCCACCATCCTTGACGGTGGAGACGAGACCGGCCTCGTTCTCCGCGGTGATCTGCAGCTCGTAGGTCTGTCCCGGCACCAGTTCCGTCCTGCCAAGGAAGACGGCGTGCACCGTGGAGACGAAGAGGTTGTTCACCGTGCCACTCTCCATCGACACCCAGCTCCAGTCCGAGCCGCCGTTCTTGATGCGGTACCAGAGGCGGCCGACTGTCGGTTCGTCGGAGACGAAGCCGGCCATGACTCCGTGGTGCCGCCCGTCGATGGCGGGAACGAAGGCCACACCGAGGAAGACGGGCGCGGTGTGATCGATGCGGATCACCACGCGATGCTCCAGCGTTGTCCCCTTGTCGGACTGTGCGGAGAGGCGGAGCGTGTACACGGTGTCACGCAGCGTGCTCACATCCCATGTCAGCAGCGTGTCGGCGATGACCTGCCCGGGCGTGAAGGCCCGCAGGGTGGTCCACGACCGCGGATCGACACCCACGCCACGGGACAGCGTCCAGCCGGTCATGAACGGCGACGCAGCGGTGCCGACGACGACGATCTCGCGGCCGGAGATTGCGGCGTCGGTGGAGGGGGTGATGATGCGCACCTCTGTGGGATGGGCGAGAGCGAGGGCGCGGTGGGCCTGCACGAGACCGGCCCCAAAGCGCTCGTCCCAGCCCTGGGTGCCGAGGTCGGCGGCGGTGGAGATGAGGATGCCGCGCACTTCTTCGGGGGTGAATTCCGGATGGAGCGAGAGGATGAGTGCCGCCACACCGCTGACGAAGGGGGCGGATGCGGAGGTGCCGTTGAAGGAAGTGTAGCGCCCGTTGCGCTCGGTGGTGATGATGTCCACACCGGGGGCGGCGATGGTGATGGTCTGCCCCCAGTTGGAGAAGCCCGCAAGGCCGTCGCCGGAGGTGGTGGCGGAGACGGAGATGGTCTCGTCGAACGCGCTCGGGTAATGCAGCTCGCGCGACTGCGAGTTGCCTGCGGACGCGACCATGGTCACACCCCGTTCCGCGGCCCAGCGGATCACGTCACGCAGAAGCCGCGAGTACACCACATCACCGAAGCTCATGTTGATGACCCGCGCGCCGTTGGCGACCGCGTAGGCCAGGGCACGCGCCACATCGCTTTCGGCTCCGATGCCGCGCGCGTCGAAGGCGCGGAGCGTCATCATGCGGCAGCCGTCGGCTATGCCGGCCACGCCGATCGTGTTGTTCGTCGCCGCGCCGATGATGCCGGCCACGCTCGTGCCATGACCCATCTCGTCCATCGGGTCGGGATCGGGATCCTGGTGATCGCCGCCCGGAGAGCTGGCCTCGCCCTGCTGATCCACGAAGTCGTAGCCGATGACGTCATCCACAAATCCGTTGGCATCGTTGTCGATGCCGTCGAGATCACCGGTGATGCCGTTGCGCGCCTCGGTGGCGGGCCAGGGGTCGAAGCGGCCGTTGTGGTTGATGTCCTCCTCTGAGTCGATCCACAACTGGCCGGCGAGGTCGGGATGGAGGTAGTCCACGCCCGTATCGATGATGCCGATGCGCACGGATGCGGAGCCGCGTGTGCGCTCCCAGGCCTGTTCCATGCCGACGCGGCGCATGCCCCACTGGGCCGACCATGCGGAGTCGTCCGGTGCGAGATCCACGTGCAGCAGATGGTCCGCTTCGGCCCAGTCCACGTCGGAGCGCGAGCCGAGGTCGGCGATGGCGGCGGTGGCATCGATGCCGGGAGCCAGGGTGATGATGACGATGCGGTCGAGCCCGCCGGCAGCCTTCTGCACACCGGGCGCGGCGGGCAGGATGGAGGCGATGCGCTCCACGCGCCATTGCCCGGCCCAGGCGCGCAACGATGCGGTGGTGAACGCCTGTCCGTCCGGCGCAGCGGTCACGGCGGAGGCTGCGGCAAGACGAACGATGATGCGCCGATCGGCGCCGGTCTGCGCCCGCGCCATGCCGGCGAGGGCCAGCAGCGCGAGCAGCACAGTCAGGACCCGTCTACTGTTCATGTTCCTCCTTGACGCTGTTGCGTTCCGGGGGGATGGGATAGTCGCCGGTGAAGCAGGCGGTGCAGTAGCCCCGGCTGCCGTCGTGCGGCACGGTGCTCAGCAGGCCCTCGAGGGAGAGGTAGGCCAGGGAATCGCAGCCGAGTTCCTCTCGGATGCGCTCCACGTCGCTGTCGTTCTGTGCGGCGATGAGCTCCTCCCTGCTGGCGAAGTCCATGCCATAGGGGCAGGGGTTGAGGATGGGGGGCGAACTGATGCGGAGATGGAGTTCCCGCGGATTCGCTTCGCGCATGAGGTTGAGCAGAAGCTTGCTCGTGGTGCCGCGGACGATGGAGTCGTCGATCACGACAACGGTGCGCCCCTCGATGGTGCCGCGGACGGGATTGAACTTCATGCGCACCTTCATCTCGCGTTTCTCCTGCCCGGGCTGGATGAAGGTTCTGCCGATGTAGTGACTGCGCAGCAGGCCGATCTCGTAGCGTGCATCGATCCCCATCTTCGTGGCGTTGCGGACGAAGCCCACGGCGGCGGTGTTGCTGGAATCGGGCACGGCCATCACGTACACAGGATCGTCGTCCACGCCATGGACGGGAGCCTCCTCGGCCAGGCGCTTGCCGAGCCGGCGCCGGATCTTGTCCACGCTCTCACCGAAGATGCGGGAATCCGGGCGCGAGAAGTAGATGAACTCAAAGATGCACTGCCGGTGCATGGGCGGCTTCATCTCGATGAAGCAGCTCACGGGGCCGCCGTTCTCCTCCAGGCGGTGGTCGAAGAACAGCACCTCGCCGGGTTCGACATCGCGCACATAGGTGGCCTTCATGATGTCGAGCGCACAGGTCTCGGAGGCGACCACCCATGCCTCACCCTTGCGACCGAGGCAGAGCGGCCGGAAACCGTGGGGATCGCGCGCCGCGATGAGTGTGTCGCCGTGAAGCATGACGAGGGAATAGGCGCCCTCGGCCGTGTTGAGCGCGTCCAGGATGCGGGCCTCGGGTGTGGGAGCCTTGGACCGGGCTGTCAGGTGGAGGAAGACCTCGGTGTCGGTGGAGGTCTGAAAAATGGTGCCATCCTCTTCCAAGGCGTGACGGAGATGCCGCGTGTTGGTGAGGTTGCCATTGTGGGCCACGGCAAGCTGCCCATCGCGGTAGTTCACCATGAACGGCTGGACATTGACGAGGTTGGATGATCCCGTGGTGGAATAGCGGTTGTGACCGATGGCGATGTTTCCGGCAAGGATCTCGTTGAGCGTCTTGTGGTCGGGGAACACCTCCGTCACCAGCCCCGCCCCCTTCACAATGTTGAGGCGTGGATGAGGATGTTCGGGTGATTCCCTGTGGCAGGACACGATGCCCGATGCCTCCTGGCCGCGGTGCTGCAGGGAGTGCAGACCGTAGTAGGTGAGAAGCGATGCACGCGGGTCGCCATACACCGCCACCACACCACAGTTGGATCGGGGTTTGTCGATGTCGTCCTGGAACTCGGTGATATCGGTCATGCTGTCATTCTCCGCTGTCGGTGATGCGAATCGGGTTGGAAAAGATCCATGCAGCATCCCCCTTCCACGCCTCGATGCGGTGGATCCCCGGTTCATCGACCGTGAGGGAGAGATCGCGTCCGTGGGAATGCAGGAGCGTGGCGCCGTTGCGCACGAGGCGGATCTCCGCGGGAAACGGAAGCTGGCAGTTGAGCTGGATGGCGCCGTGCTGGAATGGAAGTGTCGCCCCCTGCTGGTGGATGCCGTCGGGCGCCGCGGCCCAGAACTTGAAGCCGCGCGGGTCGCCGTTGTAGGAGTTGGCGACAAAGGAGCGGCCGCGGGCGAGGGCGTCCAGAATCGCGGCCTCGTCCTGCCGGACAAAATCCGGATCGTTGGCATGCAGGGG
>CAYUYM010000208.1:0-5675 GCA_964449305.1 uncultured Chromatiales bacterium | reverse complement strand
TGTTCTCCTCCCAAGCATAGCTGATGCCCGTGCCCGTCGCGGTCACGCTGAAGCTCGTGTTGCCTCCAGCGCAGATCGTGCTGTTGTCCGGATCGTCGGTGACCTGCGGTGGTGCAGGGATGGAAAGGGACGCAACGAGGCTGGTCTCCGGCGCAGCGCAGGTCCCTCCCACGATGCAGCGAAAGAACCAACCATCCATCGAGGAGGCCGTCGTGTCGATCGCCAGTGATTCTGTGGTCGCGCCGGAATAGGTGGCACCATCGGCAATGTCCGAGTACCCTGTTCCCATGTCCACCTGCCATTGATACGTCACGCCCGTGCCAGTGGCCGCCACCGAATAGGATGCCGGGGCACCTGCACAGACAGAGGTGTCCGCAGGATCCTGTGTGATCGTCACGGATCCGTTCACCACCGTCACAATAACCGTGTCAGTCACGCTGCATGAAGCACCGTCGGTTACAGTCACGAAATAGGTGGTTGTGCTTGCAGGACTGGCCATCGGATCAGCAATGGAGGTATCACTCAGGCCCGTTGGCGGAGTCCACGAATAGCTGTAGGGTGGCGTGCCACCGGACGCACTGCCGCCGATGTGCGCGCCTCCACCTGCGCAGATCTGCACGTCGGGGCCGGCGTCAGCATTGAGTGGATCAGCCACCTGTACATGAACGGTATCCGATGCGGAGCAGTCATGGGCGTCGGTCACTGTCACGGTATAGGTCGTTGTGGTCATTGCTGACGTTGTCGGCTGGGCCGAGGTTGGATCATTAAGACCTGTGGTGGGCATCCAGGCATACCGGTATGGCGACGCACCTCCGGTGGCGGTACCACCGATGATCGCGGTTCCACCTTGGCACAGCGTCACGGAATGCCCCACATTCGGATCGGGACGAGTGTCTATGGGACGGCCCGTTCCCGGATCCGTTACTGTGGGAATGTATGTCGCGGCAGTACCAATCGTGAGTTCAGCGCATTCGGCATCGAGCACATTCCCAGAGCTGGAAGCCGGGGCCAGATCGTAGACCAGCCAGAAGTGATTCGTGCCCTCCTCCAACTGTTGCGAACCGTTCACGGCGAAACCACCAGTTGGTCCCGTCACCGTGCTTCCGAGTTGGTTGGTTGCCGCGAAGGTGGATGAAAGGCCGGTGAAGTACACGCGGGCGGAGGCGATGTCGGCAACCGCTGTGGTGCCATTTGTGCTGAACTGAAGCTGGGTGAGCGAGAGCGGTGAGCTGGATCCTGTTGTCACCACTTCCACACCGATGATGGCCTGGTCGGTGCCGCAGGGCGGGACGATGCCCGGTACCGAAGTTGTGGTGGATGAGCTGTAGGTCATCGGCGTGCTGTTCAGCACGGGATTCGTGGCGGGACCATGGAACGTGCGGCCCGTGGTGATCGTGGTACTCACACCACCGATGTATCCGGCAACCTGTGTGTACGGATTGGGTAATGCGGTCTTCCATGCAAGGTTTGGGGTGACTTGTGGGAAGGGAACGGCAGTTCCTCCTCCACCTGAGGCAGATGTGCTGAGCACCTGAAAGGTCAGGATGCGTGTTCCCGGATTGCTGGTGGAGATGACCGAGCCATTGCCAAAACCTGGAGGAGTCCCCGCAGCGACGCGCAACTCACCCGTGAGTGGTGTCCCTCCAGTATACACGGAGAGTTTGCCCTGCACCGGAATCTGAGCGGTGTTCGTCAGTTGAGAGCTTCCGGCGACAGAGGTAAGGTAAAGATACGCACCGGGTGTCTTCATGGCCGGATTGAACTGGATCACATACTGCCCCCACGAGTAGTCGGCCCACGTCGCGGCCGCATCCTTCTGCAGGTAGATGTCGAATTGATAGATGTTCGGCGCAACCTGTGATTCATTGAGAATCCGCAGTGTGTATTGCTGACCGAAAGCAGACACGGATGCCAGAAGAAGCATCGCCAGGATCATGGAACCGCGAGACATGGTATCCTCATATGGTGTGGTGATTGTCGGAGCAGGGACACACCTGGCCGCACTGCACACCGCCCATGATCATCGGTGTTGAACACACCGTGAAGGAGGAAACACCACGCATTCCGGCAGGCAGGATGGCAACAGCCTGAAGGATGGCGGCGAGAGCGACGTCTGAAGGGACGGAGGTGTGGATGGTCGGGTGGCTGAGGTTCACGAACAGGGTTGAAGGAGACGATGGACTGCACCACGAACGATGTCGTGGCAGGATACCACGACAGAAAGAACACTCCGCATGGAGATCACGTCATGAGAGACAACCCACGCGATCCACACGCAGCAGGATGCGACCTGCGTTCGTTTGTCAGAGATTGAATGAACAGCGCTTATTTCGCTTATGCAAGCGGAATGCCCCAATCTATTCTCTTTCACAATCGAAATCAAGCACCTTGAAAAATCCTCCTCCTATCGCTTCACATCCACGCGCCGCTCATGCATCACGCGGCGCCCGTCGCGCTCCATCACCATTCGCAGGATGCAGGTGCCAGGCGGCAGTGCTGCAGCCTCCATCGCCAACGTGTGACGGCCACCGGTCAGCATTCCCTTCGCGAGTTCCAGGATGACTCTCCCCAGCATGTCGTGCAGCGTCAGCGTCACCATCGCGTCGTACGGGACGTCGAAGGTGATGGTCGCGGCATCCCGCACGGGGTTCGGATACACTGCAAGGATGGGCCGCTCCGCGCTCCGGGCGACAGAGGGCAGGAGGATGCGCGCATGTGGCAGAGTGTGCCCATCGGGATCCCCGATCTCGTTCTCACAGTCGTCGGTCATCTCCAGCATCGTCTCGTGTCCGTCGAAGTCCGGCGCGGCGGACACGGTGATGGTCATCAGCACGCCGCGTTCCGGCACCCGATGCGATTCCAGCGAGCTCCAGTAAAGACGAGTCCTGCCGTCCCGATCGTGGACGATGTCGATCGGTGGTGCGCCGGCGAAGGCCATGCGGGCGGTGTCGATGCGGAGGGTGCGAGATGCGGAAAACATCAGAGTCACACCACCGATGATCATGTCCGATTCAACGCGGAGTGGCAGCTCGGCTGTCCCCCCTGCGTCGAGTGCGACCAACCCATCGTAGGACAACTCCACATACGGTGCCACATTTCCTTTGTGCGCGTTGTTTTCCTGGCCTGGTGCGGTGAAGGACGCCAGGACGACGAACAGCATGATGAGGACAATATTCTTGGCGGACATGGTGGTCACTTCACAGCCGTGGACAGATCAGGCAAATGGTCATCAGGAAGGAACAAAATTCTCCACTTCCAACAAACACCGCTCTTCTTTCCCCGGACCAAAAATAAGGGGCCGACTCGCAACGGCCCCCTCCCTAAAATGGCAGCGAAATCGCTGCCGTTTCGCCAAACTGGTCTACTGTCAGGTGATGTGTGATTCCATGCAGGATTTGGTGCGGGTGATGACCGTGGTGCGCCAGGCGGGCTTGAACCGCATAGGGTGAATGAATCTGATCGCAATATCGCATCTCCGACAGATGACGTCAAGTGTTGGGAGGACATTTTCGGCGGACAAGTAGGGGGACACAGGCATCCGAATCCACATCATGCGCAGATTGTGATGATGGCATGGGTTTCCGAGAGCTGGCCAGACCTTAAGGTCTTCTTAGATCTTTCTTAGAAGACCTTAAGGTCTATCCGTCCGCCGGAGGAGACCTCACGGTCCATCCGATCCACAGGACGAGACCTTAAGGTCTATCCCGTCCGCCGAAGGAGACTTCGCGGCCTATCGATCCGCGAAGGTAACCTTACGATCCACCCGATCCGCCTTTCATTCACACTCCCGTGCCAGCACCTCCATCCGCAGGTGCAGCATCACGGCGTTCTGAAGCACGCGCAGGATGTACCTCCCGCCGTCAGCGCGGCAGTCGACAGCGCCGCTGTATGCGCCCGCGGTTGCTGCCGTTGGCTCACCGACGCCCCCTCGCGGCCCTTCAGTCGCTCAGCACCACGCGCACCACCCAGAAATCCGGAGTCCATCGATGAATCCCGACAAAAACAGCGCTTCATGGAAGTGTGTGCGGAAAATGAAAAGTCAGGGGATGGAGCCGCGTGTCCGTCACGCGCCATGACCAGGATGGTATTTCCGGAAGTTCGAGTGTTGAACACACGTTGATCGCAGCTTCCGCGTTTCGGATGACAGAGAAGCATCGTGGTCCTCCCAGGAAGATCGTCGGCTGTCTCAGCTTCTAAGAAAGACCTTAAGGTCTTCTTAGATCTTTCTTAGAAGACCTTAAGGTCTTTCTTAGAAGCCATCACGCCAGCCCCCACCCACCCCCACGGCCGGCAGCCTGCGGCGCAGCCCATGCCTCCCACTCTCCGGCGTCCCCGCTGCTGTGCGCTCCCGTCATGCGGAATGCAGCGACTGAAGATATTCGGAAAGATCAATGTCTGGGGCGATGCCAAGCTTCTTCCGCAGGCGCGTCCTGGCCTTGCGTATCGCGTCGTACGCCGAGGAGGTGAGATGCGCGATGTCGTTGTTCGTGAGGTTCAATCGTATCAGCATGCAGAGCTGCCTGTCGAGCTTCGTGAGGCGAGGATGGCGGCGCTGCAGAAGCGCAAGGAATTCGTTTCCCTCCAGGTCCGTCAGCTCCTGCAATCCCGGCCAGCGCGATTGAAACTGCTTCTTCTTGAACCGCTGTATCACGGGCCGTATGGCATCATGCGCCTCCTTCGACAGGGATTTCACCATCTGGCTGATCTCCACCAGCACATCAATCGCCAGCGTGTTGTTCTCCGCGATCGTGACGCCCATGGTCACAAGCTCCGACCGCCGCTTCTCCAGCTCCTGCCGCAGAAACTCCTCCTTCTGATGGATGAGGGCCTTTTCCGCCCTCTCTCGCCTAGTCTGCTCCTCGAGCAGATTCACAAGCGAGGCCTCGTAATTCTTCCTGTCGGTGATGTCCCGCAACACCGCCACGGCAATGGGCGATCCATCCGCCCGCTGCAAATAATGGGTGAAGACTTCCGCGGGAAATGTGCTCCCATCCAACCGGTACAATGTCAGCTCATCACTGTATTGGTGGATGATTTCCGGTGTCTCGAGCATCAGTCTCGTACGGGCATCGTTGTAGGGATGAAAGCGTTGGTAGGATTCCTCGTCCATCAACCGGTTGAGCGGAAGAATCATGGCCTTCTCCACTGGCAGACCCGTGAGTCGCTCGAAGGAGGGACTCAAAAACTCCAGCCTCTGTGTCACAACGTTGTACACGACAAGCGTGTCCACCGAATGACGGGCGAACAGTTTCAGATACTCGATCTCGTCTTCGGTGACCTGGGCGGTGTAAATCAGGCGTGCCTGTATCGTGTCCGGAGCGTAGATCGGTGTCCCAGGGGGAAGGCTCTTGTCAAAGGGTGTCATCGCATGTGTGTACGTAGGTGGCAGGGAATCATGTGTCGACTCGACAGATGTTCCGTCGGGCATGCTTCTGTGGTGCAAAGGTACGGTGTCTTTCGAAAAACGCAAAATGCGTCGCAAATGACCACCTTTTCCGATGGATCATGCGATCATGACCACAATCCACCGCATGCCTTCGCGACGCTGGCTGCGCGGATCTGCCCGTGGTTACAAAAAACCCCGGTTCAGGGCGCGGCCACTCCAACCGGGAGGAACGAGGCGATCACACCCAGTATCGGTCGCCCCTCCCTGGTGATCGCACACCAGAAGCCCG
>CAYUYM010000207.1:0-5753 GCA_964449305.1 uncultured Chromatiales bacterium | reverse complement strand
GATCAAGGGCAAGGGCGTGATGAAGACGTGGTGGATGCAGGATGAGTGAGGGGAAGGAGCCCTTCGCCGAAGCATTGCATGCATCGCCATGCCCGGGGCGACGCACGCATGGCCATCATCGTCATGTGTCGACTGCCTTTTCTGCTCCCATCGCCAGCAGGGCGTGGTTGCCCGGAGGGGCGGTGGGGTCGAGGCGCACGCGGATGGGGCGATGCGGCATGCGCGCCAGCTCTTCGACCGCTCCCGTCCACGTGCCGCCCTCTCGGTCGCCGCAGGAGATGACGAGGGCCTCGTCCGCCATCGCGTAGATCAGGCGGTTGCGTGCGTGGGCGTTGGCAACGGAGAACTTCGTCGTCGGGTGATGCGGTGTCAGCAGCAGCAGTCGGCCCGCCTCCAGCGCAGCACGGTGCCGCGTGGCGTGCGCCTCGCGGATGAGGCTGTCGGCGGGGATGCCGATGGCTGTCCCCCCCATGTCGAGTGCCGTCTGAATGGCGGTCTGATCCACCCCACGTGCGCAACCGGACACGACACAGCGCCCCGCTGCCACGCATCGGCGGGCGGCGGCGACGGTGGCCCCGAGTCCGTCGGCATCGACATTGCGCGAACCGACGATGGCGATCCCGCCGGCCGCAAGCAGCGCCGGGTTCCCGGTGATGTAGCAATGCGTCGGTGCACGCTGGCCGAGGTGCTCGCGCAGATGCGGCGGCCAGCAGGCGTCGGCGCGGCAGATGGGGGCGATGCCATCGGTGGCCAGCCGCCGCAGTTCATCCTCGAGCGCGTCGATGCGTGCGAGCAGATCCAGCAGACGCGGCTGGTAGATGGGGACGGGGGGGAAGTCGCTTGCCAGCGCCCGCCGCCCGCGCTCCCTCAGGAGGTCCGCTGGACGGATGCCCTCCCCCAGCATCCAGCGCTCCAACGTGGTGTACTCCTGCGTCGTGAGCGGCTGCACACGCGCGTCGATCTGTCCACCGATGCTGCCGGTCAGCAGCACAACGGCCTTTGCATCATCACTGACCTGTGTCATGGAACGTCCCGCATTCTGGTGATGCCGCAATGAAAGAAACGGTGTGGGAAGAAGCAAGCAGTGTGATGCGTCGGGGAGTCAGTTCTGTCGGATGAAGCGATGGTTGGTGACGCCTGTGGGAGATGCGATGCGGAGGAGCCACACCCCCGCGGGCAGATGCCGGACGGGGATGTGCATCGTGCCTTCCGTCACCGCATACTGCAGAACGACATGCCCCAGAACATCGATGATGGTGATGTCGGCTCCGAGGGGGAGGGTGTCAAGTGTCAGCATGTCCACCACAGGGTGGGGATGAAACGCGGGCGTGGATGTCGCGGGGAGTGGGGGGATGGATGTGGATCCGCTGCATGCGGCCGCCTGCAGGATGAGCGCATCGTTGCCGCGGGCGATGACATCATGGAGTGACGCGTCCTCGATGTCGGCCGCATAGATCTCCAGGTAGCGCATGCCGTAACGCAGGGCTGTGCCGATGGCGGAATCCAGCACGGCGGACTTCGTGGATGGAACGATGCCGCATTTGTTCATCCGTGTCGGTCCGTCCTGCACGCTCCACAGCATCTGCGCGCCCGTGCGGCAGGGCATCGCCTTCATCAGCGCCCACTGGGACCCCGGGTTCACTCCTTCGTACGGTGTGCAGCCGGACACGTCCTCCCGGAAGGCGCCGAAGCGATCGGGATGATGCGCCACGCCGTATGCCGCCACCAGGGAGGCAAGATGGTTCGGGACGTTGCCCGTGGCATGCCGTTCAAAGGTGACATAATCGATGGAGCACCAGATGGGCGTTGTCGGGAATGCGGACATGGCGTGATCCAGCACACCGCAGATGGTGCCGGCGAAGGCTGCGGGATCGTAGCCCATGGTGGTCCACATCGGCGCACGCGTCCGGCTGGTGGTGTCGGTGAGCACGGTGTCTGGCAGGTTGCGTGACAGCTGCCCGCCGACGAGGTTCACATACGCCACCACCGGATCGGTGGCATAGCGTTCCGCCAGGTGATCAATCATGGATCTCAGTCGGCGGATGTAGGTCGAGTCCCACGGCACGGCCATCCAGGTGATGAGCCCGAAGGTCCGGTGGTTGGGATTGTCGTCGATGGAGTACATCACGCGGACACCGAGCGAATCGCGCAGCCACGCCGGCTGCCCGAGCGGTTGCAGGCTGATGCGGCTGCCGGCGGCCCGGGCTTTCGCCACCTCGCCATCGATGAATGTCCAATCGTGGTGGCCGGGGGATGGCTCAAAGGTCTCCCAGCGCACGCGGCACACCACGCCCGAGATCGCGGGATCGGCGTAGCGCGATGCCGGGACGGGGATGTCGGCGGAGCCGAGGTGGTAGATGCCGGGGAGGCCGATGAACTGGGCTGCCGCGGTGGCGGACAATGTGATGAACAACAGGAGCAGGGCGGTGAGGCGCATTGTCGAAGCGGGGTGGTGAATGGATTGAGGGCAAGATAGGGAATCCGGCGGTGGAATGGAGCGATGCGCATCGGCCGTGGCTTGGAAGTCGCGGTGGAGACTTCGTAACTTCCACCATGCGTTATGCCACCCCCATCCTGAAATCCCTCGCCATCCTCTGGCTGGCCAGGGTGTTGTGGTTTGTCGCCTTCGACTACGACCCGACACTTCGCACCTGGTCACCGCCCCTGCTCATCGTGCTGCTCGATGCTGTGACGCTGATCATCCATGAGGCGGGGCACTTCTTCTTCCAGGTGCTTGGGCACACGCTGTACGTGATGGGTGGGAGCATCTTCCAGGTTCTGTTTCCTGCAGGTATCACCATCTTTGTGTGGCGGCGCTGGCCCGCGCACACCGTGTGGCCGCTGTTCTGGACCGGGCAGTCCATGTGCAACGCCGCCATCTACATCGCTGATGCCCCTGTCAAGCGCCTGCATCTCATCGGCAGGGGTCTCATCCACGACTGGAACCATCTCGCCACGCATCTGGGTTTCATGGACAGTGCTGTGAGCATCGCGCAGTGGGTGCACTGGATCGGCGTGGCCGTCTGTCTCGTCGCCCTTGCCCACGGCATCCGCTGGATCGTGGAGGATGTGCGCGACAAACGCCTCTCCGGTCCGGACGACACCTCTTGGATGACGCCCGACGAATCCTGATCCATCTGCATCATCACCTGCCACCAATCACTTCCCCCCATGTCCCAGAACACCCGACGCGACGAACTACAGGAGGTCATCATCCGCTCCGGCGTGGCCACGCAGGTGGATTCGACGGAGCTCGATTTCAAGGACCTGATGAAGCACAGGGTCAACAACATCCTGCTCGTTTCGAGTCGCTACGATTTCTACACGCTCATTGATGACGGCCAGCTCACCGAGGCGCTCATGAGCGAGTACCTTGATCTCAACCTTCACTATGCCCCAAGCATCACCCGTGTGTTTTCCGGTGAGGCTGCTCTTGAGGCTCTTGCCGAACAGGAGTTCGACCTCATCATCACCATGCTGCGCTTGGGCGACATGCGCCTCCAATCCTTCGCCCATACGGTGAAACAGAACTGGCCGGCTCTCCCCATTGTGCTTCTCGCCTATCAGTCGCGCGAGCTTCAGGTGCTGTTGGAGCAGGACAATCTCTCCATCTTTCACCGCATCTTCATCTGGGCGGGGGACAGGAAGCTGTTTCTCGCGGTCATCAAGATTCTCGAGGATCTGCAGAACGCACCACACGACTGCCTGGAGCACGGCGTTCGTGCCATCATCCTCGTGGAGGATTCGCCGCAGTTCTATTCATCCTATCTGCCGCTCATCTACACCGAGCTCATCCAGCAATCGCAGATGCTGATTCAGGAGGGAAAGAACCTGTCCGACAAGCTTCTGCGCCAGCGCGCGCGACCGAAGATCCTTCATGCCACCACGTTCGAGGAGGCATGGAATTACTTCAAGACCTACCAGGGCGTGCTTCTGGGCATCATCACCGATCTGAAGTTTGAGATTGATGGAGAGGTGCAGCCTGATGCCGGGGTCACCTTCATCCGCCGGGTGCACGAGGTTCGATCCGATCTGCCCATCATCGTGCAGTCGGCACAGACGGAATTCCAGGAGACGGTGGAGCGGCTTGGGGCGCACTACGTGCACAAGCATTCACGCACCCTGCTGCTCGAGGTGCGGGACTTCATGAAGAACAACTTCGGCTTCGGGGACTTCATCTTCCGCCTGCCCGATGGCACGGAGATCGACAGGGCCCGCAACATCCGCGAGCTCTACACCAAGCTCCGGAGCATCCCCGACGAATCCCTCTGGTTGCATGGTGCAAACGATCACTTCTCCAACTGGCTGATGGCGCGGACGAAGTTCCGCCTGGCCGCCGACCTCAAGGCGGTCAAATCATCCGTGTTCAAAAGCGCGGACGAACTTCGGCGTTACATGCTCAAGCGCATGGAGAACCTCCTCATCCAGGAACAGCGCGGCATCATCCTCGACTACGAGCGCGCGGACTACGACAGCCATGCCACCTTCCTCCGCATCGGCGATGGCTCGCTCGGAGGGAAGGCGCGTGGCCTCGCGTTCATCGACAACATCTTCAAGAACTACCTGGACCCGGACTTCTTCCCCCATGTGCGCATCTCGATACCCAGGACCATCGTCCTTGCGACGGACGTGTTTGCGCAGTTCATGGAGCTGAACAACCTGCTGCCCTTCGCGGTCCGCAACGTCTCCGACGAGGAGATCCTCGATCGTTTCCTTGAGGGCGACTTTCCTCCGAAGATCGAGGAGGATCTCCGCGGAGTGATACGGAAGTTCACCTTTCCCCTCGCCATCCGGTCCTCGAGTCTGCTCGAGGACACGCTCTACCAGCCTTTTGCCGGCATCTATGCCACGCTGATGATCCCGAACAGCAACCGCAACCCGGAGGTGCGCTACCAGAAACTCGTGCAGGCGATCAAGTACGTGTACGCGTCGACATATTTCAAGGGTGCCCGCCATTATCTGGAGGCCACAGGACACCGCATGGAGGAGGAGCAGATGGCGGTGATCATCCAGCAGGTGTCGGGCCACCGTCATGGCGATGCCTTCTATCCGCATTTCTCGGGTGTCGTACGGTCCTACAACTTCTACCCGTTCGGGGACGCACGTCCCACCGACGGCATCGTGAACATCGCCCTTGGGCTCGGCAAGACCATCGTCGATGGAGGAGTGAGCCTCCAATTCTGTCCGGCGATGCCATCCATCCTTCCGCAGTTCAACACGCGCAAGGACTATTACGCCAACAACCAACGGACATTCTGGGCGCTGGATCTTGGTTCGGATGCGCTCATCCACCCGACGGAGGACGAGCACCTCGTTCACCTCGAGACACGCACGGCAGAGGAGCACGGCACACTGGCGCATGTTGCATCCACGTATGATGCGGAGAACGACATCCTGACAGAGGGAATCTTCCGCCATGGCTACCGAGTACTGAACTTTGGCCCCATCCTTCAGTCCGAAGTGATGCCGCTGGCGAGGATCATCATGCTGCTCTCACGTCTCTGTGAAACAGCCATGAATTGTCCGGTGGAGATCGAGTTCGCCGGCTGTGTCGGGGAGCCGGGGGAGGCTTCGGAGTTCAGCTTTCTGCAGGTCCGCCCCATGGTGCGGGACGAGGCGCCCGCGGAGGTGCATCTCGATTCACTTCGGCAGGAGGATCTCCTCCTGAAATCAGAGCAGGTTCTGGGCAACGGGGTCTACCGCCTTCGGGATGTGGTCTTTGTCAAGCCGCAGGACTTCGATCATGCGCGCAC